>PMQB01000107.1 GCA_003169195.1 Bryobacterales bacterium
TGGAACGCAGCGCCAAAGCAATTGCCTTTGCGATTGCCCAAGCGATTCATAATCGAGCACAAGTTTGCGAGATGGGGCGAGCCGCTCGCAAGCGCGCCGAAGAATATGGCGAACCAGCCTTCTGCGCGCAATGGAAAGCCCTTCTTACCCGGCTATGGGCCGAGGAGGCCTGATCTATTCGTCGGAACCGAAGAACGCGCCTAGATTGCCGCTCGCGAGAGCGCCCAGCGGATTGCTCATTTCCTGGCCTGAACCGCGATGCTCGGCAGGAGCCAATTCGTGCCGCAGCCGTTCCAGCGTCATGCTCTGCAAAATAACGCGACCCGGGCCAGTGAGCGTGGTGAGGAATAATCCTTCGCCGCCAAAAATGGCGGTGCGGATGTTACCTACCATTTGAATATCGTAATTCACAGTCGGTTCAAAGGCAACAAGATGGCCCGTCTGCACCTGTAATGTTTCGCCGGGAGCCAAGCTGTAGTCCACGTGATCGCCGCCCGCATGAATGAATACCAAGCCCGGGCCAACGAGTTTCTGCAGAATAAATCCTTCACCGCCCAGCAGGCCGGCACCGAGACGGCGGACCATGGCGATATCGATCGCTACACTGCTTTGCGCAAAAAGGAAGCCATCTCGCTGCACCATGATCACTTGGCCGGGGGCGAGGTCAAAGACCTGAATCTTGCCCGGATAATGACCGGCAAAGCCAATTTCGCCGGGCAAACCAGTGGATTGAAAATAAGTGAAATACAGAGACGCGCCCATCATTTTGCGCTTCAGCGCCCCGAGAATTTTATCGCCGATAGACTGGCCCGTCATGCGAGTGGTCCAATCAATGTTGGACGATTTATAGATCATCTTGCCGGCTTCGGCGTAGATCTCCTGGCCAGGTTGCAAATGCACGCGGGCAATCTGCAGGTTGTGGCCTTCCACGTCATACTTAAGCGGGATGACCGGCGCCGCGGTGGGCGGTGGCGGAGGGGGTGGTGTGTAGCGTGCCCCCGCCGACGAAGCGGCAGCAGCGCCCATCGGCGTGCCACAGTTAACACAGAACTTAGAGGTATCGGCCACTTGGGCGCCACAATTGGTACAAAAAGCCATAGGGTTTGCTTAGCTACTCCACTCTCACTATGCTACGAAAATGACATGACAAGAGTTCACGAGTGAAGAGACTTTTTTGGCTGGCGCTGTTCCTTTGGCTAGCGGTGAACCTGCTCACATTGACAGGGTACCCCGGGGTTTGGGTAGATGAGATTCTTTCTGCCGATGCCGGAATCCACTTGGCGCAAGGGAAAGGCTTTGTTAGCGCGGGATGGTTTAACCAACCGAGTACGGAACTCTGGGCCAGCTACCCGCCGTTATATGCGTTGCTGTTGGCTGGTTGGTTGAAGTTATTCTGCATCACAGCATTCGTCGTTCGGGTCTTCGGGCTCGGCTTGATCGCGGTTTCGTTGCTGATGATCCTACTTTGTTTGAAACGCCTGGAGGATCACACAACTTCGTTGACGATCATCCTGGCGCTGGCTGTTTGCGAACCGTTGGCATTCCTTGAGCGTGCGGGGCGGCCCGATAGCGTCTCGGTATTTCTATTGTGCGCCACAGCACTTGTTTTTGTGGAACGGACCTGGCGTTGGCGAGAGATCGTGCTGTTCGTTTTGGGACTGCTTGCGGTACCAGCGGCGTTGCAATACGCGGCTTTTGTGGTGATTCTTGGAGCGCTGTTGCAGATCTGGTTTCGAGCGTTCACGCGTCGCGAGATCATGATTTGGATTGCTGGCGCGGCAACCGGTGCGGCGGTACTGGCTGGGGTTTACGCCGGCCATCACGTCTTGCGGATTTTTCTCGAGTCAACTGTGGCTTCAACGCATAGCAGCGCGGGACGACTGCTGCAGAGTTTGCTTCTGAAAAATGGCGCTACCGCGTTCGTTCCTTCCGACATCCTCACCGCTCCACTGCGTGATTACGCCTCACCGGTTTTGATCGTCAGCGGAATCGCTGCTTGGTTCTTGGCAAAGCGCTCGAAACATTCACTTGCGCAAAAACTCGCCGGCTTCGGAGTCGCGTGCGCCATCGTCATTCCGATTGCGATTCAACTCCTGGGAAAGTATCCGATTTATTACGCCTACATGGGGACGGTTCCCGCAACAGTGGCGATTTTAGCCGCTTGGAGACGCCTCGGACATCGAACTGTCACCGCCGTGATCTTGTTGCTTTTGCTCATGGGAGGTGCAGGCCGCTTCTGGTGGAAGGCCTGGAACCAAGGCACGCAGACGGTTTACGAAAGCTTAAGTCACGTCACCGAAGAAGACACGGTGGTGGCTGATTACCCAACGTATTACTCATTGCTAGGCCACGTGCAAGAGTTGTTCGCAGTCGGTTATGCCGGAGGAAAAGTAATGCCGCACTTTCCGCCCGACCAAGCTGCCCGCGTAAACAAAATTTTCGTGCGCGATTCTCTATTTACGACCGTGGCAAAAAGAGTCGGCGGTCAGTGGCAGCGTATCAGCGAAGTCATTGTACTCAGGCACGAATCGCTTACCGACGAAATCGTGATTGACGACGACACGCGCAAACCGGTTGTCGAACGCATCGGGATTTACGCGCGAACGGGCGGAAACAAAAACTTGAGCGCGTCGGGCGCGCGATGACCCCAAGCCATTTCATTGTGGCCGCCGCCCTCGTCTTCCGTGAAGAACAATTCGTCACCCAGCACCCAGCCTTTTTCCACCAAGGCATCGCGAAGTGCTTTCACCTGTTGTACGCAAATCTCAGGTTTTGAATCTTCATTGCCGCCCACGTCCAGCCAGATCTTCTGGCGGATTTTGTGACGAATACGAGCCACTTCCTTGAGGATCGCCGTGTTCCCCCACCACACAGAGGGCGACATCACTAGAAGCTTGCCGAAAATCTCGGGATGCTCCAGGCCAAAATACATGCTGACTAAACCACCAAGCGATGAACCGCCAATCCCGGTATTGGCCGCATCGGTCAGCGTGCGATATTCGCGGTCAATCAGCGGCTTCAACTCATTCACCACAAGCTTGCCGTACGCTCGGGCACGTCCACCGCGGCCGCGCTTATCTTTCACGTGGGTATACTCAGCTACGCGTTCCAGACCGGTGTTATAAATGCCAACAATGATGAGCGGCTGAATTTCGTGCGCTTTAATCAGCCGCTCGGCTGTTTCATCCAGACCCCATTCATTTCCGCCGAACGCAGTAGCGGCATCAAAAAGATTTTGCCCATCGTTCATATACAACACCGGATAGCGCGCGTGGTGCGCGTGGTAATAATTCGGCGGAAGATAGACAATGACGTCGCGCGGGCTTTTCAGAAACCGCGAGACGAATCCTTTGTGATGTTGAAAATGCCCGGTTAAGGTATGGTGCAAATGTAAGGGCTAGCCTTTTACAAAGTCTATCCTTTTACAAAATCCAACGACGCCGAGTTCATGCAATAGCGCAGGCCGGTATGTTCGCGCGGGCCATCGTCGAAAACGTGGCCCAGATGCGCATCGCATTTGGCACATTTCACTTCGCGGCGAATCATACCCAAGCTCATGTCGGTATGCTCAACGACATTCTCTTTGGCCAAGGGCGCCCAGAAACTCGGCCAACCGGTGCCCGATTCGAACTTGGTGTCTGACGAGAATAGCGCAGTTTCACAACAAATGCACTTGTAAATGCCGTGCTCGTGGTTATCCCAATATTTGCCGGTAAACGCGCGCTCGGTGCCTTCGTGGCGCGTCACATCAAACTGCTCAGGCGTGAGCTGTTTCTTCCATTCGGCGTCAGACTTTTGCACCTTCTCCACTTCCATGACTCCTTTGCGCTGACCGGAGTCGGTGAACTCCACAATTTTAACTAGTCTGGGGCCCTTGGCGAAGGCCATGGCAAAGCGGCTACCCGCGGCTAGCGAAAGACTAAGGCTGAGAAAGGTTCGGCGTCGCATATCTGCATTGTAATTCGCGGAAAGGGAGGCTGGAGGAACGGTTTCTTTTTCGGACGTAGCAGACGTTCAGTGGTGGATTCGTTAGCCGGGGCAAATTGCAAGGCGGCGGCGCTCAGATAAGGGCGAAATTGTTTGCGCCAATAAACGAGAAAACCCTCCGCCGTGATCTCATTCAGCGCCAGGACGTAATGGTCGAGCAGAGTTTCGCCCAGCAACTGCCCCGTACGTTTAGCCGCTGTTTGAGCCGCGCGCGATAGCCAGAAGACACTAGCGGGCAATTCGGATAGGGTGCCCACGGCAAGAGTTGAGCAGAGCGTAAAGACCGATTGATGCTCGGCGGCAGACACCGTCACAAGTTTGGTCCAAAGGGTTTCTAGCGTGTTTAGATTCGGCAGGCTCGCGGAAGGAACGGTGGGCAGAACTTCTCTCAGCTTTTCCCATTCGCGGCGCAAACCGCTGAACGTCACCGGCGGCATGTTGAGGGTGTCGGCTAGTTGCGCGCTCGTGCGCTCCAGCCCGTTCAGCACCTGATCGAGATTTTCGAAATGCGATTCACGATCAAGCAAACCCTCCTGCTTTAGCGATTCGGCAATCTGTTCGATGAGCGCATGGCCGGCACCAGTGGCATCAGCCAGCGCGGCGAGCACCCAGATAGGCGAAACGTGCAGCGTAAGCAGGCCCAGCAATTCGATTCCGTGGCTGGCGGTGCGCTTGACGAGAAAGCCTTCCAGATCTTCGTTCTTTGGATAGACACCTTTGACGCGGCCGAGTTCCTCAATGAGGAAGCGCAGCGTCACTTCCACCATGACGCGGTAAAGCGCAGTTCGGCGCAAACGCGCGGGCAGCAGGATGACACCCGCTTCGCGGAGCAGACCTCCGGTAAGTGCGCTGATGGATCGCACCAGCCGCTCCGGCAGTGAGAAAACAAATGGATAGCCCAAACGAGAGCCCAAATTGCAGTATCGCGCTGTTGCATATGGCATACTGCCCGACATGCGCTTATTTGCTCTGCTGTTGTGTTCATTACCACTTTGGGCACAGCCAAAGGTTGAGATTTTGTGGGACCACTACGGCGTGGCGCACGTGTACGCGAAAAACATGGAAGGCCTGTTTTTCGGTTATGGCTATGCATCGATGCAAAGCCATGGCGATTTGATTTTAAAGCTCTACGGCGAATCGCGCGGGCGCGCCGCGGAATATTGGGGCCCGGGGCCAAGTGACGAAAACATAAAGCAGGATCATTGGGTGCGCGTGAATGGCGTGCCGGAGCGCGGTGAGCAGTGGTACCAGCAGCAGACGCCGGAATACAAGAAATATTTGGATGCTTGGGCCGCCGGAATGAATGAATATGCCAAGCGGCATCCGGAAGCGCTGAACGAAGAACGGAAGCGTGTGCTGCCTGTAACGGGTGCGGACGCGGTGATTCACACTCATCGCATTATGCAGTTCAGCTACCTCACCAATGCGGGCGCGGTGGAAGGTTTGGTGACGGGACACAATCCGGCGTTGGGCGGAATCGGATCGAACGCCTGGGCGATTGCGCCGAAAAAATCGGCCAGCGGTCACTCGATGATTCTGATGAATCCGCATTTGCCTTGGCGCGATTGGTTCACCTACTACGAGATCGATCTCAACGCGCCCGGCATTCATCTCTATGGTGCGAGCCAGGTTGGGTTTCCTATGCTGCGCTTTGTATTCAGCGATTATCTGGCGTTTACGCAAACGGTGAACTCAATTGATGCGAACGACTTATACAAGCTGGAAGTGCACGACAACTGCTATATGTTCGACGGAGTTTGCAAACCGTTTGAGACGCATTCGGAAACGATGAAGATACGCGGGCGCGCGGATGAAACGCTGGTAATTAAGAGCAGCGTGCATGGTCCGGTGGTTTGGGACAAAGACGGCATGGTGGTGGCGCAGCGAACGGCGGGACTCGATCGGCCCTTTGGTATTGAACAGTATTGGAAGATGGCGCTGGCCCATACGTTTGCTGAATATCAGGCGCAAGTGAGCAGGCTACAGGTTCCGACGTTCAATATTACCTACGCCGACAAAGCGGGGCACATCATGTATTTGTTCAACGGAACGCTGCCTGTGCGCGGCCAAGGTGACAGCGCTTTCTGGCACGGAGTCGTAGATGGAACAACATCGAAAACCCTTTGGACTAAGATTCACAGCTACGAGGATTTGCCAAAGGTGATTGATCCGCCGAGCGGCTTTGTTCAGAACACGAATGATCCGCCATGGACTTCGACTTATCCGACGGTGCTGAAGGCAGCGGACTTTCCGCCTTATACGACGGCTGGCCGAGATGAATTGTGGCGCACGACCAGATCTCTGCGTATGTTGACGGAGCATGACAAGATCAGCTTTGACGAGTTGAAAGAGCTAAAGTATTCGACTCGCTTGGAACTGGCGGACCGCACAGTGGACGAACTGGTGAAGGCGGCGGAACAATCGGACAGCGCGAAGGCAAAACATGCGGGTGAGGTTCTAAAAGCTTGGGACCGGCAGACGGAAGCGGACAGCCGGGGTGCGCTTTTGTTCGAAATCATTGCGTCGAAGTTGAAGTTCGAAGTGCCGCTTGATCTGATGAAGCCGTTCGATACGCCGCGCGGGTTGAAGCAGACGCCGGCCGCGTTGGTTGCGCTGCTCGAAGCCGCATCAGACGAAGCGGTGAAGAGGTACGGCGCAGTGGATGCGCCATGGGGTGACTGGCGGCGATTGCAGCTTGGGAATGTCGATCTACCGGCAAACGGCGGTCCCGGAGCGTTAGGAGCATTTCGAGTCTTTAACTATGCGCCGGGAAATGCCCCCAAACGGCATGCCGTGATGGGAGATACGTTTGTGTGCCTGGTGGAGTTCGGCAGTCCGAATCGGGCGCGGGCCATCACTAGCTATGGCAATTCGTCGCAGGAGGGGTCGCTGCATGAAACGGATCAACTGCCGATGGTAGCGAAGAAAGAGATGCGCACGGTGCTGCTGATGCGGAAAGATGTGGAAGCGAACGTGGAAAGCAAGGACGTTTTTTAGCGTCAACGCTTGCCACCGACAAGGGCATCACGGGCGCGGTCGGCGTGTTGGCGGTAGTAGACAGAAGGCCACCAGTTCCCCCACAGCAAAATGTTGGCAGGGCAGGAAGTGGTGGCCGTGAAATCGGCGTCTTTGTACAAGATGGGCACGGCTTGCGCAGATGTGGGAACGAAGCAGAATGCTCCGTAATCGGCAGTGAAGTATTGCAAAGGAGCAAGGCCGCTGCTTTTAGCTTGCGCATCGGCGAAGAGAATGCGTTGGCCCAGTTCTTTCGATCCGTTTGTCACGGTCGAACCAATTTCTACAATCATGGGCAGCGCCTGCTGCGCGTCATCACCGGGCAACTTCGCCACTTGGCCGGTGGCGAGCCATTCGCGAACTTTCGTTTCTGCACCGGGAGCTGTGAGATAGGACAGACGCGTATAGCCGTTGAAGATCATCACGAAACGGTTGGGCTGATTGATATAAACGCCGGGAAGATCAATGGTAACGGGTACGGTGGATCGAGCCAAGCCGCGCTGCTCGCAGATGAGATTGAGCATGTGATCGTCGGACGAACCGATGAGGCGAATTGGTCGCGGATCAAGTTTTCGGTTGCGCAGAACCAAATCCCAAGTTCGTTCGAGCGCTTCGTAGCGCGCACCGAAGAAGCCGTCGCGAAGATGTTCGTAGAAGGAAAGATATGAGCCGAAAGCAACCGGACCATGGCCTGCGGGCGCGACCCAGTGGCCACCGCGTGACGGACCAAAGACTCCGAACGGAGTAAAGGAGACGAACCAGAACACCAGCGATGCTGCGACAGTCAGCAACTTGAACTTTGGTCCCGCAGCGGTAATAGCCCAAGCTGCGCAAAGTGTTGTGCCGAGCGCGAGGCCGAGAATGTACTTGGGTGAACCGAGATCGCGGAAGTAGTAGAAGAGCGGGACGATGGTGCTGAGCGGCAAGAGCCACTGAGTCTTGGAAACTTTGAATAGGCCGAGTAGCGCTAGTGCGCAGAGAACTGGACCGAAGCCGAAGAATAAGTAGACCGCGAAGATGCGCCAATCGATAATCCAGGGAAAGGCAGTCTCGGAGGGGAACGCTCTTACAGCCAGCAGCCAATAGACAACAATCGTGATGGCCGCACTCAGGCCAGCGGCGACGATGCGTCGCCAATCGAAACGCAACTTGGAACCATCAGTAGCGAGCAGGACAAGGATGAACGGCGCCATGAGTACGATGTCAGGCCGGCACCAGAAGGACAAGCCAAGCAAGAGACCAGCGAGGGCGTCGCACGTTATGCCACGGCGAAGTGAGATGAGTGCGGCTGAGAGAACAAGCAGCGCCATGGAAAGCGAAGCCTCATTGCCGTATAAGAAGTTCACCACGAGTGCGGGCGTGTTCAGAAAGAGAAAGAGCGACCACCACGGGCCGATACCGGTAAGGCGGTGCAAATAGATGGCGAGCCCAATGAGATAAACGACACCGCACAGGGCTGCGGAATAGCCGGTGCTGGCGACGGCAGTGCCAGGAAGCACTTTATGGAACAGCGCTTGGACTTGATAGTAGAATCCGAAATACGCTTCGCGATAGTAGAACGGCGCGTGCGCGGGCGAGGCCAAGAGCGGAAGCCGGGAAAGGCTCTCGACCTTTGCCGCCTTGCTGCCAAGGTCTTGATCAAGCGGCAAGCGAATGCTCACGAATGTGAACAAGAACACCGTAGCGCATGCGGCAGCGGCGAACAGATTCTTGAGGCTGAGATGCAAGAAGTCAGTACAGCATATTGCCGGCAATTACGGTTTGGGATTACTCGTGTCAGTGCGCGGCCAGCCGCTTTTTGGCGGAGTTGTTGGGGTGGTCGTGTTAGAAGTCGGCGCAGGCGTTGTAGCCGGAGTGGCGGCAGGTGTTGTGGCCGGAGCGGTATCGTTGGGAGTATCCAAAGTATTCACCACTGGGCCTGAAGAATCCTCATTCACAGCCATGCGCTTGCGCCGGGGGGTGGGCTGCGAAGAATTGTTATAGTTGTCGTCGCCGGGAATCGGATCAGACGGGGCTGTTTGATGGGTAACAACCGTTGGTCCGCTATTTTCGTTGGAGCCACTGGTCATGAAGACACGGCGGGAACGAACGTCGGCTTCGGGAAAACGAATGCGCGCTTCGGTGGTTAAATCCACGCGGATGTCATGGTGCGATTTCGCCTGCCCCTCTTCGGTGAGGTAGAAATGCAACGCGTAGCGTTGCCGAAGGCGAGAGAGCGTATCTTCAAGCGCAGAAGCATCATTGATCGACATAGTGTCGCCGCCTGAATCGCGGGCAATGCTCTCGGTACCAGCGCTGTGGGATGGGTCATAACCACCAGCGCCGCCACCGCCACCAGGAGTGCGTCCGCTGCCGGGCCAACCACCACCGCTTCCGGGGAAACCAATACCACCACCGGGAATGCCTAAACCGATACCGCCACCTCGGCGTCCACCACCGGGCCCACGATTGGTCATGGTAGGAGGATCATAAGGCGCTTGCAAGAAACTCAGCACCGCGTTCGCGCGCGATAAAGCGCTTTCTACGCGGGGCTCATCTTCGGAATCCTGGGTTTCGTCATCGGTCAGAATCACAATGGCGCGGCGCGCATCCGCGCGGGCATGCCGCTGCACATATTGCGCGGCCTCAATCATGGCGCTGGTGATGCGCGTACCACCGTTGAAACTCTCGGAACGAACCAGATGCCGTAACTCGCCGGTCACTTCACTGCGGCTATCGGAGAAAGGAAGCCGTTCGCGGGTGCGCGTATCGAAGGTCATGATGGCGATGCGGTCATGCTCCGCCAGAACGTTCAATGCTTGTTGCGCGGCGTCGGCAATGCGCTGAACATGCGGACCCATACTGCCGCTCACGTCCAACAGCAGAAGAATATCAATGGGCATACTTTCGCTGTCGAAATTTTTGATGGGCGTTACTTTACCGTCTACACGCAGAATAAAATCGCGAACCTGCAAACCACTGATGGCGCGGCCATTGCGGTCTACCACTTGCGCATCTACGCGTGACAGCGCAACGTCGCTTTTGAAGACCGGATCGTCGGCGCGCAGAAAAACCGCGGCGATTGCCAGAACACCAACAAGACAAATATATCGATTCACCGCTGTAACCCGCCCTAAGAGTTAAACGTAGAGAACCGCCTCTGCGTTACCAGATAAGATCAAATTCAGTGAAACTGCTCATCTTTTCCGATATTCATGAGGATTGGCTGGCGCTTGAAAAGCTGATGGGCCAGGAAGCGGATTACTACGTGGCTGCGGGAGACTTGGCGAACTGGGGCCGGGGCTTGGAAAAGGCTGCCGATATTTTGGCCAAACGCGCGGATCGATTGTGGCTGATGCCGGGAAATCACGAATCGGTGGCGGATATGAAGGTATTTTGCCAGCAATACGGCTTTCACAACTTGCACAGCACTAGTTTTGAGCTAAGCGGTTATCATGTGGCCGGTTTGGGCTGTTCGAATCCGACCCCGTTTGACACGCCGGGAGAATATAGCGAGAAGGAACTTTCGGAACGATTGACGCCGTTTGCGGCATTAAATCCGCTGATCTTGATTTGTCATTGTCCGCCGAAAGACACCTTGTTGGATGAAGCGCAGCGGGGAAAGCACTATGGCAGCACGGCGGTGAAAGAGTTCATCGATCGGCAGCAGCCAGCATACTTTTTCTGCGGCCATATTCACGAAGCGGCCGGAGTGCATGAAGAACTGGGGAAAACTCTAGCTTGGAACGTGGGTAAGAAAGGACATCTGCTAACGATCTGAACCGGCTGAACGATTGGAGATAATAGCAGCGAGCCTTGTCCATGCCTCGTAGTGTTAGCCTTTCCGATGCCAGTCCGCGGGAGATAGCAGCCGCCATTTCGCGAAGCCGACGCGATTTTTTGCGGCAAGCCACGGGCGCGGCGTTGCTGGCACCGTCCGCTTTGCGGGCAATGGCTTCGTCGAGTTCGAAGAAAGCAGTGGTGGTCACGTTCGGCGGTGGAGCGCGCGACGACGAAACGTTTCACCCGGACGGCCAAGACAACATTCCGCACATGCTGGCTGAATTGGCGCCGCGCTCTACGTTTTTCACACAAGTGATTAACCGGGGCATTTTGGGGCATTATGTGGCCACGGCCAGTTTGGCGACGGGTGTTTACGAAACGTTCAATAATTTCGCGGCAGTGTCGCCGGGCAACCCAACGGTGTTCGAATATTTCCGCAAAGATTTGAAGCGGCCGGCAAGTGACGCTTGGGTGATTGCGCCCAGTAATGGCTTTAACGGCATTGGCGAGAGTGTAAACAAAGACTACGGCAAGGGTTTGGGCGCGGGTGTCATTCTTCCCAAGCGATTGCTGGCGGCGGCGCTGGCGAATGGGGCGGGTGCGGATTTCAATCATCTGCTGCAAGACAATTACGAATCGCAGGCATTTAGCCCGGTGATTGGCGGGAACGATGTTGAGTTAAAGCAACTGGCCGACATTTTTAAAGTTTCGGTGGCTGACTTCATTACACACGCAAAGAGCTTGGCCAGTCCGGATGAGCTTTCGGTTTACATTGTGAAACAGCTTATGAAGCGGCTGGCGCCGAGCCTGCTTTGGATTACGCTGCACGATATCGATGTCGCGCATTCAGGCGCGTTTTCACTTTATCTGGATGGCATTAAGCGTTCGGACCGGCTTTGTTCGGAACTTTGGAAAACGATTCAGAGCGAACCGGAATATGCGAACAAAACGACGATGTTCATTCTGCCGGATTTTGGGCGTGATTCCGACATCAGTTCCGGCGGCAATGGATTTCAGCATCACCGCACAGGCGACCCGACGTCGCGCACAACCTGGATGATGGTGCTGGGACCGGGGATTCGCGAGAACCATGTGGTGGAAAGACCAGTGGATTCAACCGATTTGGTGCCCACGCTTGGATCGCTGCTGGGGTTCACGCCGAGTCTTTGCCATGGCCAACCGTTGTTGGAGGTTCTCTAACATGCGGCCTAGCGAACTGGCGGCTGAGAGCTTCAAGAGTTACCCGCCGAAAGGCCAGGCGTTGGCGGTAGCAAATTTGCCGTTGCTACGGGATCTGCCGCTGGGGTTTGTGCCGTTTCTGCTGAAAGACGTTCAAATTTTTGATTGGAAGTTTCCGGTAGAGCAGGCGGAGATGACCAACCAGCTTGCCTATTTAAGCAAGCTATGGGACACACAACGCAAGCGCGAGATGGAACCATTTGCCGCGTTGAAGCTGACCGACAAACTAGAGAGCGCGGATTGGGTGAACGAGCCAGCGCAGTTTCTGGAAAAGCTGTCGGCGCATTTGTGGGCCACGCAGCAGATGGATGTCTTTCGCGATGCGTCGGAATCGTACGTACGAAAATTCAACATTGCCACGCCGCCGGCGCCGTTGATCGCGCCGCGTCTGGGGATTGCGGTGTTTGGCGAAGGCGTGAGTGCCACGCAATACAACTTGTTTCGCAAGATCAAGCGCAGCGGGGTTTACTTCAGCAACGTGAATCCGGAGAACGGGCGCGAAGCCATTGGAGAGGCGCTGAAAGCCCGTGCGGCGAGGCACAAGATTCCTTACGCGCACTGGTGCGTGGATGGAGCCGATATGACCATGGCCCTGCCCGGGTTCGTTTGTGTTTCCTATAACGGTTTGACGGGCGTGCGCAGCAAACTGGCGGCGCTGATGCTAAAGGCGTACGAAGCTCCCAAGTTCGATCCCGAACAGTTGCGCAGCAAGCTGGCCGCTATTGCGCCGGAAGCGGTGGGCCTGCAAGATTCCGGAGACGGTGCGCTGGACCGCTATCAACTGAGTTTGCTGACTGAAGGTTCGGGCACGCAGATTTACAGCACGACGTTTGTGCAATGGGCGGCGCGCGAGGCGCTGCGGCGCGCGCAACCTATTACGCTGTTCACGCGCTACGCGCCACGGCAGAAAGAGCGCACGATGAACGAACTGCTGAGCGGCGTGGAAAAGAAAACCGCGAGTGATCCGGAGGGTTCGCTGATAGACGGCGATATGGGCGCTTACTACACGTGGATCAACATGCAGCGCTTGCCGGGCGCGGAAACCGCACGCTTTCTGGTTTGGTTTGAAGGGCATGCAGAGGCAGTTGTGATCGCTCCGGGGCTGAAGGCCGGCAGCGAAGATCATTCATCCATCAACATGGCTGGGCTGCTGGCTAAACTCGCGTAACGTGAAAATAGTCAAGCTGAAAGCAATTATCTGCAACGCGGAAATGCGCAACTGGGTCTTCGTGAAATTGGAGACCGATGTAGCAGGGCTTTACGGTTGGGGCGAATGTTCGCTCGAATGGAAGACGCGCAGTGTGGCGGGGGCGCTGGAAGATTTCGCGCCGATGATTGTGGGCGAAGACCCGACGCGTATTGAACACCTTTATCAGAAGATGTATCGGCAATCGTTCTGGCGTACCGGCGTGATTGGGCTTTCGGCAATCTCGGGCATTGAGCAGGCGTGCTGGGACATTCTTGGAAAAAGTCTGGGGCAACCGGTTTATAAGTTGCTTGGCGGCGCGGTGCGCGAAAAAGTGCGCATGTACACGCATTTGGGCGGCGGCGATATGCGGGCAGTTTACGAATCGCAATATACGGCCGATCCGCAGGTTTTTGTGGACCGGGCACAGGAAGTAATTGCGCGCGGTTATAACGCGGTAAAGGTGCTGATTACGCCGCCAACAGAATCACTGAACTCGATTGCGGCGTACAAATATGCCGAGCGCATGATGGAAGCGCTGCGATTGGCAGTGGGCGATGCAGTGGACATTATGGTGGATTGCCACGGACGACACTCGCTGGCGAACGCGATTGAGTTCTGCCGGGTGCTGGCGCCTTACCGGCCGTATTTTGTGGAAGAGCCGGTGCCTCCGGAAAATGTTGACGTGATGGTAGAAGTGCGGAACGCCACGACCGTGCCGATTGCTACGGGCGAACGATTGGTGACGCGCTACCAGTTTCGCGACGTGGTTGAGAAGCAGGCGTGCCATGTGATTCAGCCGGATCTTTGCCACTGCGGTGGATTGTGGGAAGCGAAAAAGATTGCGGCGATGGCGGAGACTTATACGATGGGCGTTGCGCCGCACAATCCGCTTGGCCCCGTTGCGAATGCGGTGGCGCTGCATTTTGATTTGAGTACGCCGAATTTTTTGATTCAGGAAGATATGCTGACAGACGTGCCTTGGCGCTGGGAAGTGGTACAACATTCTCTTGTGAGCCAAGACGGTTATTGGCTGCCGAACGACGCGCCGGGGTTAGGAATTGAAGTGAACGAAGAAGCGGCGGCGCGACATCCGTTTAAGCAAGAAGTGATTCATCCCATGACGGTGCGGGCGCATGACGGGGCGGTTCTGGATTGGTAAACGAATTTAAGTATTCTTAAGGAGCACATGTCTAGACTACAAGGCAAGAACGTATTGGTGACCGGCGCATCGTCCGGTATCGGTGAGGCGATTGCGATCCGTTTCGCACAAGAAGGCGCGAATGTGGCTATGAATTATCACAGCGGCCAAGACCGAGCGGAGGCAGTGAAAACGAAAGCGTTGGATGCGGCCAAGGCGGCTGGGTTCACGGTGAACTGTTTCACGGTGGCGGCAGATGTCTCGAATGAGCAAGCGGTGGCGAGCATGTTTGCGACGGCCGTGCAGCAGTTTGGTTCGCTGGACATTCTGATCAACAATTCGGGCATACAGAAGAACTCTCCAAGCGACCAAGTGGCGATGGCCGATTGGGACAACGTAATTGGCGTAAACTTGCGCGGGGCGTTTTTGTGCGCCCGCGAAGCGATCCGCCATTTCCTGTCGCGCAAAGCGAAGGGTTCGATTGTGTTCAATTCGAGCGTGCACGAGATCATTCCGAAACCGCTGTATGTGCCGTATTCGATCAGCAAGGGCGGCATGGAAAACATGACCAAGACGCTGGCGTTGGAATACGCGGACCGCGGCATTCGGGTGAATGCGATTGGACCGGGCGCGATTGTTACGCCGATCAATATGGCGTGGATCAACGATCCGAAAGCGAAGGGGGAAGTGGAGAGCCACATTCCAATGGGTCGCGCGGGCACGGCGGAAGAGATCGCGGGCGTGTTTGCGTTCATGGCATCGGACGATGCCTCATACATCACCGGGCAGACACTGTTCGCTTGCGGCGGATTGACGCTTTATCCAGAATTCCGCACAGCTTGGTCTTCTTGAGATTTTGAGACACAGTGAATCGGCAGACTTACGCCGAACACTGTGTGCCCTGGTTTTGAATGAACCTTGATATCGCCGCCGTGGTTGCGCACAACGCGCGCGGCGATATCAAGACCCAAGCCCGTTCCTTCGTTCACACCCTTGGTGGTAAAAAACGGTTCAAAAATCCTGTCGAGATTCTCGGGTGGGATGCCGCAGCCGTTGTCGATCACTTCCACTAAGGCCTTGCCGTCGGCGCAATGCGTGACTAAGCGCAGTTTGCCTTTACCGTTCATGGCATCAATCGCGTTACTGATGAGGTTGGTCCAAACCTGATTCAACTCGCTGCCACGGACGGTCATGCGAGGGATGTTGCGATCGTACTCGCGAACTACTTCGATGCCGTTCTTGAGGCGGTGTTTGAGCATGATGAGGGTGGTGTCGATCCCGTTGTGAATATCCACTTCCTGCTCGGGCATTTGATCCATGTACGAATAGTCTTTGACAGCGCGGACTAGCTCGGTGATGCGCTTCATGCTGCTTTCGATTTCTTCAACCAGGCGATTGATGTTGAGGGAGGCGGTGAGACGGTTGAGGGCCATGCCGAGATACTCTTTGGGTAAACGGACCGCTATCTGTTCAAGCACTTGTGGAGTGCAACCGGAATCGACCAGATCAGGCGCCAGCATCCAGGAATCGACTACGCCGCGCTTCTCTAACCAGTCGGCGAGTTTCTCTTCGCGGTCGCTTCGCTCGAGCGAATCCAGGGCGACAGCGCAGGCGTTGGAGGAGAGATCGCTTTCTAACTCGATGAGGAAGCTGCGGGATTCGAGATCGAGATTGAGTTTGGCGAACTTGACATTGGCGGTGCGAAACTCTTTTACGGCTTTGCGCAGATAGTCGGCGGCACGTTGTCCGGCGGCGGCGGGGTTATTGAGTTCGTGCGCCAAGCCGGCCGACAACTGGCCCAAGGCCATGAGTTTCTCGCGTTGATTGTCGGCACGAGTGGCCTCGCGAATACGGTCGGCCATGAGAGCCACTAAGCGCTGCGGGAGGACCGGGATTTGCTGCAACATCTCAGGGAAATGGCTCTTGTTCAACTGGGCAGCGCGCGTGTCTTTTGTGGCGTAGGCGTTGGATGGAAACACGGTCAGTCGCGAGAATGGCAGCAGACCGGAGATAGTGCCAGCGGGGGCGGTAAAGACTTGGCCGGTATCGGCACGTTCGCCACGGATCTCGCCAGTGAAGATGGCATAGAGATAGTCGGCAGGAGTGCCGGCTTTGATGACCAAGTCACCTGATTTACTTTCGCGCAACTCCATGCGTTCGGCGAGCCACTGCAGCGACTCGGTCGGCAGATCGTGGAAGACGTCAATGCTGCGGAGATCCTCCAGAGTGGGGCGAAGTTCTACGTCTACGTTCATACGCCCACCTTAGTTAAGTATTGATGAACGAACTGAATGGCGACCGAGCCTTCGCCGACTCCGGAGGCTACGCGCTTCGCTGAGCCGCAGCGAACATCACCGGCACAGAAGACGCCAGGGACACTGGTTTCGAGAAGATATGGTTCGCGATCGAGACGCCAAGTCTTGGGAGGTTTGCCGTCTCTGATGAGATCTGTGCCAGTGAGAATAAAGCCTTTGGGATCACGCTCGACTACACCATCGAGCCATTCGGTTTTGGGAGACGCGCCGATGAAGATGAAGAGGGCGGTGGCTTTGATGCGGCTGGTTTCGCCGGTCTTCTCACACTTGAGAGAGATCTCCTCCAGGTGATCCTCGCCGTGAACCTCGGTGACATGGGTGTTGACTTCGATCTCGATGTTGGGAGTTTGGGAGATCTGCGTAATGAGGTATTGCGACATGGTTGCGGAGAGAGATGGGCCGCGCACCAGCATGACGACGCGCTTGGCGTATTTAGAGAAGAACATGGCGGCTTGGCCGGCGGAGTTAGCGCCACCGACAACATACACTTCTTCGTCGCGACAAGAAAGGGCCTCGGTAGAGGCGGCGCCGTAATAGACGCCGGCGTCTTGTAAGCGATCCATGCCGGGCACATCAAGTTTGCGCCATTGGACACCGGTGGCGAGAACGACGGCATGGGAGGAGATTTGAGTGCCGTTGCTGAGTTGGAGGAAACGGTAGGTGCCATCGGTTTTGAGCGCGGTGGCTTGCACGGGAGAAAGGATCTCCACTCCGAAGCGCCTGGCTTGGGTGACAGCGCGGCGGGCCAGATCTGCACCAGAGAGACCGGAGGGAAAGCCGAGGTAGTTTTCGATGCGCGAACTGAGACCGGCTTGACCGCCCGGGGCTTCGCCTTCGATCATGATTGTTTTCAAACCTTCGGAGGCACCGTAGACAGCGGCGGCGAGACCGGCGGGACCGCCGCCCACAATCGCGAGGTCATAAAACTCGGCACCGGCGCGCGTCTGCAGGCCGAGTTTGTCGGCGATTAGGTTCAGGTCAGGCTGCAGGAGGCACTCGCCATCGGAGAGGAAGAGCATGGGGATTTTGCGATCGGCGGGAGGATAAGGCTCCAGCGCTTTGCGAGTGGCCGCGGTTTGGTCGGCCGCTTCGATATCGAGCCATTGATAGGGGATTTGATTACGTGCGAGGAAGTCACGAACCTCATATGACTTTTGTGACCAGCGAGTGCCGAATAAGCGGATGCCTTCGAACGGCGGGCGATAGTGGGCGGTCCAGTCTTCGAGAAGGTCATCGAGGACGGGGTAAAGATTTTGTTCGGGCGGGTCCCAAGGTTTGAGCAGGTAGTGGTTGAGTTGTACTTCGTTAATGGCGCGAATGGCGGCTTCGGTATCGGCGTAGGCGGTGAGGAGGACGCGTTTGGCGTCGGGGAAAAGCTTCATGGCTTCCGCTAATGTTTCAATTCCGTTCATTTGCGGCATGCGGTGATCTACCAGCAGCAAGGCGACGGCTTCGTTTTGTTTTTCAAGACGGCGAAGAATTTCGAGAGCGGCGACGCCGGAATCGGCGCGGATGATGCGGTAGGTGGCGGCGTATTTGGCGCGGAGGTCGCGTTCTATCGCGCGGAGGACTTCCGCGTCGTCGTCGACTGTGAGAATTACGGGCCTAGCCACGTGAAGACACTCCTGACATGTTGGTTTGATACCGGAACAGGGGAAAGTGATTCGGGGAGAAGATACCATGCGGGCACACTTTGGGTGTCGGCCCGATTTCCTACGCCTGAAATTTGGACTCTCGCTCAGCCTAGGCGGCTTTTTTGCGGAGTTTGGTGACCCAATCGCGGTCGAATTGCGCCAATGGTGGCATTGATCGCTTTTCGTCTAAGAGATAGACGCTGCGGCGAAGCTCTAAATACTCTTTGGTAATTTCGAACCCAAATTGGGCCGGGCTTTGCGGGTTGGGAAGGGCTTTACAGAGGGTGAATTCCCGCATGGCCAGGTTGCGCCGGTGGAATTGGATAGGGTCGTCCGGTTGATTGTGAAGGTCTGCAAGTTCAGCGAGGTGCTTTCCCAGGGTGCCACGCAGGCGACGTTCTTGGAGGGCGAGATTTTGCAGGTCCTTTTTATAGGTGCGTGCGATCAAGCCTTCGAGCAGAGCGGCTCGGACTTTTTCGTCGGTCTCATCGACGAATTCGGCAGCGAGTTCGCGACGGCCCAGAGCGAAGGTGGCGGCTTCCAGGACGGGAATGCGCAAGAGTCTCCATTCACAATCGATGATGGTTTGCACGAGATGACGCTCGTAATCGTTGGCAGGCTGATGTTTCTCGTTCAAGAGGGCAACGAAAGATTGGTAGGCTGCGACGTCGTCGGTCGGCAGCAAAATGGTTCGGCCATACAATCCCGTTTTCAAAGCGTTGTGACTGGATTTCAGAAGGCGCGCCTCGGACGATGGACGCGCGCTGTGTTGCGCATTTGCGCGATTTGCG
>PMQB01000364.1 GCA_003169195.1 Bryobacterales bacterium
CAGTTGGAGTTAGTTAGGCCAAGCCCGAGTACTAGAGCGATTTCGTCCATTACCGCCAGCATTTGTTCCTGGCTCAGTGAGTTTGTCAGGCGTCGAACTACCGACATCGATGCCGGCAAAGCCTCGTTCGGATACGCCTACAATCTCGACTGTATGGCCGTTGAGAGAGATTGATTCGCGAAGGATGACGTTGGCGCAGCTGTTCCCATAGAGGATTGCTGAACCATTGCGAATGGATTTCTCCCATCGTCAGCTGAACTAGTTCCTCAGGATGAACAACGGTAGCGGCCCCAGCATTACTGCATTGACGATACTGAAACATTGCGGCATTTGCTCTGATCCCTAACGCCAATGCAAGGATGGCCGCTGTGGAGGTGCCCGGATTTGCTTGGAGTGCCCTGGCCGCGCTGCGCAGATCCTGGAGGAAGAGGTCGAACATGGCCGCATTATGCCACCGCGACGCTGAACTAATAAAATCCAAAGGATTGGGGACTAGGGTTGCCGGTTCGTTCCCATTGCTGGCTTACCGCACAGGGATAAGGCAAACTGCCCAGTAGTCAACGTTATACTATCTTCGACCCAGATGGAAAGCTGGCGTGGAAGAAGGGGAAGCGTGAGTCAGGGAATTCGTTTATTAGTAGTGAGTGCGCACGCGGCTGACTTTGTATGGCGGGCGGCAGGAGCTATTGCCACAGTAACGCAGAACGCGGGAACGGCGCGGGTGGTGGCGCTGAGTTATGGCGAACGGGGCGAGTCGGGCGAGTTATGGAAGCAGCCTGGACAGACGGAAGAGAAGGTGAAAGAAATTCGCAGGAGTGAGGCGGAGGCGGCGGCGCAGATTTTGGGAGCGGCGTTTGTGCCGTTTGATTTGGGCGACTATCCGTTGGAGATTGATCGGGCGGCGGTGGACCGGCTGACGCAAGAGATCCGCGATTTTGAGCCGACGGTGATTTTGACTCACGCGAAGGAAGATCCGTTCAATCCAGATCACGGCACGGCGTACCAGCTGACGGAACGGGCGCGACAGCTAGCTTCGGGAGCGGGTGTAGCGAGTGCTTTTAAGACGATTGCGCCGCCGGAGTTTTTGTTGTTCGAACCGCACCAGCCTGAACTTTCGGGGTTCTATCCGAATACGTTTCTGGATATCACGCCGGTGTTTGCGTTGAAGACGGCGGCGATGGAGAAG
The DNA here is from genome assembly GCA_003169195.1 of Bryobacterales bacterium. Classification (GTDB taxonomy): domain Bacteria; phylum Acidobacteriota; class Terriglobia; order Bryobacterales; family Bryobacteraceae; genus Bog-105. The sequence goes on from PMQB01000364.1 coordinate 1,187, forward strand.
ATGGGTGCGCAGCAATATCTGCGGGAATATTATTCGCAACGTGCCACGCAAAGGGCGAATCATGCGCGGCGGATTACCGGGAACAAGAACATTCTGCAGGCGGAAGCGTTTCAACGCGTGAGCCCGCAGGTGATGAGTCATTTCTGAAGCGAGACATATACATGATGCGCAGATTAGTCGGCCTAGCTCTACTCAGCGTTTCGGGATTTCACGGCGAACCGGAAAGCCTTCCGAGAACCGGACTTGCGGATTTAAAGGTTGTGCTTCCGACTGGGCAGTGCCCGGACTTGGCGAGCGCCCAGATCGCGATGCCCGCGGACGCTGCGATTCACATCACGGGCGCCGTGGAAGTGCAGAACGACGGACCAGCGCCTTATTGCAAAGTGAGCGGCTACGTATCGCCGGAAGTTCATTTCGAAGTGAGACTGCCCCTAAGGACATGGACGCAGCGGTTCGTACAAACCGGCTGCGGGGGCTTGTGCGGAAATTTGAATATTCGACTTAGCAATGATGCGAGTTGTGCTCCGGCGCAGAATGGCGAATTGGTTTTGGCGTCGACGGATATGGGGCATAATGGCGGGATGGATGCGGCTTGGGCGGAGGGGCATCCACAGCGGGCGATTGATTTCGCCCATCGAGGAGTACACGTGACTACGCTGGCGGCGAAGGCGATTACGGCGGCTTATTATGGACAAAAGCCGAAATACTCATACTTCGCGGGCTGCTCGGACGGAGGGCGGGAAGCGTTGATGGAAGCGCAGAGATATCCGGAAGATTTCGACGGGATCACGGCCGGAGCGCCTGCGATGAATTTCATCACGCAGAATACTTTCTATCATGGCTGGAACGCGGTTGTAAATAAGGATAGAAACGGCACAACGATTCTGACGGCTGCGCAGTTGCCGGTACTGCATGCGGCGGCGGTAGAAGCTTGCGACGCTTTGGACGGGTTGAAGGATGGTTTGATTTCAGACCCGACGGGGTGCCACTTCGACCCGGCTGTTGTGCAATGCAAAGAGGGACAAGACACAGCGCAATGCCTGAGTGCGGCGCAAGTGGATGTGGCGCGCAAGATTTACCGCGGGGCCAATGATGGGCAAGGTCATCAACTCGTGATTAGCGGGCCGCAGTATGGGTCGGAGTTGGCTTGGGAAGGCGTGTACATTCCTCGGACGGAGAACCAGCCGGTGATGAGTGCGGGGATTTCGGTGGGGACGTTTCGCTATCTCACATCGTGGCAGGCGCAACCTAGCCTGACGTTGGCGGACATGCATTTTGACGAGGCAGAGTTTAAGAAGATTACGCCGCTGCATACGTTGTNNATTTGGCATGGGTGGTCTGATCCGCATATCTCGCCGCTGAACTCGATTGCTTATTACGAGGCGATGGAGCATACGTTGGGAGGGCCGCGCGTGAAGGATTTTGCGAGACTCTATCTTTTCCCGGGTGGTTATCACTGCGGAGGAGGAGATGGGCCGTTCAGTATGGATCTGCTGACGCCGATGATGCAGTGGGTGGAGACGGGGATGGCGCCGGACAAAATCATTGCGGCACATACGACGGGCGGAGGTGGCGCACGGCAGGGTGCGGTGGATCGGACGCGACCGGTGTTTCCTTACCCAGAGCAGACGAAGTATGGTGGCCAAGGCAGTATTGATGACGCTGGCAGTTTTGTGAGGGTGAAAGCGACGGAACTTCCCGCCAAGGATTTGCGATGGGCGGGGCAATCGTTCTACACGCCGGGTTATGAGACTTGGTGTACGGTTCAGGCAAGTGGAGTTCAGTGCTCGGCGCAGAAGAGTGGAAGTTAGTGATCAACATTGGTGACTTACGAAAGAGCTTTCCCAGCTTGGCCGAAGGACGACCCGGCGCAAACACAGTGTTTTTTGATGGCGCGGCGGGGACGCAGATTTGCGCACGCTCCCTTGATCGCATGAATAAAGCGATGCTTGATGAAAACGCGAACTTCGGAGGAATGTTTGAGACGTCGGCACGGGCGGGGGAACTGGTAGCGAAAACGCGAGCGGCAATTGCAGATTTCTTTCATGCGCGCGATGCGCGAGAGATAGTGTTTGGGCAGAATATGACCACGCTTACTCTTGCTTTGGCGCGGACGTTTGGGCGACGCTTGAGCGCGGGTGATGAAATTATTCTGACGCGGATGGATCATGACGCGAATGTCGCGCCGTGGTTGAGTCTGGCAGAGGACCGCGGGTTGACGGTGAAGTGGTTGGACTTCAGCACGGAGACGTTTGACTATGAGTTAGGTGAGTTGGATGAACTGCTGACGCCGCGGACTAAGCTGGTGGCGGTGAATTATGCGAGCAACGTGATTGGCACGATTAATGACGTGCGGACGATTACGGCGCGAGCGAAGGCAGTGGGGGCACTGGTGTTTGTGGATGCGGTGCAGTATGCTCCGCATGGCGTGATTGATGTTCAGAACATTGGCTGCGATTTTCTGGTTTGTTCGGCATATAAGTTTTATGGTCCGCATTATGGAATTTTGTGGGGGAAGCTAGACGTGCTGGAGGCGCTAGAACCTTATAAGGTGCGGACGGCTCCGTTGCATGCGCCGGATAAGTTTGAGACGGGGACGAAATCGCGCGAAGGGATTGCGGGCGTGTTGGGCGCGGTGGAGCATTTGCAAGCCGTGGGTATGGCTCCCATAGTGGCTTATGAAGAAGAACTGACGCGGCAACTGATTGCGGGATTGCACGCGATCAAAGCGGTGACCATCCATGGCAAAGGTAATGAGGGACGGGTGCCAACGTTGGCGTTGACGGTTCAAGGAAAGAGCCCGGCGGATGTGGCGAAGGCAATGGGGCGGCAGCGGATCAATGTTTGGCATGGGCATAACTATGGATGGGAGCCGGTGAAGCGACTCGGGCTGCTGGAAACAGGTGGTGTGGTGCGGGTGAGTTTGGCGCAGTACAACACGCGGGAGGAAGTGGATTACTTCCTAGGGAAATTGGATGAATTTGTGTCTTGAGGCTGGCGTGGCGTTTGCGAGAGCTGGACATCCAGACTCAAGCTTTGTTTCAGCTTCTCTCAAGAATGCGGAGTGCGGCCTGGGACAAGAAGGCGCTGCGGTTCTTAGTGACAGCGTCGATGCGAGCTAGTAGGCGTTCGTCCATGGTGACCTGAACACGCAGAGCTTTACCTTGCGGCGGCAACAGCGAGACGGTGGCGATAATGGCATCTTTCATGTCCACCCAGTCTTGCTTTGCTTGGCGAATCGCTTCGAAGGTGCGGGGTTTGGGGATTTTGAGGCCATCCTCGCGCATACCATCTACATGAAGCGCCAGTGCTTCGGCGGCTTCCCGCAGAGCTTCTTCTATGGTTCTGCCCGCAGAGACGCATCCTGGAAAATCCGGAAAACTGACGCCGTACCCCTTTGGGCCGTTCTTGTGCAGAAGCGCAATGTATTGGATCATAGTTTCTCCTAGCGCAAATCTTGTTCAGAAAGCTCAGCCTGCTTCAGTATCGACTTCACGGTCGGCCAAGGTAGATCCTTCTTCGGGTGCGGTACCGTCACTCGACCGGCAATCGTCGGATGCTTGAACTGGTGATGAGAGCCACGAACTGTGGCTTCGATCCAGCCATTGCTTTTCAGCAATTTTACGATTTCACGGCTGCTGACCGACCTCATGCTGCGTTCCGATTTTATCCATGTGTATAAATATACACATCGACAGCTAAAAAGTCAAACCGGCGAATGTCGACTTCGCATGCTTGGCTACACAAACGAGCAGGGACTTTGCCTAGGCTTTCTTCGGACGCTTGGGCGATTTCGGTTTGGCTTTCGCTCTGCTGGAGGGGGCGAGAGTCTTCTTTGTTCGGCTTATTGGTTCATTTTTCACTTCGCCAGCGGCTCGACTTTCATCGACCATGTCGATACCGAACAGAGCACTGATGTCGTCATCAACAATGACGCGCGAGGTGGTGGGCGTGGCGGAGGCGAAGGGCGCGGTTGAACTGGCCTTGGCAATCAACTCGTTTTCGTCCACGGCGCGAAGAGTGAAGAGCAACGCGGGTGTCTCATCAAGCCGCGCTCCGATGCCGTACATCACGGCCGCCACGTGTTTGCACATGTCCGCCCAATCGGGACAGCTACAGGAAAACCGTATCTCGTGGGGCGCGGGGAACAGACCATCGCCCTTGCGGCATACCCGCTCCATCACGCGCTTAGAAAGCTGTCCTTGCAACAATTCGACGAGCGAACCGATAGAACCGGCGCAATCCTGGCAGATGGACGTCCAGTGTTTATCGGTTACCGGCGCAATCTTCAGCCTGGCGGTGTACATTTGCGAGCCGCTTACCATGGCGACGACTTCACCACGGTTAATCTGCAAATCGACGACAGAGCCGTTGCGCACATAGGTGCGTCCGCGCGGCAGGCGATTGGCGTAATCGCTATAGCGTTCGAGATTCTCACACCATGATTTGCCCCAGAAACTTTTAGTGATGGTTCGACCTTCAATGGTGACGGGCGAAAAGGTGCGGCCCTGCTTTTTCAGTTTTTCCATTTTGCGGCGCGCTTGCTCACGCCGCACGGCAGCCGAAACATAGGGCTTGCCAAACCATCCCATAGTCAGGACTCCTTCATCGCAGCGCCTAGATCGAGGGCCACCAGATTGAGCAGTTCCTTATCGTTCATCTCTGTGAGATTGACCTCTCCGGCACCGCCTTCGAGAAAGTCGCCAGCGAGTTTCTTTTTTGACTCAATCATCTGATCGATTTTATCTTCAACGGTGCCTTTGCATACGAATTTATGAACGAGCACGTTTCTTTTTTGCCCGATGCGGAAGGCCCGGTCGGTGGCTTGATTCTCTACGGCCGGATTCCACCAGCGATCAAAATGGACGACGTGCGAAGCGGCTGTCAGGTTGAGCCCCGCTCCGCCCGCTTTCAGCGACAGGACGAAGAACGCGACCATTTCGTCTTCTTGAAACGTTTGCAGCAGCTCCCGGCGTTTGGCGACAGGCGTTTCACCATGCAAGACGAGGCCGGGACGCGTGAAAACAGCGCGGAGAAAGGCCGCAAGCGGCGCGGTGGCCTCCTTGAATTGGGTGAAGATCAGCATCTTTTCCTGGCGGGATGCAATGATTTCGGAGATTTCGCGAAGGCGGGTGAGTTTGCCGCTATCCTCTTCGTCCCAACCGCCATCGCCCAGCCATTGCGAAGGATGGTTACAAATTTGTTTGAAACGCATGAGGAAAGACAGGACCAGCCCTTTGCGGGCGATGCCCTCCTCGGCCATGGCGAGTTGGCGAGCGAGTTCATCCACAGCCTGCTGATAGAGAGCGGCTTGTTTGCGGCTGAGCTGGCAGAAAGCTTTGACTTCGGTTTTGTCGGGAAGGTCGGCGATGACGCTTTTGTCGGTTTTCAGGCGGCGAAGGATATAGGGGCGCACGAGATTGCGGAGGGGCGCATAAGAATTGTGGGCTTGATCGCCGAGGCGTTTGGCAAAGTCGGAAAACTGTTTAGCCGATCCGAGTAAACCGGGATTGACGAAATCGAAGATCGACCATAAGTCGCCGAGGCGGTTTTCGATGGGCGTTCCGGTGAGGGCGATGCGCGTGGCGGCTTTAAGATTCTTGACGGCTTTTGTTTGTTTGGAGCCGGGATTTTTGATGGCCTGCGCTTCGTCAATCGCTGCCAAGCGCCACGACGTTTCCGTCAACCAAGGCAAACGCAACAGCGTTCCATAGCTGGTGATGACGAGATCAACATTGGCAAGCCCGGTCGCCGAAAAAGATTTCAATTCCTCCGCCGGTAAAACGGACGGGTGCGCGATTAGCGTCCGCAGGCTTGGGGCAAAGCGCGCTGCCTCCGCAGCCCAATTGGCAAGCAACGAAGCCGGAGCTACGAGCAGACACGGTCTTTTCACTGCGTCGGTGCGTTTCAGAATCAGGAGGAGGGCGAGCACCTGGATGGTTTTACCGAGACCCATGTCGTCGGCAAGGCAAGCGCCTAATCCCAGGCCGGTGAGCAAGTGGAGCCACTGCACACCAGCCTGCTGGTAAGGACGCAACGAAGCGTGTAAGGCGCTCCCAGGACCAACGTTGGCGAGGCTTTCGGGGGTACGGAGACTCTTGAGTGTTTCCTCCAACCAGGGCCCTGCTGCTACGTCTGCCCAACCGGTGGACGGCGTGGTTGCAATTGATTCGCCGATACTCGCTCCGGCCAGCAGACGCATGGCATCAGCGAACGACAGTCCTTCCGCAGCAGCGGTTTTTTCAATGGCCTGAAATTTCGCGAGCGTATCTTGCAGGCGCGCTTTGTCTACTTCAATCCATTTGCCACGCACCAGCGCGAGCCCTTCAGACTGAGAGAGAATTTGCTGGATCTCGGAACGGGTGAGAGATTCGCCGTCGAGTGTCACTTCCATGCGGAAATCGAGTAGCGCATCCATGCCAACGGCAGAGGGTGGTTTGCCGCCGATGGTGGCTTTGACGACGGGGCGGGCGGGACGATTCATCCGCCAGGTTGCGGGCATGCGAACGACCACACCGGCATCCTCCAACGTGGCCACGTCGCGGAGAAATTGCATGGCGTCCTGCGGATTCCAGCGAAGAGGGTGAAAAATCTCGCCGCTATCGACCATCGGTTTCAGCCATGCGCACGACTCCGCGGCGCGTTGCACGGGAAGCAGTAGATTGAGAAGGCTGGCTTTGTTAGCGGCGCCGGCATATTCACGAAGCGCTTGCCCTAGGGGAAGGTGCTTAGCCTGCCCTTGCGCCGACAGACCCGTGGTGTAGGTAGCTAGAAAAGCGAAAGGCCAGTCGGGGTCTTTGCGGTTCTCAGCAAGATTGAAATGCACACGCCCCACAAAATTCCAGGCCGGATTGCGGCGCTTAAGAAAATCTTGCGTGGAGAGTCCGGTCTCGGCCAATTCGACGGATAGGGCCGCATCGAGATCTTCCCAGAGTGCTTTTAGGAGGTCGGCTGTTAAGTATTCTCCGCCCTTCATGGGAGGAGCTTCGTTTACGAGAGTAATCCAAGTGCTCGCCGGCGGGGGCGGAGCGTGAATACTTGCGGCCGCTGTTTGGGACAAGTCAGGCAAAGTGCGCAGTGCCGTTACGTATTGGACGCCAAAGTCACGCCACCACCTCAGCCCAGGCAGCAAGGCACTGTTGGCTTCGGTCATTCCCAAATTCAAAAGTCCGTGTCCGCTACCGCGTGCGAAGGCCTTCTCCAACCGTGCCGCGAAGGAAGCGTCGGTTACGATGTCACCTTCTTCTTTCTCCAACACGAGATGGCCTTGCGGAGTCAAGACTGGGATCAAGGAAAAAGGCATGGGGCGCTGTTCTTCTTGCCATGGTCAAATATACACGGTGTGCACGATTGTTCAAGATGGAAATCCGTTCGAAGTGCCAAAGACGGAAGAGTGCTCCATCCGCTTTTGGGCGTGTTATCCTGCATTATCCTTTGTGGGAATTTCGTCGGTAGGAGCGTATTGGGGTGATCTCTTTCTTTCGGCGCGCGGTCTCGTTTTGGGCAGTGATTCTATCTGTTTCGTGTCTGGCGCAGGATTACCACGGCAGCTTGCTGGGCACGGTATACGATGCGAGTGGAGCACGTGTTCCGGATGCACGAATCACGGCTGAAACTTTGCGTGGTTCGTTAAGCCAGCGTGAAGCGAGAAGCAATCACGATGGAGAATTCAGGCTCAACGATCTTCCACCGGGAACGTATCACGTTTCCGTAATCGCGTCCGGCATGCAGCGGGCTGAGGCTACTGTTTCCATTGAAGTGAGTTCCACGCGGCAGATTTCGGTAAGCCTGCAGCCAGCGACCCTGAAGCAATCTGTAAACGTGCAAGCGTCTTCCTCCTCTATCAGCAGCGCACCGCTTGACACGACCAGCGCGGTGAACGGGGGCGTGGTGAAGGATAGGGACCTCCGAAGCATTCCACTTTCCAATCGCAGTTTTGCCAACATTGCTTTCCTGGTACCGGGGACAGAGCCGGTGGAGCCTTCCGATCCAACCAAGGCGCGCATAACAGCTGTCTCGTTTGGAGGCAGTTCTGGACTGAACGATGTGTTGTCGGTAGATGGCGGCGACAATTCCGACGATTACATTGGCGGATTTCTGCAGAACTTTTCACCCGACGATATTCAAGAGTTCGCGGTGCAGACATCCCAGGAAGATGCGGCGACGGGGCGGACGGTGGGTGGTTCGGTCATTATTACGACTAAGCGCGGCACGAACGACTGGCATGGAGACGAAGGCTTTTACGAACGAGCGGCTGCGTTGAACGCCCGTTATCCGATTGAGAATCCCGCGCCGCTGCCGAAGCAGCCTTTCTCGCGGCAAAATTATATAGCCACCCTTGGCGGCGCACTTGTGAAAGACAAGCTATGGTTTTTCTCATCGTATGAGGGGGTCCAGGAGAAAGCGAGCATTGCCTATAGCCCGGCGAGTTTGACTCAGTTTCAAGCACTGGCTGCCTTAGCGAGCCAAGGTCTGATTCCTGGCGTGAGTTCCATAGCCGTGCCGAACAATGTCGCGATTCCGTTTCGCGACAATCTAGCGACGCAGCGGTTTGATTGGTCACAATCGGCACGATCACAATGGTTCCTGCGCGGATCTGCCGACAGCTATACAACCGACAATGCGTTCGTGCAACAGGCCACGTTGCCCTCAACGGGAACGACCTGGCACTCAAATTACTTCAATCTCGTGGTGGGGAACCAATTCATCTTTAGTCCTAACTGGCTGGGCACCTTTACTTTCGATGCGAGTTATCTGCACTTGACGCAGGCGCGAAACTCTACTCTAGGCTTTGCACTCGCGTTTCCCTTCAGTTCAACATCGCAAACGATCTCCGGTTTCGAAACGTTTGGCGATAACCAATTCGTTACGCCGATTACGGCGTTCCCGATTTTGCGGAATCAGGAGAAATATCAGGTGCGTTACGCCCTGACGCATAGTGTGGGAAAACACTCGTTTAACTGGGGCGCGGATGTGATTCATGAACCGGTGATGAGTGGCGCTTTGCCGAGCAATGCAGAGAATCTTACGGTGTTCGCGATGAACCCGACTGACTATCTGAGTAATCCGCAACAGTTTGCGGCGGATCTAACGTGTACGCCCAGCGGAGGTTCAAGCGTGACACCGGGAACGACCTGCAGCAGCACACCGGCGGGAGATGGTTCGTTTTCCCAGAATGTACAGCGGTTGGGATTCTATGCGCAGGATTCGTGGCGTGTAACACGTGCTTTGACTATTAACTACGGTTTGCGGTATGACACAACCTTTGGATTGTTCACTGGTTCGGGTCAATCGCAACTGGCGAACCCGGCGCTGCTTACGGTTGAAGCGCTGCAGATTCCTTTGTTTGCGCATGCGGGCGCGCCGCATGATTACCGGTGGCAGTTTGGGCCGAGATTGGGAATCGCCTTTGCGCCGGGCCAAGAGAAGAAGACGGTGATTCGCGCTGGCTTTGGAATGTTCTATAACGATCTGGCGCAGAACGGCTGGGTCACGGCATTACAGGCGGTAAATCAAAAGCCCGGAGTGTGCGTGATGCCGGGCGACCCAGGTTGTTTGCCTGGTTCGGCAAATGGGGGAAGCGGCGCGCTGATTGACCCTGCGTACAAGACCCCTTATGCTCTGCACGCAACCGGTGGAGCCGAACACGCATTCAATGCGGATTGGACAGTAAGCGCTGATTTCACACATGAGGAAGGTGTACATGCGTACCGGCGTTATCAATACTCCGCGGGTTATTCCTTGCTGTCGCCGCTCCTCTCACAAGACATAGCAACACAACAGCAGAATGTACCCGATCTGTCTGTGTATCGAACAGATAACCGTTCCAGCTATAACGCCTTATTGGTGCATCTGCAAGGCAATGTATCGACTCGTCTGAACCTGGTTGTAAACTATACGCTTTCGCGAGCCCAGACCTGGGGCTGCGTGTTAGGCGAGTTGTTCGACTATGTGAACGGCGTTTGCAATCCGCAGAATGCGTTCGCTAAAGGTGACTACGGCCCTTCAGGTGAGGACGTGACGCACAGGCTTGTGGTAGCCGGCACATTCCATTTGCGGGGCGGCGTGGAATTGACAACACTCACACAAGCGGAGAGCGCACGGCCCTTCACGATGACGACACCGGTGGACGTGAATGGATACGGCGATGCGATTGATAACCGGGCTGTGATCAATGGTGTGCAAACGTCTCTTGACCAATTTCGCGGAACTCCCTATATTCAGGTTGATCTTCGCGCGTCGCGGCCGGTGAAATTCAAGGACCGATACACGCTGGTGCCGTTCGTGGAGTTTTTCAACTTATTCAACCGGAATAATGCCGGCGCGAACTATGTGACCAATCTGGCGGCGCTGCCGAATCCAGTGAATAATCTTTACAATGCGACGGCGATTTGTTTGAACGCCAGTTGTACGCAATCACAGCCGATTACCAGCTTGAATCAATTGCGAGTTCCGGCGGGAGGTTTGGGAGACTTCTTTGGGCCAGGGACTACGGTGGGAATTCCGTTCGCGGCTCAATTGGGAGTGCGATTCAGTTTCTGATACCTAAACAAGGTTGTTTCGAATGTCATTCAATGCTGCGACCAATTGGTCCAGTTCGGCAGTTGTGTTGTAGAGGGCTGGGGTTACGCGGACGGCGGCACCTTTAGCTATACCTTTTCTGGCGACGGTCAGGATGCGGTACTTTCGCACGAGCAGACCTTGGATCTTCTTGGCGTCTTCAAAGGTGTGCATCCCGGCGAGGCGAAAAGACGTGGTTGCGCCGTAGCGGCCTTCTTCGTCGGGAGTGAGAATTTCGATGCCACCTATCTCGCGGGCGCGAGTTACCCAGTAGTTTCGAAGAAACCGGAGTCGAGTTTGTTTGCGTTCGACGGTCAATTGATTGTGGAATGAGATGGCACGCGGCACGGTGAGTGTGGCGGCGAAGTTGTAGGTGCCGGCGTAGACACGGGAACTCACATCGTTTGGCGGGGGGGCGAATCCGCCCTACGGGGCTATCATTAACTACTTTCTTCCCAGAGCGGTGGACGTTAAGCTGCAGCTGCTAGAAGCTGCCGGGACGGTGATTCGCAACGTGTGAGCCACGGACCGACAGGGTTTGAATCGCGTGGTATGGGACTTGCGATATGCCGGACCGAGCGGGCAATCGCCGAATGGAGTGCGAGGCCGGAACAGTGAAGCGCGCGGGCGCAAGCACCGCCGGGAAAGTACACAGCAAGACTGATTGCCGACGGCGTGACGTACGATCAACCGTTTGAAATCAAGTTGGACCCAGGGTTACAAATCAGCGAGGAAGATTTGCAGTTGCAGTTCAAAGTCACGGCGGGGCTGGTGAAAATGCAATCGGCCGTCAACGCCGCGATTGCAAAGCTTGCCACAGTCGATAGCGACAAAAAAGACAATGCGGGAAGGCTGTTGGGGGAGTTGGCAAGACCGCGGGATTTGGGACGATCTGAGACCGGGCCGCGACTGAAGGAACAGGTAGATGCGCTGTTCACCATGACGGATGGTGTGAATGCCGCGCCGACAGCAGCGCAGACACGTTACTACGAGCAACTGCAAGCTGAGTTTCAGCAACTCATGACGCGGGTGGAGGCGTTGGTAGGATCTGACAATAGGGATTCAGGAGGAGTGGGATCGAAACACAACTGAGGGCATTCGGCCGAGGTCGTGTTTAGTTTCAAAAACCAAATTGCATACGGGCGTCAATAGAGCGGCCGATGCCGATAGCCGTTCCCGAAAAAAGCCCTGCGAAGTCGATCACGTTGAGTGAATTAGTGAGGTTTGTGCCATCGACCTGGAAGCGGACCGGATATTTTTCACTTTTGCTGAGAAGGACTCCGGCGGAGGAGTCGAGCGACCAGAGTGGGCGCGGACGCAAATCCGAGAAGTTGACTCGATTGAGGACGTTCTGGGTATATCCTTGTGCTGCCGCGTCAGCCTCGGTTCCGCCGAAATCGATAGGCAAGCCACTGTCGTAGGTGCCGCCGAACGCCAGCCAAACTCGGGATGTGACTGCGTAGCGAAACCGCGCCCTCACCGCGTTGCGCTGCTCCTGGGAAACGGGGAACACGCCGCTTGTTTGTTGAATTGCTTGCAAAGCGTCGTCGCCGAGGAACAGACCGCCGGTAGCGGGGAAATAGCCGTTGCCGCGTTCATTGGTCCAACTCATATAACCGGACAATTTGCCCCAGCGTGGAATTTCCAGTTTTGCCTCTTCACCATAGACGTTGGCAAGCGCAAAAGTGATGGGAAAACTCACACCGGTGTTGAGCAACAAATCGTCATCGGGATAGTTGTGATATCTGCGCCAAAAGAAGTTGCCAGTCAGGCGCAGGTGCGCCAGGAGGGCGGCAGCAAAGCCAGCTTCATAGTAATTGGCGCGCGCGGGCTGCACAGGAAGGCGGAGCACAAGCGGGTCGAGGCTCGTAACAGCGGACGAACTGGAGACAAGCAAGTTCTCAAAAGGCGGCGTCTGAAAAACACGGTCATAAGAAGCATGGAGATTGATTTTCGCTTTCGGCCAGAAATAGGCTAAGCCCAAACGAGGACTCCAGCCTACTTGATTGACGAGCAGATCGTAATGATCGAAACGCATACCTACGCTCACAGCAAAATTCTTCCAATGGATTTCGTCTTGGCCGAAAACCGACTGCTCACGATCGGGTGCGTGGCCATAGAAGCTGAAGGCCAGTGGCGTGCCGGGGTCTAATTGAGTCGGATCGGTAATGAGATAGTTCAGGGATTCTTCAATTTGAGCGGAATCCGCTTCGCCACCGAATTTGAATTCATGTTTGCCGACATGCATGGAAAGCGCGGCATTAGCGTATTCTTCGTGATAACCGCGATCCTGCCCCGCGATCATGGGCGTGGAAAGATCGTTCGACCAGAAGCGAGCCGTAATATCGCGGGTCATGGCGTGGAAACTCCCCAGTACGTTCGGCGAGAAGATGTGCTGATAAGAAAACTGTGCAGAACTGGAAAAGCTTTGGCGGTCTTGCCGTTGCCCCACTGCTTCTTGCGGGACCTCATTGGGAACCAGAAATTTCGATTGGTTGCGGCTCACGATGAGACCGATGCGATTCTTGTCATCGATATCGTATTCGTAGTGCGCCATGAAGTCGGCTGTCGTGCCATGATTCGTGTAATTCTGGGTAGCCGGCGGATCAAGGAAATGGTCGGTTTCAGCGCCGGAAAGGCTGAGCGTCAGGGTGTTTGCGCCCAAGCCATATTGGCCTTCCACAAAGGCGTTTGTCGTATCGTAGGTTCCGCCTCCTAACGAACTTCTGCCATGGAAACCTTGCCTCTTGTCGCGCGTGGTTTGTACTTCAATCACGCCACCCAACTTGCGTCCGTATTCAGCGGGAAAACCAGCGACCATCTCGCTCATTTCCTGAACGTTGTCGGCGTCGAAATCGGCTATATACGCGGGCGAACGATTTTCTGTGAGCGGCATGCCGTCGATCACGTATTGCACCTGGTACTCTTCCGCGCGCGGATGCAAGATCCCGTTTGCTTCGAACATCCAGCCAGGTTCCTGGTTGATCAGTTCCGCTAGGCCACGACCTGGCTGAGTGGACAAGCGGTCTGTCAGAGTATCACCGCCAATTCGATTGGCGCTGCTGGTGGCAAATGGGTCAATCAAAGTCTGCTCACTCTGCACATCGACAGTGGTTTGCACAGGCCCTAAGGAGAGAGAGACCTTTATCTCCTTGGGAAAGGCGGAGCGGATTTCGACAATTTGTCTAACGGGCGCGAAGCCGGGCAGACTAGTCGTCACGTTGTAAAGGCCAAAGGGGAGTCTCTTGGCGACGACACGTCCAGCTTCATCGGCATCGAAAGTGCGCGCGTATTGATTCACTTCACTCATGAGTTTCACTTTCGCTTTGACAGGTGATCCGGTGGGATCAACGGCCTGAAGCCGCAGTTCGCCGGAGTTCGTTTGGCCAAATGCGAAAAAAGCGAGCAGCAGGCAGAGAAGGAGTCGAGTCATTGGCTTCTGTCGCTATATTCCGCTGATGCGAGTTTTGTTCAACATTTTTTTGATGATTCAAAAAATACGAAAAAGCTTGAACAAGAATTGCAATATTGGAATATCCAATTGAAGGCCTTTGCCTGATGACGAACTCCTCCTCTCATGCCGCGCTGACGGAGCGACTGCTAGCAACCCCGATTTCCGCGGACCACGGCTCCGAGGGCGAAGAAGAGATAGTGGAGCTTTTTCGCAGGCTGCGGAATCCGGTACTGCGGTACGTGCTCACTTTTGGCATCGCGGCCCATGATGGTGAGGAAATAGTTCAGGAAGTTTTTCTAGCGCTGTTCGAGCATTTGAGGCGCGGCAAATCGCGTGCGAATTTACAGGGATGGGTATTCCGCGTCGGCCATAACCTTGCGCTCAAACACTTGGAACGGGCGCGGGGGAAGAATGCGGTGATTGCACCGCCATTCGGTTGTGTGGAGTCGCATATCGATTCGTCTCTGAATCCAGAAGAGCTGTTCGCCGAAGCGCAGCGGCGCCGAAAACTGCAAGCTGTGCTAGAGGCACTGCCCGAACAGGACCGGTATTGTGTTTGCTTGCGAGCGGAAGGCTTGCGGTATCGGGAAATAGCCGAAGTTCTAGGCATGTCACTCGGTGCGGTTTGCCTTTCACTGACGCGTTCGCTGGCGCGGTTCGAACGCGCCGATCAGGAGTAAGACCGAAATGCTATACAAAGATTCTCACTTGTCGGATGCCGAGTTGCTGAGCGCGGCCGACGGCGAATTGACGGCACGGCGCCAGCGGCAGGTGCGTGCTCACTTGGAGACATGTTGGACCTGTCGAACCCGTATGGCTGAGTTAGAAAAGACAATCAGCAGATTTGTCACGAACTATCGATCGGTTTTCGATCCGCAACTACCGCCGGGAGACGGCGCCACGAGGCGGCTCCTAGCGCGAGTCACCCAGCATTCTTCAAGTGAGGTCAATCATGCCCCATTCTTTTCGATGGCAATGCTTCTGCGCTTGAGGTGGGCGGCGCTGACTCCCCTGTTGCTGTTCGTTCTGCTATCGGCGGGATTATTTTCGAGGAAAATATTCGAATCGTCGAGCAGGCGGGATATGCGTCCAATCGCAGAAACCCCGATCATTCCGGACCATCATCTCACTCCTGGCGAAGCGGCGCTGCTTTCTANNCGGAAAATCTGAGACAAGCCGTATTGGCGGAATACGGCGTGAAAGGTGCGCCGCAAGAGGACTATGAAGTGGACTTCCTGATTACGCCGGAATTAGGCGGCTCAACAAGCCTTCGGAATCTGTGGCCGCAGCCCTACTTTGGCCGAACCTGGAACGCGCGTGTAAAGGATGCACTGGAAGAACGGCTGCACACGCTGGTATGCAGCGGTGACTTGGATCTGTCGACGGCGCAGCGAGAGATCGCCACAAACTGGGTGGATGCGTACCAGAAATATGTCCGGACTGATAATCCGATGTAAACGGGTGCGACAATTTACCGCACTACAAACCCACAAAAATCAGGTTTGATAGAGAGAAAGGGTGTCTCTTTACCGGTTTCTTCCGATTCGACGAGCCTTTACGAGCTCGGACGTGAGGTTGGGCTGAAATGCTTCCGGCAGGCGCTACGCAGAGGCCCAAGACTGGCTGTTCTGACATTCTTTATGCAAAAGTTATTTTCCTTCTGCCTTCTCCTTCTGGTGTTTGGTTCATTGCTCGAAGCGTCTATTTTTGGGCGCGTTCAGGGGATCGTACACGATCCGCAACATCGACCGGTGACCGGCGCGACCGTTAAGTTGGAGGCAATCACCTCGGATTGGTCGCAAACCACCCAATCGGATAATAATGGCGAGTTTTCATTCGCAACGGTGCCGCTTGGCGACTACAAAATCGCCGTCATTCAGTCTAAGTTCGCAACGGAGGAACAGCGACTGACCGTGACCTCTGGCTCTTCGCCCATACTCCATTTTCAACTTTCGATCGCGACGTTGAATCAGGCAACATCGGTGGCCGGGCAAATAGAAGTGGTGAATACCGATTCCGTCACTCCCAAGGTTCTGATTGATCGTGAGGACATTGCGGAAACTCCGGGCGCTGACCGAACTAACGGGATGCAGATGATCACAGATTACGTGCCGGGCGCCTACATGACACATGACATGTTGCATATGAGGGGGGGGCACCAGGTGGATTGGCTGATTGACGGCGTGCCGGTACCTAATACCAATATTGCTACCAATCTGGGGCCACAAATTGATCCCAAAGATATCGACTATCTGGAAATCCAGCGAGGGAGCTACGATGCTGAATATGGAGACCGTACCTACGGGATATTTAACATAGTTCCGCGGTCGGGCTTCGAGCGAAACAATGACGGGGAATTAGTGGCTTCGCTGGGCAATTGGTACCAGACGAACGATCAAGTAAACTTCGGCGGGCATACACAACGATTCGCGTACTATGGGAGCCTGAGTGCGGATCGGAGCGATTACGGGCTGCAGCCGCCCATTGGCCAAGTTGTGCACGATGCTGAAAACGGTTTTGGTGGATTCGCGTCACTAATCTATAACGCGAATCCGGGGAACCAGTTTCGCATGGTGGCATCGCTGAGGCAGGACTACTATCAAATTCCGATTGATCCCAATCCTAACTCCTCCGGCAATCAGACCTATCCCAGCTATGGCCTTCACGATAGTGAGCGCGAGCCGGATGGGTATCTCACTTTCTCATGGGTTCACACTTTTGATCCAAAGACGGTGCTGACGATTTCGCCGTTTTACCATTACAACGAAGCGAGCTATAACGCCTCGCCGAATGACTATCCGGTAATCACGAATGTGGATCAGAAGTCGAATTATGGCGGTGCACAAGCAAGTCTCAACATAACTTCGGTAAAGAACAACGACCTGGAATTGGGTGTGTACGGATTCGCGCAACACCAGAGCAATCAATTCAACAATGTTTTTACCGATTGCGGAGACAGTTGTTCAAACTTTGGCGCATCTTCGGCGGCGGTTACTGGCGGTTTAATTGAAGAGTATCTGAGCGATCGATTTAAGGTCACTCCATGGCTGACTCTGATTGCGGGCCTTCGCGAATCACACTTTTCTGTGGGCGGAATAAGTGGGACGCAGACGGGTATCGTGGAGAACGCTACAGACCCCCGATTCGGGGTTGCGGTACGAATCCCACGATTGAATTGGGTGTTTCGCGGGTTTTGGGGGCAGTTCTATCAAGCGCCGCCCCTGCTGACCGCTACGGGACCAGTGCTTGATCTGGCCAGCAGCCAGAATCTGACATTCGCTCCGCTCCGCGGAGAGCGGGATAAGGAATGGCAATTTGGCGTGATGATTCCGTTTCATGGTTGGGTTTTAGAAGAAGACAATTTTCAAACACGCGCCACGAACTGGCTGGATCACAGCAACATCGGCGAATCGAATCTCTTTTGGCCGCTGACCTGGAGTTCTGCCTTGATTCAAGGTTGGGAGACCACGTTGCGGTCTCCGCGACTTTGGAATCGGGGACAAGTACATTTGGCTTATTCCAATCAAATTGCGCAGGCGACGTCGCCGTTCACAGGAGGCTTGGTGTGCCCGATCCCGATACCGGACGGTTGCGAGCCGCCAGTTGGATTGTCGCCGGTAGATCATGATCAGAGAAACACCTTAAACGTGGGATTCAATGCCACGCTCCCTTCGCGGATATTCGCGGCAACGAATGTTTATTATGGTTCGGGATTTACCAACGGCAATCCAGATACAGAGTACCCGGGCAACTATTTACCCCAGCACACCACGTTTGATATTTCCTTGGGAAAGAGCTTTGGCGAAAGGGAAAAGTACAAGATCGCGGTGAACGCTCTGAACGTGGCGAACCGCCGCGTGTTGCTGGACAACAGTCTGACGTTTGGCGGATTTCACTTCAACGACCCCCGGCAAATTTACGTGGAATTCCGTTACAGATTTCACTATTGAGGAAATAGTTGAGAACCTAAACGAGACTTGCGTTGCGGATGGCTAGAAAGAGCTAAACAAGGTTGTTTCGAATGTCATGCAAAGCTGCGACCAATTGGTCCAGTTCGGCAGTGGTGTTGTAAAGAGCTGGAGTGACGCGGACGGCGGCACCTTTAGCGATGCCCTTTCGGGCGACGGTCAGGATGTTGTACTTTTTCAGAAGGAGATCTTGGATCTTTTTGGCGTCTTCAAAGGTATGCATGCCGGCGAGACGAAAAGATGTAGTTGCGCCATAGCGGCCTTCATCGTCGGGGGTGAGGATGTTTATGCCGCCTATCTCCCGAGCGCGAGTTACCCAGTAGTTTCGGAGAAACTGCAATCGAGCTTGCTTGCGCTCGAGGGTCAACTCATTGTGGAAGGCGAGGGCGCGCGGCACGGTGAGGGTTGCCGCGAAGTTGTAGGTGCCCGGATATACGCGGGAGCTGACATCACTTGGAGGATCTTCGCGATTGCCGAGACAGAGATCCATATCCGAGAGTTTTTCCTTGCGGATGTAGATGGCGCCCGTTCCGAGAGGAGCGCCGATCCATTTGTGTAGACTGAAGCCCGCGAAATCAGCACTGAGGTCTTTGACGTTTACCGGCATCTGACCAACTGCCTGCGCCGCATCCAATATGACGGCAACAGCGCGCTGCCGGGCCATGGCGATGATCTCTTTTACGGGCATGACGAGACCCGTACGATGACATAGGTGCGTGACGAGCAGCAATTTGGCTCTAGGTGTTTGTTTGAGTATTTCCTCGTAAGCGGAAAGGATGTTTGCGGTGGTGGCAGGTTCGGGAATGGAGAACGTAGCTACTGCGACGCCACGACGCTCTTTGAGGGAAAGCATGGTGTTTTGCATCGCGTCGTAATCGAGATCGGAGTAAATAATGTAGTCGCCGGACTTGAGCGCGCGATAGCCAGAAATGAGGTCTTGCAGTGATTCGGTGCCGCAACGCGTGAGGGCGATCTCATCGACGTGAGCGCCGATCAGAGTAGCTACATTGGAGCGTACCTGTTGTAGGGAGGGAGCCAAGGCGGGCGAGGGAAGGACGCTGCGGACAAACGGCACATTGACGCGATTGAGAAATTGCGTTTGATGCCAATATTCCTCCATGACAGGTCGCGACATTACGTTCCAATACGCGTTTTCGAGATTTACGATGCTGCGGTCTACGTCATACCATTGGGTGAAGTAANNACTAGTCTGGCATGCATTTGATGGAGTGCCAAGGGTTGCCCGAAGCAAGAGGGCGCAATGAGTTGTCGATATAGTCTTTTAGCGCCATGGTCTTGGGAAAGCGAGATAGCGGTATGTTCATCTGAGCGCGTGCCGCCCCCCAAAAAATCACGGGAAAACCACACTGAGCAAGATCCAAACGTGGACCTTATTCGTATTACCAATTGGAGATTCGTGCTACTGTCGATAGCACTTCCGTAACGTTCGTAACACGATTGGAGCTTGTGATGAACCGACGCCTTATTTTCTTACTGGTTTTGTCTTCCTTAATGCCGCTCCTGGAAGGCGCTGAGGAGGATGAAGCTGTCACGACCGTTTCCGCTCAGTCGCAGCATGTTCAAAGTGCGAAGGCGTCTCAGCTATCAGGAACTGTTGTCGACACGTCCGGGGCGACCATTGCCGATGTCAACATAGAGGTTCTCAGCGCCAACGGCGGTACACAACGGACCACTCAGTCGGACACGAACGGCGCTTTCAGTATTTCTGGACTTCCCCCCGGTGATTATCAACTCATTGTTTCCAGTCCCCGTTTTCAAACAAAAGCAATGCCCGTCACCATAGGAACGATTGAGGCCCCGGTCACGCTGCGCATTTCGCTCGCTGTGAGTACCGTCAGCACAACGGTAAATGTGGTGGGCCGCGAGGACGACCTTGTCGGCATAGCCGAATCCGCCACCGAGGGGACGGTGGGCGCAAAGGAGATTCAAGATCGTCCGATTCTTCGTGCGGGAGAAGTCTTGGAGACGGTGCCGGGCCTGATCATCACGCAACACGCCGGGGGAGGAAAGGCGAACCAATATTTTCTGCGGGGCTTCAATCTGGACCACGGCACAGATTTCGCCGTGTTTCTGGACGACATGCCGCTGAACCTGC
>PMQB01000692.1 GCA_003169195.1 Bryobacterales bacterium
GTGTAGGAAGCGGTGTTGGGCGACGTGCCGAGGGTGAAAACGGTCGGCGAAAACGTCAACTGAATCCCATTCGAAGTGCTGGTAATCGTACCCGCAAGCAAGCTGGTGAGCAATTGATTTCCATTGCTGGGCGACGTCTGGGTAACCAGAATGTCGACCGTGTCACCAACAAACGCGCCACCAGTAGCAGTGGTTGCATTCGAGGTGAGGTTTCCCAAACTAATGCCTGACGGGGCGCTAACACTGCCTGCAGTGATGTCGCTGACGGTGATGCTCGCCGTTCCAGCCGTCAAGCTCGTGATAGCCGTGTTGCCATTAAAGTAAATCTGGGTCGTGTAGTTAACGGTTGCTGCAAACGCAGACGCGCCGCAGAAAAGCAAAGCAAGAGCTAATTTCTTCATTAAACTTCCTCCGTAAAATCCTTATTCAAAGTCCACAAGCTGAACCCAGCCCCTAGTAGTGAGACGACCGACAAAAATTGCGGACGCATACCTGACCGGATCAGCTATACGGCTATTCTATTGCCAACCGGAAGACTAAATCAACAGCAAAAGGTTATTTCGGTACTAATTACCTATTTCAAGTACTACGTGTGCCTCTCAGGCAGTGTAACCCACCTCACGGACTGGTAAATACTCTTGTGACTTCCACCTGGGGAAGTCTGTCTACCAGTCTTAGGCCGATGCACGTCGCAGTACAATAGTTCTGCCTCGCTGCTTTTAAACAAATGAAAATGATAACAAAAACAAAAAAGATGGTATCAAACAAGACGGGTTCCTGCGTTTTAGGCATGCTGATTTTGGTGGCGGCGAATCTCTCTGCCCAGACAGCCGCTAAACCGGATCCTGATGTCCTGGAACTTAACGACGGTGAGAGGCTAATCGGCCACTTCCTAAGCGCTGCCGGTGGGTCTCTAATGTTTCATAGCGACGCCGCCGGAGACGTAAAGATCGATTGGGCCGCTGTCAAGACTCTCAAGTCTTCAGGCAAATTCGCGGTTGCAACAAAAGGTATCGTCCTTGACAAACATGCTGACTTATCGAAAGTGCCGCAAGGAACTGTATCTGAAAGCGATCAGAAGTTGGTGGTCGACGCCGGCAATGGTGCCGCCCCCACAGTGATTCCAGTGGCAGATGCAACTAATGTGGTGCCCCAGCAGAATTTCCTCAACGCTTTTAAGACCCCACGGTTTAATCAAGACTGGCATGGTTCTGCCGGCTTGGGAATTGATTTCGTCAGGGCAACGCAGGATACCCGCAATATCACCGCGGCGGTTTCCTTGCAACGGGTCGTCTCTTCCGAGAGTTGGGTTAGCCCTCGGTACAAAACGCTCGTTGATTTCAATTTGGCCGATAGCCAGATCTCGCAGAGCCCGGCGATTCTCCATCCCACACTCACGACGGATTTGGTTCATGGCGGTCTTGAACACGATATGTTCCTCTCAAGCAGACTTTTCGCGTTTGGCTCGGCCGACTTCCTACACAGTTCATCGCAGGGCATGAAGTTGCAACAGACCTATGGTGGAGGCATCGGTTACGTCGTTTTGCGCGATGCCCATCAAGAGTTAGATGTGAAAGGCGCTATTGACTACATTCGCCAGTCGTTTGAACAACCGGCTCCTCCTGCTATCCAAAATCCAGATAAGAGCCTGGTTGGCGCTTCCGTTGGCGAAACGTACAACCGTAGTTTTAAGGGTGGGATCGCGTTCCATGAAGGGCTGACTTTTGTTCCCGCCTTCAACGACTCGAAGTACTACACTGCAAACGCGTTCGCCAATTTCTCAATACCGGTGCACAAACGCCTGATGATTACCCTTGGCGGTTTGGATTCCTACGTGAACACGCCTCCTGCAGGTGGTAACTTCAAGAAGAATTCGTTCGAGTTCGTGACGCAATTGTCGTACAAGATCAACTGATTAATCGGACGTTTTTAAAGAAGTTCGCGAAAACTGAATGGTTGCAAGAAAGGGTCCAGGCTCCCGCGAGCCTGGACCCTTTTTCTTCGCAAATTCCGGACAAATCCTAAACACCTTTCGATTATCACCTGAGCGATTTCGGACGATCATACGTTTAGAGGAAAATTGAAATACCTCCGGAGTCCGACGTACGCTGTCGACAACTTAATGCGAGGAACGACGGTCGCCATGCGTGTGCGTGTAGCCGGGACGAGCGCAGAGCGACGCGAAGGCTTGCTTAAGACCAGCGTCCTTCAAAGCGACGAGGGTTTATGGATCGCGCCCTGTGAAGCCATCCACACCATCGGCATGCGATGGCCTATTGACGTAGTTTTTCTTGACCGGCAGTATCGGATTAGGAAGTTGATCCATGCGTTAGAGCCTTGGCGCCTTGCCGTGTGCTTTGCCGCCTCCTCCGTTCTCGAGTTGCCAGCCGGTGGACTGCACCAAACAGGCAGCGAAGTGGGTGACGTTCTTTTCTTTCGCGTGCATTGAACTTAAACTATTTACCACTCCCCACCGATAGGTTCGGCAGTGCACCTTATTCTCCAACTAGCGCTGATGGCCATTGCCCTAGCGGGTGGCTGGATGGATCTTAGGTCAAGAAGAATTCCCAATTGGCTCAATTTAAGCGCCTGTATCCTTGGATTTGGCCTGAATACATTTTTTTCGCACGCAGCGGGTTTCAGATTGGCCGGTGAGGGGTTCGCGCTGGCGCTACTTGTCTACTTGCCTTTGTACCTGATCCGGGCGATGGGCGCTGGCGACGTCAAATTCATGGCGGCAATTGGGGCCTTGATCGGGCCTGAGAACTGGCTCGGGGTGTTTTTGACAACGGCGATCCTGGGCGGAGTAGCCTCCTTATGCCTGATCGTTGCGCGAAACCGCCTCCATGTAACCTTGTCTAATCTGTTGACCATTACGACGGAGTTGGTCAAGGGCCGGATGCCCTTCCATCGGGACCCGAGTCTAGACGTTCGTGATACACAAGCTTTGGGTTTGCCTCACGGCACAATCATTGCGGTCTCCGTTTGTATTTTTCTCACTTTCCTCTACCGGCAATCATGAGTTTGTGCACTTCCCAAGCAATTTCTCAGGTAGTGGTTTAACAAAGTAGGACACCTAAACTTTTACTCTCCTCCAACCGATTAGTGTCTTAGATGCATTCGGCCACCACGATTGATGGAATCCGCACGAGCTCCACGCCCTGGGCTTTACGGCTGATGCCCTGTCTTACCGACATTGCGTTTCTCCTGCCGGCAGGACTGCTGTTTTGCAAATTAGGTGGAACGAAGACTCTATTTGCCGATGGCGACACGGGTTGGCACATTCGGACAGGAGAATGGATTCTCCAGCACGGGAGAGTTCCAACCCAGGATTTGTTCTCTTATACAAAGCCCGGACAAGCATGGTTCGCCTGGGAATGGGCTTGGGACGTGCTTTTCGCATTTATCCATCAGGTTTGGGGTTTGGCTGGCGTTGGCTTCATTACCGTTTTGCTTTTAGGCGCAATCTCCGTACTGCTGTACAGGTTAGTGGTAAACGCTTGCGGAAATGAAGTTCTGAGTTTCTTCGTTACGGCATTCGCGCTATGTGGCTCCTCGATCCACTGGCTCGCACGACCTCATCTATTTTCGTGGCTTTTCTTTTTGGCCTTCCTTCA
>PMQB01000312.1 GCA_003169195.1 Bryobacterales bacterium
CATTCTTGGATTAGAAAATGCTCCGTGGCTGAGGCGATGTAGTTCGAGATCGCGGCGGATGGTGCCGCACTCGCCGCGCAGCACGTTGAGCTGGGAACGAAGGGATTGTTCCTGGATGGGGTCGCTGCCCGTTTCGAGGAACAGTTTGGTGCGGCCAAGATTTTCGACAGCGGCGGCGAGCCGGTCCAGTAAGTTGGTACGGATTTTGCAAACCGTAAACGGGAGCGCCGCTGAACGGGTCAGCGGGAGGGTGGTGTTGATCGCTCTGGGAGTGGCCATGAATTACTCAGGTTATGAGACGGTTCGATGGCCCGAGAAGTTGCCAAGGAAATATGTCTAATTTCTTGGCAGGTCGTCAAGAATCTGACGACGCGAAAACCCACTACGAGCCGATGGATGTTGGGTCGAGCGATTGGCCTTGGCTTTGAATGCCGGATGCCTGGAAATTATTGACCATCTGATTGAGCAGTTGGCTGGCGTTGCCCTTGGTGGATGCAGTGGTGACGCCGGCATCACTGAGCATTTGAGCGAAATCGGACGCTTTCGTGCTTTTTGCGGAATTCGAGGAACTGGAGAGGGTGTTGCTAGTTAATTCTTTTTGCAAGGTGGATTGCAGGAAGTTGCCGGAGACTCCGGTAAGGGAAGAAAAGTTCATACCTTTATGAGAGCACTTTGATGGCCTTTAGAGATGCTCCATGGCTTCTTTGGCGATCTCACCGAGATCGAGGATGAGGGCGATGGTGCCGTCGCCGAGGATGGCGGCGCCGGAAATGGACTCGATGTTTTTGTAGAGGCCGCCGAGTTTCTTAATGACAGTTTTGTGGTCGCCGATGACGAGGTCGACGAGAAAGCCGCATTTGCCTTGGCTGGTGTCGGCGATCATGAGTTGGCAGATGGCGGGGCGTTCGCCGGAGATGCCGAAGTGTTTGCGAATTTCGACGTAGGGGACCATTTCATCGCGGACGATGACGAATTCGCGGCCACGATTCTTGCTGATGGTTTCGGCGTTCAGTTCGACGCATTCGAGGATGTTGGAGAGCGGGAGAACGAAATGCTGGGAGGCGACGCGGACCAGCAGGCCGTCGATGATGGCGAGCGTGAGAGGGAGTTTTAGGGTGAAGACTGTGCCCTGCCCTTCTTTGCTGCTGATTTCGAGCGTGCCGCGGAGGCTTTCTACATTTTGTTTGACGACGTCCATGCCGACGCCGCGGCCGGAAACCCCGGAAAGGGCCTTGGCGGTGGAGAAGCCGGGGCTGAGGATGAAGGCGAAGATGTCTTTATCCGTCAGATTTTCGTCACTTTGAATGAGGCCTTTTTCGATGGCTTTTTGGCGGATCGCGGTTTTGTTGAGGCCAGCGCCGTCGTCGCGAATGGTGATGATGACGTGAGCGCCGGAATGGGACGCGCTGAGAACGATTTTTCCGGTGGTGGACTTACCGGCGGCGGCGCGCTGAGCGGGGGCTTCGATGCCATGGTCAACGCAGTTGCGGATGAGGTGAACGAGCGGGTCGTTCATGCGTTCGATGACGGTTTTATCGAGTTCGGTTTCGCCGCCTTCGGTGACGAGTTCGACTTCCTTGCCCAGGTCGCGCGCGAGGTCACGAACGAGGCGGCGGTAGGTGCCGAAGGCGGCGCCGAGCGGGAGCATGCGGATGCTGAGGGTGCTGTCGCGAAGTTTGTCGGCCAGGCGTTCCATTTCTTCGGCCACGAAACCAACTTCGGGATCGCCACAAACGGCGGCGACCTGGGTGAGGCGAGCTTGCATGGTAACCATTTCGCCGACGATGTTGACGAGGTTATCTAGTTTGTCGGCGGCCACGCGAAGGCTGGCAGCTTCCGTTTTGACAACGAAGGGCCTGGTTGCGGCATGGCGATCATGATCGAGTAAATCGTCATGGGGCGGATCTTCGGCTGGTTTTGCAACGGCGGATATTGCGAGTTCGCTGTCGTCTTCGACAAATTGAAAAACGTCGTGAATGGCGGCTTCGCCTTTGTCGGTGGTGAGAGTGATATCCCAGGACAAGTAACAGGTTTCGAATTCGAAGTTGGCCAGATCGGGCAGCCGGTGAGTATGGCAAGTGACGGCGCATTCGCCGAGTTGGTGCAGTTCGCGCAAGAGCAGTCGCAGATTGATGGCGCGGACGAAGACCTTCTCGGGCGGGTTGAATCGGATGTTATACGTGCAAGTTTCGTGAGGCACTGGGGCGGCAGTGGGCGTTAGGGATGGCGGTTGCTGTTTCGCGAGGCCGGCCGCTTTCTGGAATTCGAGAAAACCGGCGATGATTTGTTCGCCGACGCGCTGGAGTTCGGGGTTTGGCGGACCGTTGAGCAAACTTTTGATGTGATCGCGTGCGAGGAGGGTGAGGCTGATGAGGCGCGGCAAGACTTTGAGCTTACCTTCGCGGACGAGATCGTAGGTGGATTCGACTTCGTGGCTGAAGAGGGCGATGTTGTCAAAACCCAGCATGGCACCGGAGCCCTTAATGGTGTGCAGGTGTCGGAAGACTCTGTCGGTCAACTCGTGACGGTCGGGCTGACTTTCGAGTTCAAGTAAGGCTACCTCTAGATCGGCGAGGAGGTCGGTCGCTTCAGCGCGAAAGTTGTCGGAGAAATCCATTTAGGTGTTCCTTTCTCAGTAATCGGAGGGCGGGCGAGGGTGTCATAGGACGAAACTCGCAGACAATCCGGCTTGTTCGGGTTTGATTCCCGCGAGGAGGAGTGTGGACCGGAGCACTCCGGATTCGCTATCTTTGACCACGATGGAGTGGCCGCGGCGGCGCACATCGGCGACGGCAACGAGAATCACTTGCAGCATCGACACCTCGATTGAATCGATTTGCGACAAATCAAATTCGATATCACCTTCGGCGGAACGGATCTGATTGAGCAGACCGCCGGCTTCATCCAACCCCAAATGGCCTTGAGGCTGAAGCACTGAGACCGGAAGCTCTTCATTGATTTCCATATTGCCCTTCATTCTGTTTAGCCGAGGGGCACGAGACGCGTATCAGCGTTCCGCATGCGTTCGGCGGAAAATTTCACAAGGATCGGCGCGATAGCGTCGAGAGAGGCGATTTTGTCAACACCGCCGCGTTTGATGGCCTGATTGGGCATGCCGAAGACGACGCAGGATGCTTCGTCTTGCGCAATGTTATAGGCGCCGGCTTGTTTCATTTCGACCATGCCATCGGCACCATCGTCACCCATGCCTGTGAGGATGACGCCGATTGAATTCTGGGCGGCCGATTGCGCCACTGAACGAAATAAAACGTCGACGGAGGGGCGGTGGCGGCATACGGGCGGACCAGATTTGACCTGGACAGCGAAGCTGCTGCCTTTGCGAACGACCAAGGTGTGCCAGTTGCCGGGAGCAATGAGGGCGAGGCCGGGTTCGATGGCATCGCCGTCTTTGGCTTCGCGGACTTCGATTTCACACATCTGATTCAATCGTTCGGCAAAGC
This sequence comes from Bryobacterales bacterium, assembly GCA_003169195.1. Lineage (GTDB taxonomy): Bacteria > Acidobacteriota > Terriglobia > Bryobacterales > Bryobacteraceae > Bog-105. Next base: position 3,462 of record PMQB01000312.1, read on the forward strand.
CCGCGGTGAATCCTTCGGGCATGTGTTGAACAATGACGATGCCGGCGGTTTCGGCGGAGAGGCCTTGTAGGAGCGTTAATAAGGCTTCGGTACCGCCCGTGGATGCGCCGACGGCAATGACGGCCGGGGGCTTCGAACTGCGAGCGGCGGAAGACTTGGCAAGGGTGATACGGGCGGTGGTGGTTTTGGAAAGAATGACGTCGGCGGTGAGTTTGGGCGGCGAAGTGAGGGGGCGCTTATTTTGGAGATTGGCCATGGCGGCAGCGAGTACGGCATCGCACAAGGCGTCGCGTGAGTCTTCGAGAAATTGCTTGGTGCCGATTTTTGGTTTGGCGATGACGTCGACCGCGCCAGCTTCCAGGGCCTGAAAGGCGCGCGCCGATCCTTTTTCAGCGGCGCTGGAGCAGATAACAACGGGGATGGGGTGCTGGGCCATAATCCGTTTCAAGAAGGTCAGGCCGTCCATGCGCGGCATTTCCAGATCGAGGACGATGACATCGGGCACTCTTTTTTCAATCTTGGTGGCGGCAATATAAGGATCACTGGCGACGGCCACGACCTCGAGCCGATCGTCAGAGTTGAACAATTCGGTGAGTGTGGCGCGCACGGTGGCGGAATCATCGACAATCAAAACACTACGTTTTCTAGCCATTACAGGACGCCTTTCTTGACGAATTCGGATGGCGAGATGGTCCGCAGGCGTTTTACAAAGACCTCGCCGGTGATGGTTTCAAAGAGCAATCGGCGCCCTGCTTCGCCGCCGATATCGTGGGCGCGCAAGGCGAGACTCAGTTTCTGCATGGAGCGTTTGGCTTGCTGCCAGTTAAGGGAACCGATGGCGCGCTCTTTTGAAATTCTGGTTAGGACGTTGGCTCCGCCAAATAGCTTGATTTCGAGGCGTGCGGCGGGCACACCATGGATTCTAAACTCGTGCAGCATCGCTTCCAGAGAAGTGTCGACATAGCGGAATTTGTCTACCTTGGTGTGGTCCGATACTTTGTTGTCGGGCATTTCGGGGAGCAAGCAATGACACATCGCGGCGCGACCGCTGACCGGGTCTCTCATCGTAAAGGCCACGCAGGAGCCGAGGATGGTCTGAATTCGCGCGGGACCAGCGGCGAAGTGGAATTCGCCAGGATGAAGGAATACATCTTCGGTCATCCTTCCGTAGCCTTCCGATAGATTGTAGGGGCGACGTTGTTTAGACGGGTGGCGAGGCCACTGAGCGTTTCCGAATGTCCGGTAAAGAAATGGCCTTCCGGGACGAGACAGGCGGCCAATTTGTTGACGACCTGTTCCTGGGTAGGGCGGTCAAAATAGATGATCACGTTGCGGCAGAAGACAATATCGAAGGGCGCGTCAACGAAATACTTGTCGTCCATGAAATTGAGCCGCTGGAAGCGGACGGTAGAGCGAAGTTCAGGAGCGATGCGAAAAGTTGGAGTTCCTTGTGCGCGGCTGCGGAGTAAATATTTTTTGCGTAATGCTTCGGGGATGGGCTCGATGTCGGTATCCAGATAAACGGCTTGGCTAGCCTTTTCGAGGACCTGGGTACAGATGTCGGTGCCGAGAATTTCAAAATCTTGAATGATGTTCGAACGCTGCGAATCCATCAAGACCATTGCCAAAGTGTAAGCTTCTTTGCCGGTAGAACAGCCGGCACTCCAAACGCGAATTGGGCGTGAGGCTTTGAGTCGGCGGCCGAGATCGGGCAAGACTTTCTTGGACAGGTAATTGAAATGGGCAGGTTCACGGAAGAATTCGGTTTTGTTGGTGGTAATAGCATCGATGAGAAGAATCAGTTCTTCGTGGCTGTCTTCCTGGGCCAGAAGTTTGCAATAGTTGCGGTAAGTTCCGGCGCCCGTTTCTTTGAGCCGTTTGCGTAGCCTGGTCTCGACCATCAACTGCTTTGAGGCGTTGAGTTGGATGCCGCAGGTCTGGTAGACGAGGTTGGTGAAGCGGACATAGTCGGCCGGAGCGAAGTGATCGCTCGTGGGCGCGGCGTAGTCCGCTGTTGTGAGTGGTGCTTGCTGAGCCATAAAGCAACAACTAGCGCTTGACGGCACCGAGTTCTTCGGCAGAGAAGACCTGATCGATGTTGAGGATCATGAGGAAGCGAGAATCACGTTTGCCCATGCCGTGGAGGAATTCGGTTTTAACGAATCCGCCGATGCGCGGCGGCGGTTGAATCTGTTCCGGCTCGAGGTCGATGACTTCTTCGACCTGGTCAGCCAGCGCGCCGATGACGATGATCTCGCCGTCGAGAGCGATTTCGACCACGATGATACAGGAATTGACGGTATTCTCGGTGACGGGCATGTTGAACCCGCAGCGCAGATCGACAACGGGAACCACGCTGCCGCGGAGATTAATGACGCCGCGCATGAATTCGGGAGTGCGCGGGATTTTGGTAATGGGTGTAAGATCGAGGACTTCGCGCACTTTGGCGACATCGAGCGCGAAAACTTCTGCACCCAGCCGGAATGTAAGGTATTGCCGGACTTCTGTAATGGTAGCGATACTCATGGTAATTTCCTTTGCTTGTCTTCAATGCAGGTTTGGCAAAGAAGTTAGTAACGCTCGTATTGGGAATCGGTGTTGTCGTCGTCGTCGTCGAGGTCGAGCGCGACGGCAGCCTTAGGCTTGGCACCGAGGGGTGTTTTCTTTCCGGGGACGGGTTTAGACGAGCCCTTTTTCGGAGGTGCGGCGGTTGGACGGCGCCCGTTGGAATGCTTGTTGATGGCACGGTCGAGCGTCATGACTGAGGACGAAGATTCATCAGCGCGGTCTAACTTAAAGAAGTTGACGGTGGATAGCATTTGTTCGGCTTGGCCGGAGAGTTCTTCGCTGGTGGCGGCCATTTCCTCGGCGGCAGAGGCGTTGTCTTGAATGACGCCTTGCAACTGCTGGAGGGCGGTATTGATTTGAGCGACGCCGGCATTTTGTTCGTTGCTGGCGGCGGTAATTTCCTGCACCAGTTCGGCGGTGTGCTGAATGTGGGGGACGAGTTTTTCCAGCATCTCGCCGGCTTTTTCGGCGACCTTGACGGTGGATGAGGAGAGTTGGTTGATCTCGCCGGCGGCTTTCTGGCTGCGTTCGGCTAATTTGCGAACTTCGGCGGCGACTACGGCGAAGCCTTTACCGTGCTCTCCGGCGCGCGCAGCTTCAATGGCTGCATTGAGGGCGAGCATATTGGTTTGACGGGCGATCTCTTCGATGATGGAGATTTTGCTGGCGATTTCTTTCATGGCCGAGACGGCTTCGGCTACGCACTTGCCGCCTTCGCGGGCATCGGCGGCCGATTGCATGGCAATTTTTTCCGTTTGCGTGGCGTTTTCGGCGCTTTGTTTGATGTTGGCGACCATTTCTTCCATGGCGCTGGATGCTTCTTCGGCAGAGGCTGCCTGTTCGCTGGCGCCTTGGGAGAGTTGCATGATGGATGAACTCAGCGTGGCGCTTCCGGTTCGCACTTCGCCAGCGGCTGTTTTGATGTCACTTGCGGTGCGACCCAAGCCTTCGACCATTTCGGCCATGGCCTTCATGAGCTTATCTTGTTCGGAGCGGGTTTTGATGGTAACGGTGAGATCGCCATGGGATATGGCTTGCGCGGCCTCAGAAACGGCTTCCATGGCTTCGATGAGCACATTCAGGTTTCCTTTGATGAGGTTGAAATCACCGTGATAAACGTCGGTGATTTTGGCCGGGGTATCGCCCTTGCTGATGCGATCGACATAATCGGCGGAGACCTTCAAGGGTCCAATCAAGGCATCTAGGGTTTCGTTTACGCCTTTAACAACGTTGCGGAAATCGCCTTGGTGGCGTCCCAGATCGGCACGTTTAGATAGGTCACCGATGGTGGCTGCTCCGGCGAGCGTAGTGGTATCGGCTACCAGATTTTGGATGGCGGTCACAGTGGAACTGAGCGCGGAGTTAATCTTCTCGAAGTTTTCTGCAACGCCGCGAACATTATCGTCCACCGCCTCGGAGGTTTTGTCAATGGACGCAAGGTCGCCTTGTGACACTTTGATCAAGTTGCCGACGAGACGAGCCACTTCGCGGTTCTGATATTCAGCCTGATGGCGAAGCTTTTCGGCGGCAGCGACACGTTCCATGGCACCTGAAACGAGGGCACCGACATTGCGGAACGCATCCATTCGGCCGTCGGACAAATCCAAAGTCTCAAGGGCGAAGAAATCCATGGTTCCTACGATTTGACCGCCCATGGTGATGGGGAAACAAACACCCGATTTGACACCAGCTCGTTGAGCGGGTTCACGACGGGCGCAATCGGTCATGACGCCGAGGTCTTTTACGAACATCAACTGGCGGGACTTCCAGGTTTTGCCGCTGAATCCGACGCCTTCCGGAAAAACACTCTCGCGAGTGACCCGGCGAAATTCATCATTGACAGATCCGGATTCAACCAAGAATTTGAGGACGTTTTGAGTTTTATCAATAACCCAATAGGAGCCATAGGCCATGTTGAAAGACTTGCGAACGGTTTCGAGAGCAACTTGGGCAGCTTCGGCGACAGTGGTAGCACGGGCTACCGATTCCAGAACTTCGTTGACAGCGCGGGTATCTGCAGCTGTTTCGGCCTGACGTTCGCTTTCGCGAACTCTTTCGATGGCAGCGGAAACCAGTTGTCCGACGTTACGCAGAGCATCCAAACGCTCCGGGGAGGGGTGCAAGGTCTCCAGTGTAAAGAAATCCATGGTGCCGGCGACTTGACCATCGACCATGATGGGGAAACAAATACCGGATTTGACACCAGCGCGTTGAGCAGGCTCGCGACGGGAACAATCGGTGACTTCCGCTAGATCGGCGACGAAGACGAGATCGCGGGCCTTCCAAGCGCGACCGCAGAAACCTTCGCCTTCGCGGAAGGCAGCCTTGGCTGTGACGTCGCTAAATTCCTGAGTGACCTTACCTGATTCGCTGAAGAACTTAAGGGCATTGGACTGTTTGTCCACCACCCAATACGAGCCGTAGCCCCAACCAAAGGCACTGCGTACGGTGTCTAATGCCAAGCGTGAGGCGTCGACTTCAGAGGTAGCTTTGCCAATGGCTCGCAGGACCTGGTTCACGGCAGAAGTGTCGGCAGCGGTTTCTTTAGCGACGCGGCTATCCTCAATTCGTGCCAATGCTGCTGAAACCAAGTGGCCGACGCTGCGGAGCGCTTCGATGCGTTCCTTGGTGGGAGTGAGCGTTTCGAGGGCGAAGAAATCAAGCGTGCCGACAACCTTGTCATGGACGACAACGGGCATGCAGACACCGGATTTGACACCGGCGCGGCGGGCGATAGGAGCGCGAATGCAATCGTGGATCTCGGCCAAATCGGAAACAAACACGAGGTCACGCGATCTCCAGGCGCGGCCGGAAAGGCCCTGGCCTTCTTTAAAGGTGGCTTCGAGAGTGATTTTCTGGAACTCGTGATTGACGGAGCCTGATTCGACGGCGAATTTCAAAACGTTTACCTTGGGATCAATGGCCCAATAAGAGCCGTACGCCCAGCCAAATGCGGATCGAACGGACGAGAGCGCGATAGACGCGGCTTCCTGGACAGTGTTGGCGGAAGAGAGATCAGCCACGACGCCAGTGACAGCCTTGGCATCATCGGACGTTTGCTTGTTCAACAGCGCTTCTTGTTCGGCGCGCTGAACGGCTGCTGCGTAAACCTCAACCAGAGTGTTGATCTCATTCAAAATCTCTTTGCTTCGGCCATCTTTTTTATCAAGGGCCAGGCGGGCTTGCCAGTCGCCCTGGCTCGCCTGGTTTTTCAGAGCCAGCAGTTCGGAAGCGATGGATTTAACGGTTGTATCTTTTGGAGCGGGCGCTTTCTTCATGGGAGCGGATTTACCTCTTTTTAGTGGGCTTGGATTACTTTGGACTCAGTTCGCGATGCGCGAAGGTCCGCAATAACCTTATGACCTACTAGAGGTATCGGTCCCATTGAGCACAAACTTTATGTTTTGCGGCGCTGAAATTTAGGTGACGTATGTCACTGGTGATCCAAAAAAACGCCGCAGTGGGTGACGTCGTTCTGATCTGACGTCACGCTGCGGCGCTTTTTCTTAGGTAAGGATTTGTCTTAGAAGGTGAAGCGACCAGTTAAGACCGCGAGGCGGCCGGAGACCGAAGCGCCCTGGCCGGTACCGTAGATGCTGGTAGGCGGTCCGAGGGTGGAAGTGATCAGGCCCAACGAGCCGGACGAGACCGATACAGTAGTACCAGTGCCGCCGGTGGGGAGGGCAAAGTTGGCGTGGTTGAGAACGTTGTAAGCCTGGATGCCAAGGGTAAAGCTTATCTTCTCCCGGATTTGGAAGTTGCGTGAAATCTGGGCATCGATATCAAAGTAGCCCGGACCACGGAAGCTGTTCGGCGCCACGTTACCCCAGTTGGTCTGAATGGCAGTGCCCGCGCCAGACGTAGCTGAGTAGGTTTCAAACTCCGATGCCGTTAAGCAAGGAGTGTTCACAGCCGCTTTCCCGCAATTGGCGGACAGCGTGCTTGAGTTGAGTACGTAAGCGAGCGGAGTGAGAACGCCGCCGGCAGAGTTAACTTGAGCGGGTATCTTGCTGTCGGTTACGCTGAAGGGCGCGCCGCTGTACAAGTAGAGCTTGGCACCGGTGGTCCAACCACTGGCAAGCGCATTGACCGCACGATTCTGGAACTTGTGCGGTTGAACCCAAAGCAAGTCGCCCGATACTTGATGCCGGGTATCGAAACCCAGATTGCCGTAGCCGGTGCTGATGTTGAAGGGGTTTTCGAAGGCGACCGTTCCGAGCGTGTGACTCCAGGTATAGTGAAGCTGGCCGGTCAAACCGTAGCTGAAGCTGTGCTTATATTGCAGCGTCAAAGCATCGTAGTTGCTGATGCCGTTGTTGTAGTATTGCGTGACCGAAACAAAGCGCGGATCGGGGGCAGCCGTTGGCAAACCACTGAATCCACCGCCGTAACGGGTGGCGCCCGCGGCGCTGGTGTACATGTTGGCGTTTACCGTTTCCGCCAAGTCGTAACCGTGATTACCGACATAGCTGACAGTGAACACGTTGTGATTGGTAATCTGCTGTTCGATTTCGAAGCTCCACTCGATGTCCTTCGGCGCATTATAAGTGGCAGGACTCGTGGTGATGCTGGGAGTGCTGAAGCTAGCCGGGGCAACCGCCGCTTTCAGTTGTGCCAACGTGTAGCCCGCAGGGAAACCAGCGAAGAAAGCGTTGGCCGAATTCTGCGCAATGGTTGCTGAACTGGTGCTATCGCTCGCCAAACCAATGTTGCCGGTAGTCAAGCCAGAGGGGGCGAACTTATTGGGAATCTGATTGGCGAAGGTGCCAGCGAGGCCGTCGGTGTAGTTCGTCGAAAAGAGCCCGATGCCACCGCGAATGACAGTCTTGCCGTGGCCAAAAGGCTTCCAGGCAATGCCAAGCCGAGGCTGAGGAATAATCGACTCGGCGTTGTAGAACAAGTTCGAGTTTTTGGTGATAGTCGTGCTGTAAGGAACCGTCGCTCCGCCTGAATAGGCGGATGAGTTGAACGGTACGTTGGTGAGAACGAAACATTTCTCATCGCAAGTTGGATTGATGTCTTTCTCGAAGCGCATACCGAAAGTCAGCTTGAGGTTCTTGGTCACTGCCCATTCGTCGGAGAGATAGAAATCAATGGACGGTACGCGGAAATGGAGTGCGCCGTAGAGCGGGAATGACTGGGTGAAGTTGCTGCCCAGACCGGTACCGGAGAAGTTGAGCTTTCCGTTAGCAAAATCGGCAAGATCGTTCAGGTTGTACGAACCGATGAAGGCGCTTTGCGCGATGCTGCTGTAGGTGTACTTGTCATAGCGATAAGCGAGACCACCTTTGAGAGTGTGCGCGCCTTTGCTCCAAGACAAGTCATCGTTGAACTGAATGTGACCGATGTTACGACCAGCCGGGAATCCATAGGGATAAGTAGCGCCGCCCACAGTGGGGAAGCCGCCGCCGTTGGCACCGCCATCACCGATGGCAATAGCTTCCGGCATGAGAGCGGTAGTCTTGGAGAAGTCTTGCACGCCGAATAGAGCGGAATACCACAAAACGGAACCGACGAAGTTGTTAACGATAGTCGGCGTGATGACATAGTTGTAGTTGATGCTGCCTTGATACTGAGGCTGGCTGCTGAGTGCATTGAACGCGGGATTGATGGGGCTGGTGCCGGTGGCTTGCAAGCCGAAATCGTGGTTAAAGCGGGCGAAAATCTTCTGGTTGTTGCTGAGGTTGTAATCGCCGCGAATGGTGTAGAGCTGTTCGGTGTTGAGCTGAGTGTTGTTCGTACCAAGCGCGACGGCGCAGGGTGTATTGACGCCGAAAATTCCACCAGTGCCGGTGGGCGTTCCAGTGAACGTTCCGGTACCGCAGCCGAGGTGGTTCTTGCCATCCTGCAACTGACCCGTTCCGTTTGTGACGGGAACCGCGCGGTTGATGCCGGGAGAAGTGTTGATCAGGTTGAACATGTCCTGATAAAGGGGAACCGATGCTGCAGGAACGTGCGCCAGTGTGTACGCTTCCAGTTGAGGAGAAGGAAGCGAAACAACGCCGGCGGCCGGCAGTACGTAGCGCAAATTTTCATCGTCGAAGAAGAAGAAGGCCTTGTTCTTCCAAACCGGTCCGCCGATTCTGCCACCGAATTGGTGTGCGTCGGAACGGCCACGCGGCGTGTTGCTGGAGTTATTGAAGAATGAATTGGCGTTGAGCTTTTCCCAATTGTAGTTATAGAAAAGATTACCGTGGAACTGATTGCCACCAGAAAGGCCCACGAGGTTGACCTGTGCGCCGGCCATGCGACCATACTGTGGGCTGTAGGCATTCATCACAACCGCGGCTTCACCGACTTCATTTTCACCAAGCAAATTATTGCTGGCGCCTGAGTTGTTGATGTTGTTGGCGGGATCGTTCATGTCGGTGCCATTCAGCGTGAACAGGATGGAGGCACCAGGAATACCGTTGGCGTTCATGTTGCTGGAGCCGCCAATGACGTTTACGCGCACACCGGGAACAGTCATGGCTAAAGTGGTGAGATCGCCACCGGCCATCGGAATTTCGTCCATTTGCTTCTTGTTGAAGCTGGTCTCCAAGTTAGCGTTCTCGGCTTGTAGGAGCGGAGCTTCCGTGCTCACTTCCACAACCGTGCTGGTGGAGGTTGGATTCAATTCAATGTTGACTTCCTGCTCTTGACCGACGAGCAAAGAAATTTTAGAAATGTTCGATTTTAAGCCAGTTGCCGAAGCAGAGACGAGATATTCGCCTGGCTTCATGAGAGGGAAACGGTATTGCCCCTCTTTACTTGTGATAGCCGTGCGGGTTTCGCCCGATTCAACAGATTTAATGGTGACCGTTGCGGAAGGAACGATAGCACCTGAACTATCAGTCACGAGGCCGACCGCGTCGGCTGTGGTCATCGTCTGGGCCGACGCGAGCGGCGCCCAGAGCGACAGAATTGCAAACGAGAATACAGCGAGAAATGCGCAATGAATGCGCCTCATAGAAAGCATGCAAACAACCCCCTTATTGATGTTTGTTGGAACCCGTGCCGGGCGAACGTGGGCGGAGATTTAGCGCGACTTTGCGCTCAAAACCTCTGACATGCCGGATAGTTTCCCACTATAAACGATTGATGAATAAACTGCAACACAAGAGCCAGTGGAAAGCGCTTTGCGGCAGTTGAACGGCTAAATGGCGTCGGAAATGGAGGGCAATGGGAAATCTGTTGCTACGAGCGAGGGGGCAATCATCATTCCGCCTTCCAAGCCGCGGACGCGCATGGCTTGGCCTACCATCTTGGTGTTTTTCAATAAACGGACAGGACTTTCCAGAAAACGGAAATTCATAACTGGCCGCGTGATTCTTCCATTTTCAATAAGGAAGAGACCGTCGCGGGTTAAACCGGTGTGTTGGAGGGTCTGCTGGTTGACGAAGCGGATGTACCAGAAGTGAGTGACGAGCAGGCCGCGGTCGACCGAGGCGATGAGCTGATTCAGAGTTGAATCGCTGCCATCCATGATCAGACTGTCGCCGCCGAAACCTCCGCCGAAGCCACCACCACCTCCGCGTCCACCGCCGCCACCTGGTGTGGGTTCCTTACCGGTCTTCTCCGCCCAGTAGCGGTCATAGGCCAGGTTGGCTATGGTGCCTTTGTCGATCCACTTGATGGCGCGTGTGGGAAGTAAGTCTCCGGTCCAAGGGGAAGAGGGCTGGCGGGCGTCAAAGGGATCGCTGCGGAGATTGATGTAGTCGGGGAAAACCTTTTCGCCGAGCAGACTGCCGCCGCCGCGCTTGCTGATAAAGGTGCGGCCTTCTTCGGTGCTGCGCGCGGAGAACGAGCCGGTCATGAGTCGTACTAAGTCGCCGGCGGCGGTAGGTTCTAAAACCACTGTATAGTTACCCGGTTCCAACTTCTCCGGATTTTTCCAGCGGATACATTTATCGATAGCGGTGGCGGCTAAGTGGGCGCTATCAATTTCGGAGAGCTTGGTGGAAGGCTGACCGGCCCAGCCGGAACTGGAACCATCGGCCATGCGAATGGTGGTGGTGAGTTGGGAATCGGAGGAGTTATGGAAGCCGAAGAGGCCGGCCTTGTTGGCTACGGCGCGCACCTGATGAGTGCGTTCGATCAGGCCGGCGGCTAGGAGCTTCTGCTGAGTGGCGGCATCGACAATGCGTTTGACGTGTGGGATCATCTCGGGCGAGCGAGCCTTAGCGGTGAACTCGTCAAAGTCACTCACGGCGGGATACTTCTGCGGACCAACGGGCGCGAGTCTCTCTGGATTGGGAGGTGAGAGAGACGCGAGTTCCTCCGCCTTCTTAACGGCTTTGCGAAGCGAATCGTCATCTAACTCGTTCACGGAATAAGAGCCGGTTTGGCCGTCGCGCGTGACACTAATGGAGGCGGAATGACGGCGGCTGAACGATGCGGTGGTGATGCCATTGTTGGCGAAGCGCGTGTACGCTTGTTCGGTTTCGTTGATGCTGACACTGCACTCCGGATAGGTGGAGAGACCGATCAACTTCTCGGACAGTTTTTGAGCTTCGTCTCGGGTAAGCATGGTAGGTGGCTCTTTCGTGAGTTAGTCAGTCAGAATTACGTTGATTTGGCGGAAGCGAGTGGGCGAACAACCGTGGCTGATGGAGTTGATCTGCGTCGGTTCGCCTTTGGCGTCGCCGGTGGTGCCGTATTGACGCCAGTAGGCGGGGCCGGCAGTGCCATCGCAGGCTTGCCAGAAATCGGGCGTACGCGCTTGGTAAGACACGCGCGAAATCATGCCGCCTTTTTTGCCATTCTTGATCTCCCAAAAGGCGTCGCCGCCGAACTGGAAGTTGTAACGCTGTTGATCAATGGAGTAACTGCCGCGGCCGTCAATGAGTACGCCGTCTTCGATTCCGGCGATGAGACTTTCCATGGTAGTGTCGTCGGGGCCGGGGCGGAGAGAGACGTTGGGCATGCGTTGGAACGGCACGGTGGCCCAGGAATCGGCCTGCGAACAGCCGTGTGATTCTTTGTCGCCGACAAGGTGCGCTTGCTCGCGGGTGGTTTGGTAGTTGCGGAAGATACCTTTTTCGATGATGGTGAACTCGCCGGTTTTGACGCCGTCGTCATCGTAGCCGCAGGTGGCGAGGGCACGCGGGGCGATGCGGTCACCCACAAAGGTGCAGTGTTCGCTGGCGATGCGCTTGCCGATTTTATCCATGGTGATGTAGCTGGTGCCGGCGTAGTTGGCTTCGTAGCCAAGGGCGCGATCTAACTCAGTGGGATGCGCGACACTCTCATGAATGGTGAGCATGAGGTGATTTGGCATGAGTAGGAGATCTTTTTTGCCGGGAGTGACGGGAGGTGCCGAGAGATGCTCCACTACTTCCTCGCGAACGCGCTGGGCGTTCTCCTCAAGGTTCATTTCGGGCACATACTCCCAACCGGCGGAGGCTTGAGTAGGGACATAGTTGCGGGAGCGGGAGATGTTGTTTTTGCGGTCGACTGCGGTGGCATCGACGTTGCCGTAAATTTGCAGAATGTATTGCTGGATGGAGGAGCCTTCGGAGGAGGCGAAGTATTTGTCTTCACTTCGCAGGCTGAGGGCGGCGGCGCCAGAGAAGACGCGTGGATTCTTTTTGACTTGGTCGGTGACGCGGCGGAGGAGGTCGAGCTTCTCGCCCATGGGAACGTCGAAGGGATCTTTGTCAAAGGGAGTGACCCAGCGGTCGCGATAATTCTTTACGGGCGCGAGTTGGATGGGCTTAGGTTGAATGGCCGCATTGGCTTTGGCGACGATGACGGCTTCTTTGGTGATGTCGGCGATTTCTTCCTGCGTCACGACCGGTGAGGAGGCGAAACCCCAGGCGCCGTTGACGATGACACGCACGCCAAAACCGAAGCTGGAATCTTCCATCACGTTGGGCACGGAGAGAGTCTTGCCGGTGCCGCGTTCCGGAGAAAGGCGCAGGCCAATGCGTTGATCGCGCAGGCGCACGATGCGGATGTCGCAATAGGTGGCTTTGTATTTCTTGGCTTCGCGGAGGGCAGCGGCGCCCAGCTTTTCCAAATCGGGTGAAGGGATTTTCGATTCATGAGGCGAGCCGAAAAGATTGGTGGCCACGGCGGCGGCTGAAGAAGCGAGAAACGCCCTGCGTGTGAGGACCATAATGATGATAGTGTAGCGAAGTCAGCTTACTGAAAAGCGGCGACGAACTTTTCGCCAACGGGCGAGCCCCAGCCGGTACAGGTGTTCCACCCTTTGATGGTTCTACATTCAGCGGTATTGGAGGGAACGGCGCGCAACGTCTTGCGTGGTCCAAGCGTTTGGTAAAGGAACGGGTTTATGACACCTTGGGCGCCGCCTTGCTGTTGCGCCACAAGCGCGAGCAAGCCGGCCCACAACGTGGCGCTGGCCGAGGTGCCACCTACCAGGACTTTTTCGCCACGCAGAATAATTTGATAGCGGGAGGTGGCATCGGCTGCCACATCGGGTATCGCTCTGCGGGTTCCCGGTAGGTCTTTTTGCCAATCTGGCTTGAAGAACATGCTGCTCGTTCCCCTCCCTGGTCCGCTCAGGAAATCCTCGCCCTGCGTGCCTTCGCGCGTAAACGGCGTGCGCAATTGCGTGCCACCCACTGCCAACACGAAAGGACTGGACGCGGGGAAATCGACATGTAACTTACCGTCCTTCATGCCGTCGGTGGGACCATTGTCGCCTGCTGCGGTTACCACGGTGATGTGCTTTTGGACAGCCGCCGTTCCCAGAGCGTAGTTCAAGTCGGTGCGATCCGCCAGCGACCATCCCTCCTCAGGCTGGCCCCACGCGATGAGCAAGACGGAGGGGTGATGCACGGTGTCATTCGACGCGGCCTCAATGGCATGCACAAAACTAGCGGCGGTATTCTTGGCAAAATACACGACGATCTGAGCAGCGGGCGCAATGCCGCCCGCCACTTCAAGGCCTAAAGTGACGCTGGAATCGGAGTCGCTGCCGGATTTGTTGACAGCCTTGTCCACGGATTTTGTAAATATTGTTGGGCTTGAGAGATGGGCATCGGCAAAGTATTTCTGGATATCAGAATCGAGATAGCCCCCGTCCAGTTCAATCATGCCAATGGTCTGACCGCGACCGTCCAAATTCTTCGGGATGCGGTAGGCGTTCTTTAGGTCGGCCAGGGAAAGCACGCCCGGAGGAGGGTTCGCAGGAGTTACATCCAGCGCAGCCTTTTTGGAGTGAGTTCGCCAAGTCAGATAAGTTCCTGCGGCCACGAGTAAGACCAGAGCGGCCGCGAGTGCACGGAACATGTTCTGCAGCCGCATGGCAGGCGCTGAAGTGTCATTCGCGTGAGTTGGGAGGTCGACAGCCTGCATCAATCTCCCAATGCCATCGCCAAAGTTCAGATCAGTCAGGACGATGGCTTGCCGTCGAGCGAGCTTGGAGAGCGAATCGGGCAACTCCTCCGTTTTCGGCATAGGTGCACCTCCCACCAAAGCGGGAATGACCGGATGCCACGCTCCAAAGCAGTGCCAATCTCGAGCCGAACGAAATCTTCAGGATCTGTGAGGCGTTTGTGCCCGGCCTGATCCTGTATCGAAAGCCAATTTCTGCCAATGACGGCAATCAAGACATCGCAGGAACCGACAGTCTTTTGAAGAACGTCGATAAAGTCATCGCCAGGCTTCAGCCCATCGACATCCATAAAAACGTTGCCTTCGCCGAAACGGGACACGAGGCGGTCATAGATCCGCCCCGCGTAGGCACTGCTATCGTCGCGCCGATAACTGATAAAAATGCCTGGCATGTCAGAAGAGCGCCGGGAACCGCAGCTTACCAACCCCAAGCTTGCAGTATATGACTGGGCGCTTAGATAATGATATTGCCCGACCAAGCCTGTCCGTTGACGGAAGAGCAAATCAGAACAGAATTGGTGTTGTTGTTGGCCAGAAACGTCACCCAGAGTTTGTTTTCAAACACGGCCAGTGCAGGGGCGGCTTTGCTCGATTGATTGATGCGAGTGTTGTTTGTCCAACTGTTTCCGTCGGCGGAAGAACAGACGAGTACGTCGTTGCTGTTGTTGTTAGCGATGAACGAGATCCACAGCTTATTGTTGAAGACGGCGAGGGATAGCGAAGCTTTGCTCGATTGATTGATACGGGTGTTGTTCGTCCAGTGCAATCCGTCGGTGGAGGAACAGACCAGCACATCGTTGCTGTCGTTATTTGCGATGAAAGCCATCCAAAGCTTGTTGCCGAAGACGGCGAGCGACGGGGCCGCTTTGCTCGATTGATTAATGGGCGTGTTGTTGGTCCAATGCGTTCCATCGGTGGAAGAACAAACCAGCAGACTGTTGGTGTTATTGTTTGCGATGAAGGCGACCCACAGTTTGTTCTGAAACATTGCCAGAGACGGCGCGGCCTTGCTCGATTGATTCATGGGAGTGTTATTGCTCCAACCGAGGCCGTCGCCGGAAGAGCAGATCAGTAACTCATTGCTGTTGTTATCGGCAATGAAAGCGGTCCAAAGCTTGCCGTTGAACGGTGCCAGACTGGGCCCGGTTTTACTCAGTTGCCCTTGCACTCCACTGTTGTCCGACCAGTTTGCGCCATC
The DNA here is from genome assembly GCA_003169195.1 of Bryobacterales bacterium. Classification (GTDB taxonomy): domain Bacteria; phylum Acidobacteriota; class Terriglobia; order Bryobacterales; family Bryobacteraceae; genus Bog-105. Next base: position 18,571 of record PMQB01000312.1, read on the forward strand.
GGCCGATGAGCAGATGAGGAGGTCATCGGTGTTGTTGTTGGCGACAAAAGCAGTGCGCAGCTTATTGCTAAACACTGCCAAGGAGGGAGGCTGCTTGCTCGATTGCGGCTGCTTGGCGCCCGGACCTCCCAATAAAAGATAACTGCCTTGCGACCCGCCGCTCTTCATGTGCAACTGGTAATCATAGAGGGCGGAGTTTTCAGCGGAACCCGTGCCGTTCAGATCTGTCATGCCGCCGCTGCGGTCACTCTGATAGCGCAAATTGCTTTCAAATGCGGCGTAATCCCAGCCTGCTTCGGCGAACTGTCCGCTCCCCATTTGAGTCCAGGTCGTATTGGTATTGCTGTTGGAGGAATAGACTTCTCCCCAAAAGGCCACCCATGAAGCATGGTCGCCGAGTGTACTGAATACGCTTTGATTTCCCATGAAAAGGCTGGCGGGATAGTAGCCGAGCCATTTGCCTTGCACCTGAAACCACCAGTTACTCTCATACAGCTGATATTTGATGGTAATGATGGTTTGGTTGCCACCCAGAGTGCTCATTCCGGTGATAAGCGCGCCGGGGAAGATGCTGGAGTCATACTGCACCCAGCCGTCGACATCGTGATTATAGCCGCCTAGATTGTCTCCGTCTTTGGTGTAACCATTGGTCGTGTAGTAGGTGAATAGGTGAGGCGCCCAATCGCCATATTGGTCATGACAAACCTCCCATCCAGCTTCGAGGGATTGGAGTTGGGGCTTATCGTAATTCTGCATGCCGGTTTGCAGAATGGTGTGGTCGGAGGAATTCTCGCAATAGGGATCCCACATGTTGAGAACGCCGTCGCAGCCAAAGGCGGTAACCGATTGACCGCAGGTGGCATGAAGGTAGCCGGCGGGATTAGGATCGTCGGTTGGAGGATGGGAGGGGTTGACACGTTTGCCGCCTGCTTTGGACAAATATTGCGTAAGTGAGGTAGTCGCATGCAGCCTAGAAAAATCCCGGCGCCGCACCGGGACAGTGCCGGCCGGGCCGTGTTCTACACCGGGCAGAGCCAGTTCGAACCGAGCCAGCGTGTGACCCGGCGCAAGGGGGGTCTGTGTCAGTGGCGGAGGCGTGGCGATCTTGCCACTGGGATGCTGCGATTTTCTTGGGATCCAATCGATAAGCTGGCCGCTCGGCGTGCCGGTTGTCTTAGCAATCGTGAGGCGCTTGAGGCGGTCTTGGAAGTAAGCGACAATCTCCGGATTGGTTGCAGGAAGGTTGACGCTCACCGGGTGAAACTGGCCGTTCGGTCTAGGGTTAGGATTGGTAATCATTCTGGTCGACTTTGTTTATGAAATGAAATGAATGACGAAAATGCACTACCAAGGCTTGACGTGGACCCGATGCTGGCCGAAAGAGTCAGTCACGGTGACGTGAGTGGGAACGGAATCGGCTTCGATACCAGTCGTCCAACTGGTTACGTAATAGGTGACCATATCACGGAAGACACCGGTGGGCGGTTGTTCCACTAATTCGTAGCCGGATGCACTTGGTTGGAACGAAATCGCGAAGCCGCTGGTGTCGTAATAGCAGGTGGCCATTAAAATGAGCACGGAGGCGTCGATGTTTGGCTGGAAGCGGCGGGCATAGGCTTTATATTCGATGCCGGTGCCGCGGCTAAGGGCTAGGTTTGGGGATGGAGCAGTGTTGGGTGTTGCCATAATTTCCTCTCGCTTTATGTGGCACTCAGATCCAAATCGTTGCAGGTGCGGTAAGGATTCTCCGCCAAACTGTAAGAACAGATGCATACTGAATTCCGTAAGGCGCTACAGCCGAAAGAAATCCGCAGCCTGGTGGCATTCGATCACAAGGCATTCTCGAAATATCAGGCAGATTGGTTCCGCGCAGAGGATTGGCCGTTCTTTGAAGCTTGGTGGCTGCTGGTGGATAAGAAGAAGGTGGGCTGCTGTGCCTTTGAACGAAACGTGGATTTCTTGGGAGACGTTGAGCATACTGACACCAATCCGAAGCAGCGAGGCTCCTTGTACATTGCTACCACGGGAGTTCTGCCCGCGTATCAAGGCTTGGGTTATGGGAACCTACTTAAGTGCTGGCAGGTCTCGTATGCTCGCCGGCATGGATTCGCACGCATGATTACGAACACGCGCAAGAGCAATCGAGCAATGATTGAGCTCAACTCCAAGTACGGCTTCCAGATCATTCGCACCACTGCCGGCTACTATGAGAAACCGGCAGAAGCAACGGTGGTGATGGAGCTGCTTCTAAAAGTAAAGTTTGGCCCCTAACTGGATAATGCGTGGATCACGATAGCCGGTGACAGTTCCAAACAGGGTGCTGGTGGTGGAAAGCGAGCCAAACGTGCTGGGATTGGTTTGGTTAAAGGTATTCTCCGCCTCGCCGCGAATTTGGAAACGGAACCGCTCGCGGAAAAGAAAGTTCTTCGATGCCGACATGTTCCAGCCTTCGTAACCTGGACCGTTAATAATGCTTCGTCCCGCATCGCCCGGCCGGTGTTGGCCAGTCGGTACGTTAGTGAAGCAAGAGATGTTAAACCATTCGAAGCGAGTGCCTGTGAAATTGTTTGGATTGCCGGTGGGGCAACCAGTGGTAACCGCTACGTCAGGGCGCAAACTAGCGGCGCTGGAACCAATGATGCCTAGACCTGCAGGATCAAGGCCGCTGGTGGTGACGGTGTAAGGCAGGCCTGTGTAATAGCTACCGATGGCAGAAATCTCCCAGCCGCCGAGAGCCTTGCCGACCAAGCCTTTCTGTTCTTTGAAAAATGGAACGGTGTAGACCAAGCTGAGACTGAATACATGCTTGCGATCGTACTGGGCGCGGCCGTATTCGCCGGAGTTGAAGTTATAGACGTTTTGGGGCGCGCTTGAGCGATCGGTCTGATTGTCGGTCAGGTTTTTCGACCAGGTGTACGATCCGGTGATGACGGAATCGCTGGAGATCTGTTTATTGGCATAGACCTGAAGTGAATTGTAATTAGCATTAAACCAAGGCTCAATCACATTGATGGCGTTGTAGCCTTGATAGGGCCGCAAACGGTTCAACAGGGTTTCATTGGCGGACGTAAAATTTGTGGTGTTCGATACCAATCCGCTGCTGTAAGCAAGGCCGGGAGGGACGGTATTGAGATCGACAATGCCGAGCAAGTGAGTGCTCTTATTGCCCACATAAGCAACATTGAGCAGCGAAGAGTGACCCAACTGCCGCTGGACTTCCAAGCTCCAGGATTGTGTGTATGGAGTTCTGTATTGTGCCGGGACGCCGTGGAGAACTTTGGGTGAGTTGCTCACGGTGGCGGTGCCACCGGCGGGATTATCAAGAGTGGTGTTCGGAATGGTGGCGGCGTTGACAAAAGGTGGATTGGCGAAAATGTTCTGCTCATAAATTCCGTAAAGGGTGGAATCATAGAAAATTCCGTAACCACCGCGGATGCTCATTTGGCCGTGGCCGGTGGGATCCCAAGCAAAGCCGACGCGCGGGCCGAGGTTGGTATTGTCGCGCGCGGAAACAGCACTGCCATGACCGCTGTTCTGGCCGGCGATGACGATGCCGTTCAGATACGGGTTAGGTACGGGCGCAGCAATTAAGCCGGAGGCGGTTAGAGCAGGCGCATTGGCGGGACTGTAGGCGGCGGGGTCGAAGTTCGTCAGTTGCTTGTTGGTATCAACGGGTTGGCCGAAGAGTGAATAGCGCAGACCGAGGTTCAGGGTGAGATTGGGCTTGACGCGCCAATCGTCCTGACCGTAAAACTCTAACTGCTGTTCGTGAATGTTCGGAGTGATGTCTTCGGAAGACTGGGTGAAGGTGGCCACGTTGCCGAGCAGGAAGTTCGCGAACGCCTGTTGGTAGGTGGTGGCGCCGGTCGGTACGGACGCTGGTGTGAATGAGAACGTCCCCTGATTACCGCTAGCCGCATTCTCTGTTTTCTGATAGTGGTTATAACTGACGCCAAAACGCAGGGTGTGGTTGCCGAGCACCTTAGTGGCGTTATCGAAGATGTTGTGATTGCGATTAAAATCGCGGTACGGGCCGTAGCCTACCAGCGATGTGCCGCTGCTAAACGCGAGATTGGGAACCTCGGTAAGCGTGACGGGGAACGGGAGATTGGGCTTGATATCGGGTGAATACTTTGAGTTAATCAGGCCAATGGGATTGCTGACGATGGCGCCATAGCTGAAATCCCAACCGACTTCGTTGACGAAGGTTGAACTGAAGGAAGAGTCGGCGCGCACGGCCCAATTTCTACCGGGGGCGTTAGTGCTGGTGTTGCCCACGCCCGGGAGAGTTTCACCCAACGAGAATAAACCCTGCGGCTCGGTAGTGGGAATCTGATCGCGCAGGTAACGGGCGGAAATGCGCAGCTTGTCGCCGAAGGAATGGTCTAGCTTGTACAGTTCCTGCTCGTAGTTGTAAACGTTGCGGAAGAGTGAGGTGAGTGTGTTGGAGGCATTGGGCAGGCTGACTCGCGAGTAGATATCGCGGATATATTGTTGCGCCACGGGATCAATGGCGGTAATGGTATTGGAGGTGCTTGAACAGACGCTGCCGGTATAGCGCGTGCAAATGGGGTTGGGGAAGACTCCATTGATTTCAGCAGTGGTGGGAACAGTGGCGGTCCCGGTGGAATAAGTGATGAAGCGGCGGAATTCCTGCGAGAAAAAGAAAAACGTTTTGTTCTTGCCGTTGTAGATTTTAGGAATCCAAACCGGGCCGCCGAGCGTTTCGCCAAAATCGTTATAGTGCAGCGGGGCTACTTGCGCTTTACCGTTAACCACGTTTACGGAGTTGGCGTTGTTGATGAAATTGTTGGCGGCAAAATCGCTGTTGCGCACGAATTCGAATACGTCGCCATGGAACTCATTGGAACCAGACTTGGTGACTACGGAAACGACGCCGCCGGCGGCGCGTCCTAATTCAGCCGAATAGCCGGTGCGCAGAACTTTGAACTCGGCGATGGAATCGATGCTGGGGGTGTTGAGTAGAGTTTGATTTGAGCCGCGATCGATATTATCGCCGCCGTCGACGAGATAGGAACTTTGCGAGTTGCGAGTCCCGTTGATGGAAAACGGGATGGTGGCGGCGGTGCCGGAAGGCAAGGTTGTGCCGACGTAGAGTTGATCGACAGACGCTGTTGTGACGCCGGGCATGAGGCCAATCAACTGTTCATAGTTGCGCGTGACCAATGCGAGTTCGCGGATCTGTGTGCCAGTAACGGTGGTGCTCTGTTCCCCGCCCTGCTGTAACTCAACTTGCGTGGGAGGCGCGGAGACCGTGACCTCTTGCGTGACGTCGCCAACCTGGAGTGAAGCATTGATGGTGAGGTTGTCGTTGACGTTCAGGGTGACACCTTGGCTGACGAATTTCTTGAATCCTTTGGCTTCGGCCGAAACGTTGTACTTACCGATGGGAAGCAGAGGTGCGGTGTAGTTACCGGCGGAATCAGTCGTGACAGTTTTGACGATGTTAGTGGCGATGTTTGTGAGTGAGACGGTGGCGCCGGTGACGCCCGCGCCGGAGGGATCGGAGACGGTTCCGGAAATGGTGCCGGTGACGGTTTGTGCGAAGGCGGCCAGACTGCAGAAGAGTACGAAAAGGCACAGTTGCGAGGTGCGCAAGAAGGTGTGCATAGGAAAGAACCCCCAATCTAAGGCAGAATTTATCCTTAGTCTACATCGTGGAAGAAGGGAACAAAATGACGAATTATTACTAGCGGAAAGTAAACAAGTCTATTTTCTGCCTGGCTTCCCCGGACTTCGACTAGCGTAGCGGCGTGGCTGGGACACAGGAATTCGGGTAGAAAGTGATTCCCGCGGGCACGCGTCCATAACTCAGGGCACTAACAATGCGCACACCACAACTTCACCTACCATCTATTAGCACCGCTACTGTGATTCGTACGGGACTTTCCGGCTATGATCTTTTGACCGCACCCGGACTCAATAAGGGCAGGGCTTTCAGCGAACAGGAGAGAGACGCCTTTGCGCTGCACGGGCTGGTGCCGCCTCACCAAAGGACGCTGGACCATCAACTGGCGCGCCGTAAGAGAGTTTTGGAACAGCACCTAACCCTTTTGAAAAATATCGCTTTCTGTGCGATTTGCAGGATGTGAATGAAACGCTGTTCTAGGGTCTGATCGAACGCCACGTGGAAGAATTGCTGCCCCTTGTCTAGACACCGACAGCAGGCGAAGGCTGTCAGAGATTCAGCGAGATCTGGAAAAGCCACGGGGCCTGTTCTTTATTTATTCAAAACAAACATCAGATGGAGCAGATGATCTCGGATACACGCTATGACAACGTACGGTGCATTGTGGTGAGCGATGGCGAGCGCATTCTGGGTTAGGCGACCAAGGCGCCGGGGGAATGGGGATTCCCATTGGCAAGATGGCGCTTTATACGG
>PMQB01000480.1 GCA_003169195.1 Bryobacterales bacterium
TGATGAAATCGAACGTGTTATCCGGATAATCCGCGAGCCCGTGTTCGATATCGCTTTGATACGCCGACACACCGCGCGCGATGGCACGCCGCACTTTGTTAGGATCAATCTCGACGCCTTGCGCGCTCACACCCTTTTTCTCTTTCAGCCAAGCGAGGAGTTCGCCTTCGCCGCACCCAAGATCGAGAACGCGCGAACCCGGCTCAACCATTTCGGCCATCATGGCGTAATCCTGGCGTGCACTAATGGACGCTTTGACATCACTCGCAGGCCTGGACAGCTGGGTAGACGTTCCTTCCTGGACACTCTTGAGGAAGCCCGTGATCATCTCCGTTTGTTCTTTGGTTTCGACTAAAAAGGCATCGTGGCCGTACTGGGAGGTTAGCTCGCAGAAGGCTGCATCGATGTTCCGAGTGCGGAGGGCACTCACCACCTCCAGAGATTGATAGGTGGGATAGAGCCAATCGGAGGTGAAGCTCAAAACCAGAAAGCGCGCCTTCGTTTTTTCAAAGGCGGCCGAGAGGGACGCGTGACCCGCGGCAAGGTCGAAGTAATCCATCGCCTTCGTGATGTAGAGATAGGAGTTAGCGTCGAACCGGGTGACGAACTGACTGCCGCGATACCGAAGATAACTTTCGACCTCGAAGTCCGCTGAAAAATCGAATCCAAAGGCATCTTTGTCACGCAGGCGGCGTCCGAATTTCTGGCGCATGGACGCATCACTCATATAAGTGATGTGGCCAACCATGCGAGCAACGGCAAGACCCCGTGAGGGTGGGTTAGCGTCGTAGTAATTGCCTTCGGCCCAATCGAGATCGGACATGACCGCTTGCCGACCAACTTCGTTGAAGGCGATTTGCTGTGCGCCATGCCGAGCGGTCGTCGCGATGGGGATGGCGGCCGCGATGGCATCGGGATACATCACGGTCCAAGCCAACGCTTGCATGCCTCCCATGGAACCACCGGCAACGGCGAGCAGTCGCTGAATGCCCAAATGATCAATCAGCATTTTCTGCAAGCGCACCATGTCGTTGATGGTGATCACCGGAAAGGTTGCGCCGTAACGTTTGCCGGTGGCTGGGTCAAGCGCGCTGGGTCCCGTCGTGCCGCGGCAGCCGCCCAACACGTTTGACGAAATGACGAAATAACGATTGGTATCGAAGGCCAACCCGGGACCGATCATCGGCGACCACCAGCCGGGCTGTCCGGTGTCCTTGCTGATGCCCGCGGCATGCGCATCGCCAGAGAACGCGTGGAGAACCAGAATCGCGTTATCGCGGGCAGCGTTGAGCGTGCCGTAGGTTTCGTACGCGACGTCGACTTGGCGCAGCGTCACACCGCAATCGAGGGCCAGAGAAGCGAAAGAGGCTTTCTGCGTTTCGACGGTGAAATCTGCTTCAACGATGGTCGACATGGCTAAAATCTGGACTTGCATTTGACGATAGCATGAAGAAAGGAAACAGAAAAATCGACACGCGCCGGAACTTTACCTCAACCGCTCGCTGCGCGCCTGGATCTCGGATTGAATGACATGTAGATGAGTCATCCTAGGGAGATATCATAACTCATGAAGTGCTCCACCAGCGCCTTCCCAAATCAGCTATGATTGACTGACAAATCCCACATGCTCCCCCTCCTCTGGTCCATCCTCTTCTACCTGTGGTTCGCCTCCGAAATCCTCATCGCCCTCCTCACCCGCACCCGCCGCCAAAACACCTCCGCCTCCATCCAAGACCGCGGCTCCATGCTCATCCTCTGGCTCGTCATCTTCTCCTCCATCACCGCCTGTGAATGGATCTCCGCCGCCACACAGCCCACCCCCGCACTCACAAACCTTTGGATCCGCCCCCTCGCTCTCATCACCATCACCCTCGGCTTGGCCATCCGTTTCATCTCCGTCTTCTCCCTCGGCAAAGCCTTCAGCGCCAACGTCGCCATCCGCGCCTCCCAAAGCCTCAACACCACCGGCCTCTATCGCCTCGTCCGCCATCCCTCCTATCTCGGTCTCGTCCTCATCTTCCTCGCCGTCGGCCTCCACTCTCGCCACGCGCTCTCTCTCTTCCTTGCCGTCGTCCCTCCCACTGCCGCCCTCCTCTACCGCATCCACATCGAAGAGCTCGCCCTCAACTCCGCCTTCGGCCCCGAATATGCTCTCTACAGCGCCCGCACCAAACGCCTCCTCCCCGGCATATACTAGGAAAACGTATGCCTCAAGTCACTGGATTCGGCGGCGCTTTCCTCCGCGCACAAGACCCCAAAGCCCTCTACGCTTGGTATAACGAGCATCTCGGAATCTCCAGCCCACACGGCTGCTTCGTCTTCCCATCCGCCGATCAAAAAGGCGACATCGCCGTCTCCTTCTTTAAGCAGTCCTCCGACTACTTTCCTCCTACCCAACCCGCCATGCTTAACTTTCAAGTCGACGACCTAGACGCCCTTCTCGACAAACTCTCCGCCGCCGGCATTTCCGTCGACCCCAAACGCGAGCAATACGACTACGGCCGCTTCGGTTGGTTCACTGATCCCGAAGGCAACCGCGTCGAACTCTGGCAACCCGCCTCTTAACCCGACCAGAACGCCAGGGGTTCAGGTAGAGCCAGTCCAAGGCTGGCTCTACCGCTGCCTAGTATCGAATCGTGCCGCGCTCGCACTCTGCGATACAGGCAGCGTTGCCATGGCAGGCTGTGTAGCAGGCGGCGCACGAGAGGCGGAAGGTCTTGTAGTCGGCGGGAGTGGGCCCGGACGTAACACAGGTCCGGTAGCCATTCTCGCAGCTAGTGCACGTGGTCCACACACTGACTACGGTCGCCGGCGTGACTGCGCCAGGGCCGCTATTGGTCATCGTTGAGAACGCGTGATAGACGTGGGCGCTTGTATAGAGCGACGCTTGCGCGTTAAAACTGGGCATGTTCATTTGATTTCTCCTTTATTGTTGACTGACTGACGAACGAACGAACTAACGGTCGAAATACGGCGACATTTTCGTCACCAAGAAGGGAAACTCCTCGGTAACATCCACGCGCGTGAAAGATTTTTCCACCACATCCGTAGTGCGATCGCGAAAAGAGAAGATCACCTCCACAATGTTACGTGCCCCCGCGAGGGAGGACGGGTTGACAGTGACCCCGTCAAGTGCGGCGTTGCGCCCGAAAGCGGCGGCTGCAGTCGCATACACAGCGGGGTACCGCATGGTCAGGTAATTAAGAGCCCGGTGCTCGTCAGTCGCGCCCGCGTTGTCCGCCATGAACAAAATGCGGTCCAGCAGTTCCGACGCGGCAGGCGCAAACTCCTCCACCGAGATCTGGTCGGGCTTCGGAATCGATTTGATCAACGCCTCGCGGTCGAACGAGTAGATTTGATCGAACGCCACGGTGGGAATCGTGAGCCCGTTGCAAACGCTAGGCGGCGCCACCGGGCCTTTTTGCCCAATGACGACATCGAGATCCGACCCGCTGGGATTCGGGCGAACGGCCTCGATGAGCTGCGTCAAATCGGCGGCATCGCGCGGGTAAAGGATATACGTTTCCAGGCCTTCAATGCTCATCACCCAACAGAGCTGGCGCGTGAGATAGCGGTTCTCCGGTTTCGCGATCACCGCTTGAAGCGCTTGCCGGTCAGTGAGACCACTCGCTTGACCGCGGCCCAGGAGTTGCGCATATTCTTTCTCGAGGGCGAGCGAAGGAAAGCGCACCTCAATCGTGCCGATCGCGTAAATCCAGGATGGGGGAGCGGGTGTTGTCGCCGCTGAAGCGTTGTCAGCGGCGTCAGGGGCCGAGGCATCGCAGCTGGCGCAAGCCTGCGCCTCGATAGCATCACTTATGTCTTTCAAGTCTGTTGTTGTTTCCATGGTCATCTCCTTTTCTTTGGCAACTGGGGGGAACATTCGTTTCGAGCGCTAGTCGCGCTTAGTAGCACCGCCGCCGCCCACCGACAGCCAGCGGTTCAGCGCAGCAGCCCGCTTTTCGCACGCGCCGCAGGGTTTGATACCGGCCGATGAGGTCACGCGCTTGACCAGATCGCCCAAACCGATTTCTTCTTCGCTAACGAAGCCGGGCAGCCGAAACCGGTGCCGCGCCGTTTCAGTTTTCCCGTTCGTCTCGTTTCTCTGCTTCTCGTTTTCATTCATGCGGCTTCACTTCCTTTCTTGGCAATCTCTGCAACGCGCCGCCAGGCCTCCCACGCATTCAGCAGCGGAGGCACAACACTGCTCCGTGCACCCACGCCCAGTACGGCTTGTCGTATTTGCGTTGCGGTCAAGTGCCGATGTTCCGACCACAGCAGGGCAATCGCACCGCTGACAAAAGGGCACGCGGCGCTCGTGCCACTGAAAGTCGTGAACGAGTAACCGGGCGCAAGGCTGCGTATGTGGTCTCCCGGCGCTAGCAGCCCTTGCCGTCCGATCGAAGAACTCACGTTCGAGTGGGCCGAGGGAAGTCCGCCGGCGTCGCAACTCGCCACCGGAATCACCCAGGGGTGTTGCGTGATACAAGAGCCCGCGACAGAGGATTGATTGCCGGCAGCAACCACCACCAGCACGCCGCGTTGCGCCGCAAAACTCAGTGCATGGCTCAGCGCGTCTTGCCCGGCCACAGCGGCACCCCTCGGCAGCCCCGAACTTAGATTGATCACCCGCGCACCCGCGTTCACTGTGTCCACGATGGCCTTCGCGAGTTCTTCCGGCGGCGCGGTGGCGGATGAGCCGCGGCCAGGATGCTGCTCGTGAAAGATCGGCCGGATCACGAACGTGCAGCCCGGACAAATCGCGGGTGCGCCCGTGCCGCGCCGCGCGAACAAGATGCCCGCCACCATCGTTCCGTGCGCGCAAGCCGCCGAGTCAGCGATGCGGCAAGAAACCTTCCTGGCCGGCGACAGTGGACGAAGGTGAGCCGAGACTAAGTCCGGATGACTCGTCTCGACCGGCCCGTCGATCAAGCCCACGACGAACGCGGCCCGACCTTCGGTGCGTTGCATTACCCGAGTTAGGCCAACTAAGTCGAGGGGCGGCATCTTCACGCTCACCCGTTTAGTACAAAACCCAAACAAAACGTTGCAACCCTCGGTAAATTTAATTCCATCAAAAAAGGGGACCTACACCAATAGGCAAGAAGGTGAAGCCGCCCCAGCTCCCAAAAATCCGCGCTATCATGTTCAAAACAAGCCGCCCCATCGGCACTAACTAAGACTCAAACTCGGAGCACCCCGCGTCCCATGTACGACGCCTTCATCAGTTACTCGCGCCAAGACCTCGCCGCGGTCACCCAGCTCAAGCAAGCCTGCGACTCGCTCCGCCTCAAAGTCTTCTTCGATTCCGCTAGCCTCCGCGCCGCCGAAACCTGGCCCGACCAGCTCGGCGCCGGCATCGAAAAGGCACGCCTCTTCGTCCTCTGCTGGTCCGCCTCCGCCGCCACTTCCGACTGGGTTCAAGCTGAAATCAAACAGGCCGAAATGGCCAAAAAGCCCATTCTTCCCTGGACCATCGACAACACCCCCCTTCCCGACCGCCTCTCAACCATCCAAGCCGTCTCGTCCTCCTCCGGCGCCGCCACCGAAATCGCCAACCGCCGCTCCCGCTATCGCCTCAAAGCCACCGCCGCCACCCTCATCCTCGGCCCCACCGTTTGGCTCGCCGCCGACCGCCTCACCCCCAAAACCACCACCTT
>PMQB01000678.1:0-5137 GCA_003169195.1 Bryobacterales bacterium
CCACTCAGCCCTGGAACGGGAAGACCAGTGCCCGGATTTTTGAAATCCGTCAGAAACCGTTCGGCCGCCTCTGCGCGTGCAGCCCAACGCGCCTCAGGCGTATCCGCCAGCAAAAGCTTTGCTTTGGGCTGATACAAATAGGACGGCTCTTCTTCACCCGTATAACCAATATCAATAAGACCCTGGCGGGCAGCGTCTTTCACTTGATCAACCAAGTGAATTCCGGCCGCATTTTCCTCGGCCATTACCTCGCTTACCGTACCGGAAAACTGGAATAGGGCAGATATACCGGATTGCGGATACTCCTTCTTCAGACGGGCGAGCAAAGGAAGAAGCCGCTGGATTCTTTCGTCGGTTGTGTGCTGGTGACTGTGATCGTAGAAACGAGAATAAAGAACGATATAAACAGGTTCGGGAGGAGGCGTTGCAGACGCCGCCATTATCAATCCTGAAAACGCAATCAATAGAAGAGCGGCTCTTTTGTACATAGTTGAAACTTAATTCTACTCCATTTATTGAAACTGCAGACAACGAACAAAGATGGTACCAAGCGTAATCTGCCTGGTACCATCCGTTGAAACGACGAGCTTGAAAGCAAGCTATTGTTTGCTAAAGACGACGTCGAGAATCTTGCCGGTACTGGAGGTGAGCTTACCACTTAGTTGAGACCCATTCGCCGTTAGTGCCGCAGTACCACCGCCGCCCGCAGCAAATGTGATCTGAGAGCCGGACACAGAGCCATTGGATATATGGATGACAGGGCCGTTTCCGATTTTGAGCGTGCCTGATACCGTTGAACCAGCTTGAACAAGAGTCAACTGTGCGGTAGAGGGAACTGCGCCGTACTTGGCATCCTCGAAACCGCCTTTTCCATTCCAGATACCGGAAAGATCGCTAGCGGCAAGAGAGGCCGCAAACGTTAGGGCGACGATTGCTAATTTCTTCATAAAATCTTGCTCCTTGAATTTCTTTTCGATCTTTATAAGAGATGCGCCCCAGAGGGAAGTCTGAGGCGCATCTCATCTTGGTTTAGCGACCCTTTGATATGGCCACGGTCACTGTCACATTGCCTTGACAGGTTTCCGTGTCATTTACGGTTGCTGGGGCAATTCGGTAGTAGTAGGTAGTTCCCCCGACTACGTTGTTGTCCACGAAGTAGAGGGTACCGCCAGCGGGCACCGATACCGGTACGGCAGACACAAACGGACTGGAAGCCGCGCCTGCAATTTGCGTGTATGGGTTGAACGAAGCGCTGGTGCTCCGATAGATGTTGTAGTGATCGATCGTGAACTGGGCCGAGGTGTTCGTATCGGTCCAGTAGAGCTGAATGTTACCAGGCGTGCCGGCAACAGGTGCTTTAGCTTTTCCGCCCAGAGTGTTCACGCAGTGGGTACAGACTTCGTCCGTCGGATTGTGGATTGAAACCTGAGCCGAGGCAACACTCGATAGGCCCGCAGCCAAGCCAGCGCTGGGGAAAGCGAGATTGTCATTGTTAGTGACTCGGAGACAAACGTTGAAGGAAGTTCCGAAGTCGGCCGCGACATCAAAGGCACCGGTTGCATTCACCTGCGCGCCGTGCGCGGAAGTAAACGCGCCCGAGCAGGCGTAATCCCAATCGTAAGCAGTAATGGTACTGGGGACAGCGCCATTCGTTCCATCCGTCTTGCCTTGGTCTGGATTGGTTGACTTAGAGCCATCCAGCAGGAACGGAGCATAGATTAGCGACCCGGCCACTGTGGTGTTCGGGCAGAAGTTATACGGTCCGCCCGCGTTTGCGTTCGGCGGATTGGGGGGGCTGGAAATGACGACGTTACCAACAACATCCGCCGTCAGCGCCGGAGAAGCATTATCAGTCACTCGAAGCCGAACCGGATAGTTGTATGGCAACGATGCACCGTTTGGCAAAGTGAAATTGTAGATGATCTTCGAACAGCTCGCCGTTAGACACTGAGGGCTACCCGGCTTAATGGTGAATGAAGTACCACCAGTGCCGCTAACATCCCACTGCCAACTTACGAGAGAGTAAGCGGGATTCTGCTCAACAGAACAACCGCCATCCAAAGTAACCGGACCACCCGAAGCCACATGGCTCGGATTGGTGGTGAAACAAGCAACGGGAACCGGTTGGAACACCGTTTTGTTCAACATGGTGATGGAAATACCTGTTTGGAAGTAATCCTGGGCACCGGTGTAATTCTGGCCGAACCACGAACCGTCAGCCTGTTGATCATTCAAGATAGTGCGCGCGACGCCGTTCGTCGGATCAGTACCGCCGTAGGCCGAAGTCTGTGCGGCATACCAATCGATTGCAGGGTAACAGGGACCCGCGCCACTGCCTGGAGAAGCAATCGGTACAGGTGAAGAGCAGGTGTTGGGATCGTCTGAAGACTGCAGGAGCGAAATCGGCTGGTTTCCCGTACCTATCGCACCGGCGCCGTCATTGTTATCGTGGAGCAGCATGGCTTTGGTGAACGAGAACATGCCGTAGTAGTAAGCCTTCATCGAAGTGGTAGCATCGTTGCCGGTGTTGGCAAAATTGTCACGCAGATAGGTTTCAGCGTTATCCCAGAGATGGTTGCCACCGGGCGATACTTTACCGCGGCCCAAGCCGCTCATGGCCAATTGGACCAAGCCGGAGGGGGTATCGGCAAAGGGACCCCAGAGCGGACTACTAGAGGTATATCCGAAATAACCATTACCCGCGCTGTTCGCGAAATATGACGAATCGAGCCAGTTTTCATCTGCAGTATGGATGGCCGCTGGTACGGTTGCGCCGAACTTGCGAATGGCAGGAATGATGCCAATCGCAGCCCACTGGCTGACGGAATTGTCGCCGGTTTCTTCCTGACAAGTATAGTGCCAGCCACCGCCGTTGTAATTGGTTCCGAAGCTGTTGTAGGAAGGCGCTTCGCAATAAGCGTAATCATCGACCATGTCGATGACGGCGTCGCCGTAGGAGTACGCTCCGCCAGCACCAGTACCTTTTAAGCCCAGACCAGTTATGGCAGTCGCCAATTTCGTACCAGCCGGAATCGGGACGGTGGCCGTGCCTGAAGCGACGAGCGCGTCAAGCATCATACCCGTCTGATAGTTTACGTTGCCAGAATTGGGAGCAGCCGCTTGGACACCAATGCCGTTATTATTGGAATCTGGATTGTAGGTACCGTAAACGACGTCATTGACTGAGGAGATGGCTAACGTAGTGAGCTGATCGAAGACTCCGTTGAGACAAAGACGCACGTCATCGGAATAAGGATTGGCCGGTGTGTTGGTCTGCAAGAAGCCGCTATTCTCAAAAGCACTGCAATTGAGGGAGTTGGGACCAGTGTCTCCGGATTGGGCGATGTCGACGTGGCTACCGTCGTTTAACGTCCAGTCACCCGCTTGAGTGCCGCCCGTAGTGGTGAAATGTCGCATCTTCGTATGCAACAGCCAAAGGCCCTTGTCGATGGCATTGTTGACTTCGATAGCGAGATTTGGCGGCGGAGGGTTGAGAGACGTGTAGTAACAGGCACCCTGGGTGATGGTGGGCGGACAATTAGAAGCCGGGCTTACCAGGCTGTTTGTGGTATCGGTGATCTTGAGGACAGCCACAAACACAGTATTCACAGCGCCTGTGTAAGTGTGGGCGCATTCGACATCAAACTGGTTGGTTACCGTGCCAGTGCAGTGAGCACCGCCGTCACCGGGATCCCAGTCATAGGTGAAGGTGTGTGTACCGAAGGCCGAGCTAGTGAGCGTTCCCTTGAGAGTAACGGGATTAGTACTCCAACTAGTGTGCGGCGAAGTAGGATTGGAAGCAACAAACGGCACGGCGTTGGCCACTGGCGTTTGGGCTTTCAGGGAATTTTGAAACAACGCGGGCGAAGCTATGATTGCCAACGTGCATAACCGAGAAACAACATTTCTCATGTGCGAGAACCCTCCGTGTCAATCTTTTTCATTTTTTGAAAATCAGAAACAAAACAGGTAAAAACTTAAGCTGCGCGACAACGCTTCCAGACGAGCGCGACGCCGATCAGACCCAGCCCCAAACCGAAAGTTGATGGCTCCGGAGTACCTGTGTTACCGCCGCCACCGTTGCAATTGACCGTGCAGGGACCTAACGTCGTAGTTTCTTGAAGGAAAATCGAGTCACCCGTGTATTGGTTTGTTTGCTCAATGTAGAACCCGCTGGTAGGCGCTGTGGTTGTGATTGCGAAGGTAACCGTGCCGGTGCTGGTTACGTTGATGTTGCCGAACGACAAAGCAAACGCGACGTCGCAACATTCGTTAGGAGGCAAAGCGGACGTGCCCACATTGTTGGTGTTGCCAAGCGTGTTGGCGGCGAAATCGGAAAAGATATTGCTTGAGTTTGGATCGTCTAATTCGTAGGATGCGCCTGCCGGAAGCGATCCAACGACTGCGCCGGTATCGGCAAATGAACCCTTGGTCGCGAAATCGACGTCATAATCGGCATAAAACGAGACATATTGGCCAGCGCCAGCTCCGAGCGAGACTGTCACGGTGCCAAGAGTATTGGAACCAGGCTCAAGAGTCTTGTCAAAACTGGCTAGGCTGATGCTGGATGTGCCACTGGCACCACCAGATCCGCCTCCGTTACAAGCGGTGGCTGAGTCACCGTTAACATTCACGCACCAGTCAGCCAAACTGACTTGAGTCGCGGCTTTCGCTTGATTCACTGCAGCGAAAAATCCAAGCGTTGCGAACAACAAGGCAAGGTTCTTCTTCATAATTTTCCCTCCGAAAACTCTATCTCCGATTTGGCCCCTTAGTAAATAAGTCGAGGAACGTAAACCTAATAGAAGACACTAGTGAGTATAGGCGAGATTACAGTTGGAGTCCAGTCATGATTAAAGTTCCCGTCGTACTGGTACGCGGCAAATTACGATATAGTTTTTAGCGTTTTGGTACTTTTTCGCGTGACCGTGACGAAGATCACGAAGGAAGCTGCGTGGCGGAAGCAAGACGAGGGATGTGTACTCGGGGCGGTGTGAGATTGTTGCGGTCGGACGAGTGAAATTCAGCTGAGACAGGATGACCGAAAACGGTAGACGCCTGCACTTGGGCACACTTTGGGTGGACTCATTCCCTGCGCGTTTAAGTTTGAGGCCGGTTACGCGGCTTTTTTCGCGTT
>PMQB01000678.1:5193-9367 GCA_003169195.1 Bryobacterales bacterium
GTTCGGCTTGTTTCGCTTTTTCGATGCGATCTTGTTGGAGTTGCCTCAGTTCTATGGTGTCGGCCTTGTGCTGGCTGCGGAGGCGGCGCTCCTGCAGGGACAAGTTTTTGAATTGCTTTTCGTAAATGAGATAGAGCTTGCTTTGAACGTTGCGATCGCGTTTGACGGGATCGGCTTCGTCTAGGAAAAGATTGTCATGCTCGAGGAGGCCGACAGCGTAGATGCCGGCTTCCAGACCCGGAATCCGACGGAGCCGCCATTCTGTTGTACCGATAACTTCGGTGAGACGGTTCTCCTGGTCTGTTGCGGGAGACCATTGTGTAAAGATGCTTTCCATGAAAGCTTGGTAGACGATGGGGTCTTCTGAGGGCAGCAGTGCTGCCTGTGAACAGAGGCCGTGGCGAAGCGCATTCATTTTAGATTTCTCCTGTCCTAACTGAGTTTTGGCGCCCGTACTTTTTTGGGCGTTCTGCCGATTCGCCGATCGCTGGGCGTCGGAAATGGGCTTGCGAGATTTATCTTCTTCGCCGTTTTGACAGGGCGGATAGGGCGGTAGGGGATCGTCGTTATCCCAGCCTTCCCAGGAATCCCAAGTGGGGGTGGTGTTGTTGACGTAGTTAGGGTTGGCAGCTAACTTTTTCTCGGATTTCCGCTCGAGTTTACGTTGTGTGTGCGCCGCAGCCCGGCGTTCTTTGCGATTCATTTTGAAATCCTTCGTAACTGAAAAATAGCTCGGCAAATGAGGAGGCTAGAACGGGTTTTGGGGTTTGGGAGGTTGAGCGGGCTGGAAGTGCTTGAAAAGAAGGGAAATATAAAGTCCGAGGAATTCCGGTTCCTTTGTGATCGGATTTTGGCGGACAGCAAAAGTGGGATAGAGGGGTTTCCGGAATGCGGAGGAGCGCAAACTGGGCACATGCACCTGTGCACACGGAGTGGCTTTGCGGACAGATGGGCGCTGCCGGTGGGGGAGACAGGAACAAGTCCCCACCTTGTTGCCGGACGCCGAGCGCTGAGGCGATGAGCGATTCCGCCTTTAGAAGACGAAGCGAGCGGCTACTTCGAACTGGCGGGGAGTTCCGCTGCCGGTTGGACCGGTGTTCACGACGGATGTAATTCTGCCAAACGTGGAAGGGGCAGAGATGTCTGCCAGCGGATTGGCATATTGCGCCCGGTTGAGAAGGTTAAAGCACTCGCCCCGCAACTCAAGGGCGACCCGTTCACGAACGGCAAAACGTCGTTGAATGGCGGCGTCCGCTTGCCAAAGGGCTGGACCGCGGAAGGCGTTGCGCCCCAAATTTCCCCAAGTGCGCGCGGCGGGCGTGGTGAATGCGGCTGGATTGATCCAAAGCAGGGGTGTGGAACCAGCGGCGGGAGTGAGCAACGCCCCAGCAACATAGTTCGGACGTTGATTGGCTGAGTTACCGTCGGGCATGACGCTAGCGGAGCGATCGACCGTTATGTTGACCGGGAGGCCGGTGCGTCCGCCGACAATCCCGTTGACCTCCCAGTCACTCAGCAACGAGTGTAAGAGGCCGCGTGATTGGAGCCATGTTCGACCCGTGCCAAAGGGCAGTTGATAGACGTTCGACAAACTGAAGCTATGGCGAGCGTCCTGGTCGCTGGACGCTCGGTCGCACGCACGGCAGGAAACGTTCTCGGGGAAAATGTCTTCAACACCACTGCCCAGTGATCCATCGTTGATGGCGTGAGACCACATATAGTTGGCCGTCATGAGCCAGCCATGCGCGAGGTAGCGGCGAGCGGACACTTGCAAAGCATTGAACTCGCTGTTGCTATCTTTGGCGCGTAGTTCGATTTGGCCAAACTGCGGATAGGGGCGAAGGCCCGTGACGGGGTTGATGAGATTGACGTACGAGCGGTTCATGATATCGGTGCCCTTGTTGCCGGTGTAGGAGACCGTGCCCGTGAACTTGCCCGGAAGAGCTTGCTGAACCGAGAAGATCCATTCCTGCGCATAAGTATCTTTGCGATTACGGACTTGGTCTTTGGGGGAAAGAACGCCGGTAGCGCTGCCCAGCAGGGAATCAAAGGGATAACTCAACGTTGGAAATTGAGCGCCTCTCGTAAGGGAGTAACGCGGGACATCGTTGGCCGTTGGAAAGTTCTGGTCATCGAGTTGAGCATCTTCGTGATAGATGCCATAGCCCGAGCGAACCACCATTCGCCCATGCATTCCTTCGGGCGACCACGCCAGGCCGACGCGTGGATCTATGTTGTCTTTTGCCGGGAAGAGAAAAGGCGCATTCGGTGAACAGAACCCGCCGCAGGTACCGAAATCAAAGGGGATGGCGCGGCCGGTGACTTCGTGAAAAGCGTTGTAGAACTCATAGCGCAAGCCAGCGTTCAGGGTCAAATTCGGCCGCAGTTTAAATTCATCTTGCACGTAACCGAAGTAGGAGGTTTTGCGCATGCGCTTGAGCGGCAGGGTGGCGGTGTAGGTAGCGGAATCAAGGTTATTCGCGATGAAATTGGCAAGCGAATTGTAAGTCAACGTGCCTGTGAAGGAGTTGCCTTCATTGATTTCAATGCGACGAATTTCGACGCCTGCCCTGATGACGTTGCGGCCGCGGGTCAAACTCACATTGTCAAGCCAACTGAAGGTGCGACCGTCTTGGTTGGTCGTCTGACTTGGGTTGAGCGCGCTGAAGCCAGAGACGGTGACGGTGTAGGGTACGTTGGTCAAATTGTAGGTATGGGAGACCATTTGGTTGGTGCCGAATTTAAACTCGTTCACTAAAGTGGGCGAGAAAACATGCAACAACTCCGCTGCCCCGTTGAGCGGACGTTCGCTGCTCAACTGGCGGTCGGCTAGAACGCCCAGGGGCGCAATGGCGGACGCATTATCGTAACCAAATCTTGCATAGGCGGTGGTGGTGGCGTTGAAGCGATGGTCGAGGCGAAGAGTTTCGGAGTATTCGGTGTCGGTAGAGCCGGTAATACCGGTGCGCTGCTGAATGCCTGTGGCGCTGATGCTGCCCGTACCCGCCGGAAAAGCATTCAAGATTGGGGCAAGGGCGGGCGAGCGCAATAGGATTTGCGAACGCAGCGCCGCGCTGGGAACAAAGCCAATGAGCGTTTGATCTTGCACCTGCTGAATCTGCTCGAAATCGACGAAAAAGAAAGTCCGATTTTTCACGATAGGACCGCCGAAATTGCCGCCGAATTGATTCAGGTGAAAGGGTAACGGCCCAGCCGTCAAATCAAGCGGTGAGCGCGCATCGAAATCACTATTGCGAAAAAATTCAAATAAAGAGCCGCTAAAGCGGTTGCCGCCGGACGTAGACGCAACGGCAATTTGCGCGCCGCTGGCGTCACCGTATTCGGCGGTGGGTAACACCGAGTCCACGCGAAACTCGGAAATGGCGCTCATGGGAATGGCAAGCCGCACAAAAGCTTTTTGCGCTTGATTTACGATGCCTGTGGCATCCACGCCGTCGAGGGTGATGTTCATTTCGTCGCGGCCGCGGCCGGTGAAACGAATGGAGCGCTGGGTGCTGCCGCCTTGATCAATCGCGCCGGGCGTAAGAGCGGTGAGACTGGTCCAGTTACGACCGTTCAATGGCAAATCACTAATGGCCTTCTGCTCTACGGCCTCACTGAGGGTGGAAGATGCCTGGTTCAAGCGCGCGAGCGTTTCATTCACGGTCAGTTCGTCGCCCTTCACGGCCAGTTCCAGAACTGGATTTAGCGTGCGCGTTTGGCCGATGGACTGATCGACATTCTCGTAACGTGTGTTGCGAAACCCCGGTGCTGAAAAAACGATGGTCCAAGTGCCGATGGGCAGATCTGGCAGAGAATACGTACCCTTGCTGTTCGACTTGGTGTTGCGCTGCGAGCCAGTTTTACTCTCACTGGCAAATACGAGAACATTGGGAATAGCTCTACCGCTTTGGTCGAGGATGTCACCACTTAATGAGCTGCGATCCACCTGCGAAAGCGCCAAACTTGCTGCAATTAACAATATGAAACCGACCCGGCGAGAGCCAATCAAAAGAGACATTCTTCCTCCAAACTTCGAAGTTGCGGACGGCCGGCAATTTACGACCCAAGTTTTTTTAGTATAGACGAATCTGATGGTTGGGGCAGCATGCAGGGTGGCGCGTAACACCTCTCACTAGTACCGTACTGACGTAGCTAGTGTAGTGCGTCATTT
>PMQB01000381.1 GCA_003169195.1 Bryobacterales bacterium
ATTATGAGAAAACTTTTTCTGTTGGGTGCTTGCAGCGCGGCTCTACTGATGCCGTTAGCGGGGTTGGCGCAGGATCATGATCGCGATCATGACGATCACAGATACTATGACCGAAGGCACAAGGATTATCACAATTGGAACGACCATGAGGATCGTGCGTGGCATATGTATTGGGAGCAGCGACACCGGCCGTATATCGATTGGAACAGGGCACCGGAGCGCGAGCGGCAGCGTTATTGGGCTTGGCGGCATGAGCATTCGGATGCGCTGTTGCATATTGATATTCGGTAAGGGTTAAAGGCTGCCCCCTCCCTTTCGGTCAGTTTCGGNNAGACGGAAGCGTCTGCCCCACCGAAGGCAACGAGTTAGGGGACTTGTCGCCGTTTCCTGATGCGCGAGAAAGAGCTCAAGCGAGTTTGAAGGCTTGGTTGAGTTTGGCGAAGGTGACTTCCAGGAGTTCCGGTAGGACGCGGGTGTCGGCGACGGCGGTCATGAAGTTGGCGTCACCCATCCAGCGGGGCAGCACATGGAAATGGATGTGTTGTTCGATTCCTGCTCCGGCGGCTTCGCCCAAGTTCATGCCGATGTTCAGTCCTTGCGGCTGGTAGATTTCTTCGATTATGCGTTCGGCGGTGCGAGCAAGGGTCATCATTTCCTCGACGGTTTGCTGGTCTACTTGCTGCAGGCGAGCGGCGTGTTGATAAGGCGCGATCATGATGTGACCGCTGGTGTAAGGATAGCGGTTGAGGATGACGAAGTTGAAGCGGGCGCGATGGACAATGAGCATTTCTTCGTCACGGCCGAGAGCAGCGGCTTCGCAGAAGATGCATTTCACGCGATGGGCTTCCTTGTTATTGATGTAGGTGGAGCGCCACGGCGCCCAGAGGTGTTGCATTTTGAGTTGTCTGAGCAGCGGGAAAAGGGGACTGTCCCCTTTTTAGCTGTGGGAGGATCCGTGATCGACCACGGGAACGGCTTCATGGTCGACTGCTTTTTCGCCACCGTTTACGAGATCGCGCAGTTCTTTGCTGGGCTTAAAGAACGGGATGCGCTTAGACGGCACATCGACACGCGAGCCCGTTTTGGGATTACGCCCGACACGAGGCTGTCTTTGACGCGTGCGGAAGCTGCCGAATCCGCGGATCTCGATTTTGTCACCTTTGTGAAGGCTGTTGACGATGCTGTCGAAGATGGTTTCCACGATGGTTTCGGAATCCTTGCGGGTCATCTCGACAACTTTAGACACTTCTTCGATGAGCTCAGCCTTGGTCATATACTCTCGCTCTTCATCTGCACTGGCTTCCTGCTTAATCCTTTTTCTCTTGCAACTTGTCTTCCGATTGGTGCTGCTTGATGGCATCGCCGACGGTAGAGGTGGCCGCGGCAGCCTGCCGTTTATAGTCTTGCAGACGGCTTTGTTCATCTTCGTCGGAAAGAGCGCGGAGGCTCAAACCGATGCGCTTTTGCGCTTCATTCAACTTGAGGATTTTGAAATCGAATTCCTGGCCCAAGGGGAGCGCAGGATCTTCGGAGCCTGCCGACGGCGTTTTCAAATTGCGGCGCTTGCCGGCCTCATCGGAGATTTCGCTGCGATGGCAGAGGCCTTCGACGCCGGGGAGCAATTCGACAAAGACGCCGAAAGGAGCGGCACGGCAGACTTTGCCGCGGACGCTATCGCCCACCTGGTGGGTGCGGAAAAAGGTTTCCCAGGCGTCGGGTTGCAGTTGTTTAATGCCGAGCGAAAGACGGCGATTAGCCGCGTCAATGTTTAAGATGGCGGCTTGCACGACTTGACCTTTCTTCAATAACTCCGACGGATGTTTCACGTGGGCGGTCCACGAAAGATCGGAGACGTGCACTAAGCCGTCGATGCCCTCTTCGATTTCGACAAACGCGCCGAAGTCGGCGAGTTTACGGACGCGGCCTTCGACGACGGAGCCGATGCTGTAACGATCGGCGACGGTGGTCCAAGGATCGGCTTCGAGCTGTTTGATGCCGAGGGAGATGCGGCGCTCTTTAGGCTTGAGTTCAAGTACGACCGCTTCCACCTGATCGCCAGCCTTTACGACTTTGGCGGGGTGTTTCATGCGGCGGCTCCACGTCATTTCAGAAATGTGGATGAGACCTTCTACACCAGGTTCGAGTTCGACGAAAGCGCCGTAATCGGTGACGCTGACAACGCGGCCGAGCACTTTGCTTTGGGGCGGGTAGCGGGCATCAATGTCGAGCCACGGGTCGGGCCGAAGCTGTTTGAGGCCCAGCGAGATGCGTTCTTTCTCTTTGTCGAACTTGAGAACTTTGAGGGTGACTTGATCACCGACGTGGACGACGGCTGAGGGATGGGTGACGTTGCCGTAGCTGAGATCGCTGACGTGGAGGAGGCCATCGATGCCACCGAGATCGACGAATGCGCCGTAATCGGTGAGGTTCTTGATGGTGCCGGTGACGGTGGCGCCTTCCTGAATATTGGCGAGCGCTTCGGCTTTGCGGGTTTCGGCAGCTTGTTCTAGAAGGACGCGGCGCGAAACGACGGCATTGCCACGGCGTTTGTTGAGCTTGAGAACTTTGACTTCGATGTCTTTGCCAAGATAGCCATCGAGGTTGTGAACCGGACGCGTTTCGACTTGGGAACTGGGGAGGAAGGCGATGACGCCGATATCGACGGTGAGGCCGCCCTTGATTTTGTTGGTGACTTTGCCGATGACGGGGGTTCCCTCGGCTACGGCTTTTTCGAGGTGCTCCCAGATGTGGAGACGGTGCGGGCGCTCATAGGAAAGAAGGATGTAGCCTTCCACCTGATTGCCACTGCGGTCAATCATCACTTCGATGGTTTCGCCGATTTGAACTGAAGGCTTGCCATCGACCCAAGAAAACTGAGAGGCAGGTACTAAGCCTTCGGTTTTGCGGCCGATATCGACGATGACTTCTTTATCGGAAACGCTGAGGACATGGCCATGGAGGACCTCGCCTTCGCCGGAGGCGAACTGGCTGCTGTAGTCATCGAGGAACGCCTGGTAATCGGCAGTATCGATATTGGCGGGGGTCTCCACCAAATTTTCAGGAGAGCCAGTCATGGGTTGATCGGATGTAAGAGCTTCGGTTTCCTCGGGAGTCATTTCGCAAGCAACCTCTCACGCGCCAATTTTGAGGAACTCGCGCAAGACGGACTCGGTGTCACGCACGCCAGGTTTGTCGTTAGTGTAAACCACGGGCCGCATAACTGCCAGGCAAAAAATTTTCTCATGGAAAGACCGCGCTTGGAGCGTCAACTAGTTGATAGTTCAGTACTTTAGGAACTATAGCCGACCCTTTTCCGGATGTCAACCGCAGGCATGACGTGATACGACGAATTTTCATGAGTGAAAAGTGTGAGGAAATGGTTTCCGCAGCGCGGTGGGTATTCGTATATACTCAAGGAGAGCAGGACCGACGGTTCTGCTAAGAGCGGAGATTTGTAATATGGGCGAACTTCTTCAACCAATGCATTTGTTGGTCATTTTAGGGGTGGCTTTCCTCTTTTTCGGGGGTAAGAAGCTGCCGGAACTTGGGGCCGGATTGGGTAAAGGCATTCGGTCTTTCAAAGACAGCATGCGCGAGATCAGCGCTGATCACGACAAGATTGAAACTCCGCCGGTGAAGCAGCCCGAACCAGCCGAGAAATCGTAAATAGTTTTCTTGTTGTCTGCGACCGAGCCTTTTTTAGCGGTGGAGTCCTAGGCCTGAAGTGTGCCCCGCCGTGCTCGTTTTCCCTCCTGTAGTGCACTCGTTCGTAAAGTAATCGTGTCAGCAATTTTTGCCGTGCTCGGCAAGAAATGCTCGTGACAAGCCGGGTGATTGAAGAACGATAAATCCATTTTTTCCAATGAATTACAGGCGTATGGCTCCCTTAGGCCCGTATGGCCATCAAACTGCTCTTTAGGGAGTAGTTCTAGGCACTTTCATTAAGCCCTCATATCGCTGGTTGATCGTCGAGAAGGGTGAGTGTTTGGAAACTAAAAAACTTTAAAGAGCGGTGATTCAATGACAAATGAAGAATATGGCCGAGCGTACCAAAAAGGCTTTAATTTAACGGTACGATTTCTAGTTTCTCGCGGACTTTCTTATGATTCCGCGCTCGATACAGCGCAGGCGGCATGGGCCAAAGGCTGGGAGCGTCGGGAGCAATTGCGCGATCCAAGCTTAGTCTTGACGTGGACAAATAGCATCGCTTTGAATATCCACAGGACGTATCTGCGAAGGGAACCGCAAACGCAGACGCTGCCCGATTTGCAAGCGCCGCCGCGGATGAATGTGGCCGCGATTGATGTAAAACGAATCTTGAGTTCGTGTAAGCCGAATGACAGAGCCGTTTTGGAAGGGCATTACATTGAAGGGTTCAAAGTGCAAGAGATTGCGCAGCAGTATGGTTGGAGTGAAACGGCGGTGCGGATTCGTTTACTGCGGGCGCGGCGAAGTGTGGAGCGGAAGTTGAGCAAGCCGAAGCATGCGCGGCTGCGCGGCCTAGCGGAGAAAGCACGGCAAGCATTGGTAGACGCGACGGACATGGATTCCTACTTAGAAGCAAAAGTTGCTTAGTTGGATGTTTGCGGTTGGCGCGGCGTCCGCTAAGATGCAAGAGCTATGGCATTGCCAGAAATCTTGCGTGGGCGTTTGCGTCTGCCTGTTGTGTGTTCACCGCTATTTGTAATTTCCACGCCGGACTTGGTTCTGGCGCAGTGCAAGGCGGGCATTATGGGTGCATTCCCCGCACTCAACGCGCGGCCCGCTTCGCTGCTGGATGAATGGCTGCAGCGGATTGAAGAAGAATTGGCGGCTTGGGACAAGGCCAATCCTAGTCGACCGGCAGCGCCATTTGCGGTGAACCAGATTGTTCATAAATCGAATAATCGACTGGAACAGGATGTGGCTTTGTGCGTGAAGTACAAGGTTCCGGTGATTATTACTTCGCTCGGCGCGCGCGAGGAACTGAATCAAGCAGTACATAGTTATGGCGGGATCACGCTGCATGACGTGATCAACAACCGGTTTGCGCATAAGGCGATTGAAAAAGGCGCGGATGGGTTAATTCCGGTGGCGGCGGGAGGCGGTGGACATGCGGGGACGCTCTCGCCGTTTGCGCTGATGCAGGAGATTCGCGAGTGGTTTGACGGGCCGGTGGCGTTGGCGGGATCGATTGCGAATGGGGCGGCGATTTTAGCGGCGTTGGCGTGCGGGGCGGATTTGGCGTATATGGGGTCGGCGTTTATTGCGACGCGTGAGGCGAATGAGGCGGATGATTATAAGCAGATGATTGTGGAATCGAGTGCGGATGACTTTGTGTATTCAAATCTGTTTACCGACGTGCATGGGAATTATTTGAAGGGGAGTGTGGTGAAGGCGGGGCTTGATCCGGCGAATTTGCCGGAGGGGGATGTGTCGAAGATGAATTTCGGGTCGGGCGGCAATATGGAGGCGAAGGCCTGGCGGGATATTTGGGGATGCGGGCAGGGGATTGGCGCGATTCATGATGTGCCGAGTGTGGGGGAGTTGGTGGAGCGGTTGGAGGGGGAGTTGGGGAAGGCTCGGGCGGGGTTGGAAGAGAAGTTGCGGGGTTTGGCTTTAAGTCAGCCGATCTAAATACACGATGACGATTGTGGCGACGGTGGCCAAGTGGAGCACGGTGTGATTGGCGTCGGGTGTTCTTTGGGCGGCCTGGTGTGGAAGGAATTTGAAGGTGCGGGCGTACCTGGATTCGTAATCCCAAATCTTGCGGGCTTTCGCGAAGGTTGGGGAGAAGTAAGGAATCCACCAATCGACACATTCGCCGACAAACAGGAATGGATAGTAGATGAGTGGATACCAATGGGTGAAGCCGCTGTTGCCCACGATGAGACATATGAGGCCGGTGCCCATGAGTAGACCATTTAAGGATGCTTCGGCGATTTTGTCTTTTAAGGACAAATGAACGATGTCGTTCCAGGGGAAGAGGGGAATCCAGGAAGTGGCTTGATGGTAGATGAGCAGAAAGGCGGCGAGTGCGATGGCTACACTATGCATGCCGTCATTGGATCATGATTGAGTATCGATTTCCACTTTGTCGTATATGTCGGCTAAGTTGAGTTCGATGGCGAGCGAGGAGATGGGAACGTTGCCATTCACAGGCCGGCGTTCGCGAAGCAGCCAACTGCCATCGGGTTGGCGGATGGACTGTTCGATGAGCATTTCCGTTTGAGAAACGGTTAAGTATTCTTCGAGCGAGGGGATGCGGCGGTATTGGCTGAATTTCGTGCCGCGGTCGTAGTCTTTGGTGGATTCGGAGAGGACTTCGATGATGAGCAGCGGGTTGGTCAAGATGTCGGCATGATGATCGGCGAGAACGGGTTTGCCGCAGACAACGACGACATCGGGGTAGGTATAGAGACCGGTGGATGCGATTTGGATGCGCATGTCGTTGGAATAGACTTCGCAGTCTCTCGATCGTAGACGATTTCTAAATTCAGCCACCAAGTTGGTGACGATCAGATTGTGGGCGCGACTTGCGCCCGCCATGGCGAACATCTGGCCATCGTGATATTCACTGCGAGAGGGAGCAGCGCGTTCGATGGCGAGATACTCTTCGGGCGTGATGAACGCGCTCGTCTGGGTGGCCATGAATCTATTGTAGGCATTGGGAGGGGCGCTGCCTTTGAGGGCAGCGCACCTGATTAGGGATCACAACAACTCAGACGAACTAAAGAAAAACGGAATCTCTTGCGCGGCGGTTTCGGGCGCGTCGGAACCGTGCACTGAATTGCGCTCGATGTTTTCCGCGAACTTTTTGCGGATGGTGCCTTCGGCGGCGTTGGCTGGGTTGGTGGCACCCATGAGTTCGCGCCATTTGGCGATGGCGCCTTCGCGCTCGAGGGCGAGGACTACGACCGGGCCTTCAGTCATAAACGTTACGAGGCCTGAGTAGAAGGGGCGTTCTTTGTGAACCGCGTAGAAGGCTTCTGCTTCGTGCTTTGAGAGACGGCGCATTTTCATGCCGACGATGCGGAAGCCGTCCTTCTGAATCATGGTGAGAATTTCGCCGGTGTTACCGTTCTTGACTGCGTCGGGTTTGATGATCCCGAATGTACGTTCCAATGCCATTCCTTGAATTTTTCCTTTTTGTTTTACTTCTTGGCTAGAGCTTGTTGCATTTTTTCGCCGAGTACGGCAGGCGAAGGGCACACGATGATGCCAGCGGCTTCCATGGCGGCCAGTTTGTCTTCGGCTTTACCGGAACCACCGGAAATGATGGCGCCCGCGTGACCCATGCGGCGGCCGGGCGGCGCGGTCTGTCCTGCGATAAAACCAACTACGGGTTTCTTGACGTTTGTCTTGATGTACGCGGCGGCGGCTTCTTCGGCGGTGCCACCGATTTCGCCAATCATGATGATGGCGTGGGTGTCGGGGTCGGCATTAAAGAGCTCGATGGCATCGGTGAAGCTAGTGCCGATGATGGGGTCGCCACCGATGCCGATGCAGGTGGATTGACCAATGCCGAGGCGGGAAAGCTGCCCGACGGCTTCGTAGGTGAGAGTGCCTGAGCGGGAGACGATGCCGACATTGCCAGGTTTATGAATATGCCACGGCATGATGCCGATTTTGCAT
>PMQB01000207.1:0-283 GCA_003169195.1 Bryobacterales bacterium
GGCCGATTCTGGAAGCGATTCGGCGCGATGGTGACGATGCATTGGTCAGTTATGCGCGCGAACTCGATGGCTTGGGCAACCAACCGCTACGAGTAAAGCAGGACGAGTTAGAGCGGGCTGCGTGGGCCATGCGCCCTGAGGTGAAGAATGCGGTCACCGCGGCTGTGGCCAACATTCGCCAGTTCGCCGAAGCACAGTTGCCCAAGGAACGATTTGAAGAATTCTCCGCTGGCCGCAAGCTTGGATGGATTGTGCGACCGCTGGATGCGGTGGGCTGTTATGT
>PMQB01000207.1:409-7929 GCA_003169195.1 Bryobacterales bacterium
CCAAGAAATTGCTGGCGGGCGATGTGGGAATTGATTTTGTCGCTGGTCCGACGGAAATTTTGATTTTGGCGAAAGATGGCGACGCTAAGTTAATTGCTGCCGACATGCTGGCACAAGCCGAACACGATGTCACAGCCAGCGCCATGTTGTTCACCACTTCCGAGACCTTGGCGCAGGCAGTAGCGGAGGAAATCGAGCGTCAATTGGAAACTCTGCCAACTGCGGCAGTAGCGCGCGAATCGATTAACTGCAGCAGCGCCATTGCGATTTTCCCGAATATCGATTTGGCGGTTGCTGCCGCCAACATGCAAGCACCGGAGCATCTCAGTTTGCATCACCCCGAGTTGTTAAAGAAGATCAACAACGCGGGAACAGTTTTCTTAGGCGCGCACACCCCGGAATCTGCTGGTGATTACGCTTCCGGACCAAGCCACGTATTACCCACCGGAGGCGCCGCCCGATTGCGCGGCGGTTTGTCTGCCGCAGATTTCGTCAAGGTGATCGCCGTGCAGGAATTGTCGGCCGCCGCGCTCGCCGTTCTCGCGCCCACTATCACCACTTTGGCCCGCGCCGAAGGTCTGGAAGCGCATGCGCGCGCTGTGGAGGTTCGTCCTGCCAGTTAAACTGACTCCACGCAAAGCGGTGCTCGATATGGCTCCGTATCATCCACCCAGTGGCGGCCGCCGCAACAAATTGCGCCTCGATTTCAACGAGAACACTGTGGGCGCGTCGCCGCACGTCATCGATTTCATCAAGCGTTTCTTGACGGCGAGCGATCTCAGCATCTATCCCGAGTATGAAAACGCGCTGGAAGATTTGGCCAAGCACTTCGGCGTTCAGCAAACGGAGTTGACGCTCACCAATGGCACCGATGAAGCCATTCAGGTGCTCATCAATACTTACGTTGACGACGATGCGGAAGTGCTGCTCTTGCGTCCGTCCTATGCCATGTACCGTTTTTACAGCCAGCTCGCGGGTGCGCGCGTGGAAGAAGTGGATTACCGGGCAGGGAAGCTGGCTTTTCCTTTAGAAGAGTTGCTGGAACGGATTACCCCTCAAACACGTGCTGTGCTCATCAGTAATCCAAACAATCCAACGGGCACCGGAGTTGCTGTTTCGGGTCTGGAAAAAATTTTGCATAAGGCCGCCAATGCCGCGGTTTTGGTAGACGAAGCCTATTACGAATTTTGCGGCGTGACCATGCTNNGTTCGTAAAGCACAATCGCCCTATAGCGTCAATTCACTGGCAGCCATGGCTGCGCGCATTGCAGTCCAAGACAGTCGGTTTGTGGAAGAGTACGTAACGGAAGTGCTGGCGGCGCGCGAACTGCTATATGTAGGCCTGGAACACCTAAAGATCCCCTATATTGAGAGCCAGGCAAATTTCGTACTCGGCCAGGTGGGCGACCGCGCTATTCCGATTCGCGACGAATTGCGAGAGCGCGGCGTGTTGGTTCGCGATCGCAGTTACGAGTTGCCTGGTTATTTGCGTTTCACGGTAGGCACGCGCGATCAGGTGCAACGGCTATTAGATGAACTGGAGCGAATTTGGTGACTAGACAGACACCCGATGTGATCGTCTTCGATATGGATGGCGTGCTCGTGGAAGTTGGGCAGTCTTACCGTGAGGCTATCCGCGAAACGGTAAAGCATTTCACTGGTGCCGACGTTTCGCATGACACGATTCAGGATTTCAAAAACGCCGGTGGTTGGAATAACGACTGGCAGCTTTCGCATCGGTTGATTGGCGATCTTGGTAAAACAGTTCCCTACCAGGAAGTGGTCGATCAATTCAATCTGATCTTCTTTGGCACCAATGGCGACGGGTTGATCCTTCGCGAAAAGTGGATGCCCAAGGACGGCCTGCTTGAAGGTCTGTCAAAGCGCGCCACCCTGGCGATTTTTACAGGCCGTGTGAAGTATGAAGCGGACGCCACGTTAGGCCGTTACGCCAGCCACATCAAATTTGATCCGCTGGTCACCGACGAATGCGTGACGAATCCCAAGCCCGCACCCGACGGTTTGGAGCTCATCCAACAAAAATATCCAGGCAAACATATCTGGTACTTGGGCGACACGGTGGACGATGCCCGCAGTGCGCAAGCCGCACGCGTGCCTTTCATCGGCGTTTCCACGCCGCACAATTCCAGACATGAAGAGATCGCCCGCAGTTTACGTGACCTTGGCGCTTTTGCCGTTCTCTCCGACATCAACGAATTGGAAAACATGTTATGACCTTTAGGGAAGCCAAGATCGAGCGCAATACCAAGGAAACCCAGATCAAAGGCGAATTGCGGCTAGAAGGCACTGGTATCTACGAAATCTCCACTGGTATCCGCTTTCTCGATCACATGCTGGAACTCTTCACCAAGCACGGTGCCTTTGATCTGAAGCTTGCGGCCAAAGGCGATCTGGATGTCGATCAACACCACACTGTAGAAGACGTGGGTATCGTGCTGGGTGATCTTTTTTCACAAGCGCTGGGCGAACGCCGCGGCATTAATCGTGCCGGTTATTTTGTCCAAACGATGGACGAATCGCTGGCCGTAGTTGCGGTTGATCTCGGCGGCCGCCCCGCGCTCGTTTACGATGATCAAGTCGACGTCGTCTTAGTGGGCGATTTGCAAACTGAACTGCTGGAAGATTTCTTCAGCGGCTTTGCCAATCACGTAGCCGGCAACGTACACGCGAAAATCATGTACGGCCGTTCGAATCATCATAAGAGCGAAGCCATCTTCAAATGTTTCGCGCGCGCCATGCGCTATGCCTGTTCTACTGATGAACGCCTAAAAGATCAATTGCCGTCTACCAAGGGATTGCTGTGACCACGATTGTCAACTACGGCGCGGGCAATATTCGTTCTGTCGAGAACACGCTGGCCGAACTCGGTGCGCAGTACGAAATCACGGACGAGCCCGCCGTAGTGCTCCGCGCCACCAAACTCATTCTCCCAGGCGTGGGCCACTTCGGCCAGATGATGCAAGCTATCGATAAGCTTGGCCTGCGCCAACCGCTGCGCGAAAAAATCGCGTCCGGTATTCCCTTCTTGGGCATTTGCGTCGGCTTGCAATGCCTGTTTGAAAAAAGCGAAGAGGCGCCGGGCGAATCGGGCCTGGGCATCCTCCAAGGCGAAGTAAAGCGTTTCATCGGTAAAGCACGCATCCCGCATATGGGCTGGAACTCGCTGGAACCCCTGCGCCCCACCCGCCTTCTGCAAGGCCTGAGCCCAAACGCCTTCACCTATTTCGCACACAGTTTCTACGCGCCGGTTACTTCGGCCACCGCCGCCACTTGCACCTACATGCATCCGTATTCCGCCGTGCTCGAACAAGCCAATCTGCATGCGGTCCAATTCCACCCCGAAAAATCAGGCCCCGTAGGCCTCAAAGTGATGAAAAACTTTCTAGAAATCTAATGCTGGCAAAACGAATCATTCCGTGCCTCGATGTCACGGCAGGCCGCGTCGTCAAAGGCACGAATTTTGTGAACCTCCGCGACGCGGGCGATCCCGTGGAACTCGCCGAACGCTACAACGCGCAGGGCGCCGATGAGCTGGTCTTCCTAGACATCACTGCCTCCAGCGATGCCCGCGAAATCATGGCTGACCTGGTCGCCCGAACCGCCCGTCGCGTCTTTATTCCACTCACCGTGGGTGGCGGCATTCGCACCGTGGCCGATGCGCGGAAGATTATTCTCTCCGGCGCAGACAAAGTCAGCATCAACACCGCCGCTGTACATCGCCCCGAACTTATCAGCGAACTGAGTCGCGAGTTCGGCGCACAAGCCGTAGTGCTTGCCATTGACGCCCGCCGTTCCGCGCCAGGCCGCTGGAACGTTTTCACCAAGGGAGGCCGGCACGATGAAGGCTTTGATGCGGTGGAATGGGCAGCCCGCGGCGAAGCTCTCGGTGCTGGCGAAATCCTGCTCACCTCCATGGATACCGACGGTGTGCAAACAGGTTTTGATTGCGCGCTCACTAAGGCCGTTGCCGAAGCCACCACTATCCCGGTAATCGCCTCAGGTGGCGCGGGCACGCCGGAAGACTTTATAAAAGTACTAACGGACGGTTGTGCCGACGCCGCTCTCGCCGCCTCGGTTTTTCACTACGGAAAATATACGGTCGCTGATCTGAAACAGAAAATGGAAGAGGCTGGCGTGCCGGTACGTCCCGCAGCATGATCATTCCCTGTATTGATTTGATGGACGGCAAAGTCGTACAACTGGTGCAAGGCCGTGAGAAGGTGCTGGAAGGCAAATCCTTGGACGAAATGCTTGAGATGTTTGCAGGTTTTCCCCAAATCCAAGTCATAGATCTCGACGCCGCGTTAGGCCGCGGTTCTAACGGCGATCTTGTTGCTTATCTCGCGCGCCACGCAGGCATTCGCGCCGGCGGCGGTGTCCGGACTGTGGAACGTGCTCGCGAACTCCTCGATCAGGGCGCCTGGCGCGTCATCGTAGGTACCGCCGCATTTTCGCCCGATGGCCCAAACCGCACCTTCCTGCAGACCCTCGCCGATTCCATTGGCCCCGAACATCTAACCATTGCCCTCGATAGCAAACAGGGCAAGATTATGGTGAAAGGTTGGCGCGAAGCCACCAATTACACGGCCCTGGAAATGATCCAGCAGCTTGAACCTTTCTGCTCCGGCTTCCTTTGCACCTACGTCGACAAAGAAGGCATGATGCAAGGCACAGACTTGGATTGGTTCATCAGCTTGCGCCATTCCACTCTGCATGAATTGATCGCCGCCGGTGGCATCACCACCATGGACGATGTCCGTGCGCTCAACCAAGAAAACATTCATTGCGCAATTGGTATGTCTATTTATACAGGGCGGCTTGACCTGTCCGAATTGCGCCAGATCAACAAGCAAAACGAGGAGCACAGCAAATGAAAACCATGTCTTGGAAATGGACCGCGCTCGCTACGGTTGTCGCCGTCACCGCGCTGGCCAGTGATTCAGATGTAAGAAATGTAATCACCGGCTCGGCCGCCTTCGTTAGCTTCAAAGATGAAAAGCCCGGTACCTATCGCAAGATCACCGTGTCCGATCTGCCACAGCCCTATGCCACCGAAGGCGTTTCCAATGGGCCGCAAGTCGTACCCATGCCCGACGGCGCCTGGCCCAAGGCTCCCGCAGGCTTCAAAGTGGAACGCTACGCCGAAAAACTGGACGAGCCGCGCGAACTTCGCACCGCCCCGAATGGCGATCTCTTCGTTTCCGAAAGCCGCGCCGGCAGAGTGGAAGTGTTCCGCGGTATTACCGCAGACGGCAAACCTGAGCAGCATTCGGTCTTCGCCGCCGGTCTGAAAAACAATTTCGGTATCGCCTTCTATCCGCTGGGCAAAAATCCGGAATGGATTTACCTCGCCAACACGAATTCCGTGATCCGCTACAAGTATCACAACGGTGATTTGAAAGCCACCGGCGAACCCGAAACTATCATTGCCGAACTCCCGTCCGGCGGCGGCCATTGGACTCGCGATCTCGCCTTCTCCAAAGATGGTAAACGTCTGTTCGTTTCGGTTGGCTCCGCCTCGAACGTCGATGATCCCGACACCCACCCAAGAGAAACTCATCGCGCCGACATTTTGGAATACACGCCGGAAGGCCAGTTCGTGAAGATCTACGCCGCCGGTATCCGCAACCCGGTTGGCATTGCCGTGAATCCCACCACCGGCCAACTCTGGTGCTCTGTCAACGAACGCGACATGTTGGGCGATAACCTGGTGCCCGATTACATTACCTCCGTTAAAGAAGGCGGCTTCTATGGTTGGCCTTGGTACTACATGGGCGATCATCAAGACCCGCGGCTTAAAGGCACGCACCCCGAACTCAAAGACAAAGTCACTGTACCCGACGTTCTGCTGCAACCGCACAACGCTTCTCTCGAATTAGCTTTCTACGAAGGCAAACAGTTCCCACAGCAAATGCGCGGCGACATCTTCGCCGCCGAACATGGCTCCTGGAACAAATCTGTCCGCGCGGGCTATGAAGTGATCCGCGTCCCGCTCGACAACGGCAAATCAGATGGCGTCTACGGCGACTTCCTCACTGGCTTCGTCACGGCGGACGGCAGTGTTTGGGGTCGCCCTGTAGGCGTTGCCGTCTCTCCGGACGGTTCGCTCATGGTGAGTGACGACGCCTCCAAATCCATTTGGCGCGTTTCATACACAGGAAAGTGAGATCCTACGGTCAGTGGCCGTAGCTGAAGAAATCGAAACGCCGCTCCCTTCCAGCTCTGGAAGAATGTTGCGCCTTCGCGAACGAATGGCGCTCTTCGGGCTATTCGGCGTGCTGGCGGCTTTTACGCTGGGCACGCTCGATGGAGCTGAACTGGTGCCCCGTCTCATTTCTGCTCTTTTCCTCGTGCTCGCCGGAGTCTACTTAAGCGTGCCCTTCACGCAGCGCTTGCCTCTGAGCGTGCCCGCCGTTTGCTTGCTGCTGATGACGCTGTGGGGCGTCTTGCAAACGCTAATCTCTCCACAGAAAATCGTCGCCAACGGTTGGAGCGGCGTCCTGTTTTGGTTCACCGCTGCCATCATCGCGTTGGTCGCCACGCAATTGTTTCAATCCCTACGCGCGGCTGCGCAATTTCGCCGCTGGTTCATGTTCTTCGCTGGTGCTGTCTGTCTTCTCGAACTGCTGGAGCAGGCCTCACGCACCAGTCATTACTATTGGCTTATTCCCAGCAAGTTCCATGCGGTCTTCGGCCCGTTTGCGTATTGGAATAATTTTGCGCAGTTTGTGGAACTAGCGCTGCCCATCACTTTGTGGGCCGGCTTGAGCAAACGACGTTCCTCGCCCGCGCCCTATCTGGTTGTCGCTGCCTTACAGGTTTGCGCGGTTGTCGCCTCCGGGTCGCGAGCCGGTACTGTGCTTGTGCTGGCTGAGTTGCTTGCGGTCATTGTCCTTGCTTATGCCCGCCGCCGCGATCGCCGTCTCCTCCTTGGCTCAGCGCTTGCGATCGCACTCAGTATTGGGTTCGTCTACGCGGCTGGCTTCGACGTGTTGATCAAAAAGCTTCAGCAGAGCGATCAAATCGCGGTCCGCCGATCGATCAATCAGTCTTCGCTCGAAATGATTCGCGAGCGTCCCTTGCTGGGCTGGGGGCTCGAAACCTACGTCCCTGTCTACCGCATGTTCGCTCATTATGACGACGGCACTTACGTCAACCGCGCTCATGACGACTGGCTACAATGGGCAGCCGAAGGCGGCATACCGTTTGCGCTTCTCATGTTGTTTGTCTTCGGCTGGAGTATCCGCCCTGCCATCGAATCGGTTTGGGCCGTCGGTCTCATCGCCATTTGTCTGCATGCCATTGTCGATTATCCATTCGCGCGCCTAGGTGTGTGTGGTTGGTATTTTGCCTTGGCGCCCATGCTGGCCGGTGAAATTTCCGAGCGCCGCCGCGTGGCCGCGAGTCAAACACCCGTTCAGACATCTCATCACGAGGCAGAGGCATAAGTTGTGAAGAGCGCGGTTCTGGTACTGCTGCTGTTGCCTCACGTAGCGGAT
>PMQB01000201.1 GCA_003169195.1 Bryobacterales bacterium
GATCGTCTTCTCGATGGCCAAAGGCATTCCGGACGACACCAATTATTCTCGCAATCAAGCGGCCTTGCGGTTCAACTCGGGTTTAAGCAGCGCTTTCGTCCACTCTTGTCCGCTACCAACGCCACGCTTGTCGAAATGGTACGCCTCGGGAGCTTTGGAAGCGGCAGGCGTTGACTCCCGATAAAGCTCGGCTTGGCGCGTCCGGCGACGATCAAGTCGCGCAGACACGAGTTGTGTTTTTTCACCGGCGTTTGAAATCGATAAACGGCACGCGCAAATATTCTGCTTAGCCCCCGCGATAGGGGCCGATATGGCGTACCCGTATGCGGCACCAGCCACCTTCTTGTTCATGCTCAAGCACAGGCCGGTTAAGCCATGCGCGCAATTGAGACAGAACCCGGAGGCGATATTGACCAAATTGCAGCGGTGGTAATTTTTGTTATTGCGTCAGTGGGGCCTTCGATCTTTGGAATCGGGAACCTCTTCCACGGCCACTTCATTCTT
Source organism: Bryobacterales bacterium (assembly GCA_003169195.1). Classification (GTDB taxonomy): domain Bacteria; phylum Acidobacteriota; class Terriglobia; order Bryobacterales; family Bryobacteraceae; genus Bog-105. Next base: position 505 of record PMQB01000201.1, read on the forward strand.
GCCTTTGTAGACAACTGCTTTCACGTTTCACCTCTCCCTGTTGCGACGAGAGAAAGCGATGGTTCTGTGACCTCCCACAATTACGCGAATTCAGCCCGTAACAATTGGGAGTGCCATTGTGGGATATCGCGGTTGAGTGAAACACGAGCGACAGGAGTGAACACGTCAGGAAGGAGTTTTACCGATGAGAGACGTCAGCGGAGAGTCTTGCAGGAAGGACGGTTTGATGAAGCGGGCCACGTTGGAAAACCCAGCGTGGCCCGCTTCTATTTTAGAGAGTGAGTTTACTTAGCGAGAGACCGGCGGGACCGTAGGAACAACAAGCCTGCCAGTGCCGCGCCAGCGGAAAAGAGAGTGGAGGGTTCCGGCGCCAGCGCCACGCTGGCGTCGTCGAACGACCAGTAATTGTCGTCATTCTCAAACGAGAATTGAACGGTTGTGGTGGCCGAAGTCGCCATTTCTTCGAAGCTATATTCGACAAAGGACCCGACTGATCCGGGTGCGGCAACAGTGGGCGAAAGGGTGAGTAGTGTTGTTCCCCCAAACGTGGCACTGAAGGCATGGTTATAGCCGGCAGTGGGAGCCGTATCCTGCTCTAACCAAAACGAGATCAAATAATCTAATCCAGGCGTGGTGTTTATGGTCTGGCTGAGGGTGACGGGTGCCTTGCCAACAAAGAAATCCTGGCTCACGTAGGCTCCGTAGTTCCCGCTATTGGCGTCAAATGAGTCGACGCCATAGTAATTACCACCGGGATTCGCAGTGTTGCCGCCAACTGTCCAGCTGCTAAAACTGCCCGTCTCGAATCCGCAGTTATTCACCAGGTTCGAATGACCGTAGACTAACGCGCTGCATACATCGGCCTTGGCTTGCGGTGCGCTAGATAGTAAACCGCAAGCAATCAAAGCTAAAAAAGTAAAAAGTTTTCGCATATTGTTCATTAGTAGGTATCCTCTTTTTAATCGCTACTGCTGTTGCTGTTGCCAGGCGGCTGAATAAACTAAGTTGTAGGCGTTGACGGTGCCGAGGCCGGTAGCGAAATCCCAACCGGTTCCGGCGGGATAAGCTTGCGGGGTCAGGCTGGTGACGCCGTTAATGATAGAAGCGCACGTGGCTGCGGGCGATCCACCGCCGCCGGAGAGAGTGCAGGTTGGATCGGAAGTATAGTTTGTGCCGCCGGCTGTGAGTGTAATGCCTGTGACGCCCACGCCTTCGGTTGCTGTGCAAGTGGCTCCGGTTCCCGCTCCAGTGAACTCGGTGAGGGTACAGGTTGGGGCCGAAGTATAGCCGCTGCCGGGGCTTTCGAGAACGACGGTGATGACGCCAGCGGAGCTGATGGACGTAGCGCAGGTAGCGCCGCTCCCGCCGCCGCCCGTGAGTTTGCAGCCGAGTGAATCGGTGCTGGCGTAACCTGTGCCATTAGCCGTTTTTGTGAGAGCGGTGACAACGCCGGAGATAGAAGCAGTGCAGGCGGCATTGCTGCCGGCGCCGCCCGTGAGCGCGCAGGTAGGAGCAGAGGTGTAGGAGATCGTCCCGCCGCCCGGAGCCGTTACGTTCAGATTCGTCACCGGGCCGGGTCCGGCTAAACCGGGGAAGGTCATGGGCGCGGCGGACATTACGCCGTAATCCGTTGTTTTACCAGTGGCCGATGGGCGGTAGCAGTCGTATAGCCGAGCAGCGGAACCGGTGCCGGTTGTGGCGCAGGGCAAGAAGATGGAGCCTTGGGTCACATCGTTGAACACGCAGGTGGAACCAATGGCATTGCCCAAGCTGGAGTTGCAGTTTGGATTGCCCGTTGCGCCATACTCGGTATTGGCGATGGCGTAGTAGACGGTGTTGGCGTTGCCCCAGCGTTCGCCGGTTTTCTGATTGACGAGTGCTTGGATACCGGCCCAAATGGGCGACGAGACCGAGGTGCCGCCGTAACCGGGCCACTCGGAGACGGGGTTGCTGCAAGGAGTGGCAGCACCCTCACTGACTTCCGTGGCGTTCGGGTTCGACATGCAGATGACATAGAAATGGTTCCATGCGCCGGCGGCGGCCATGAGGGCTACATCGGGGATGTCGCGCACGCCGTCGTTCGGATTGCCGACAACGGATTGCCATGTGGGCTTGGCGTATCCGGCGCAGGTGCCGCCTGAATGTGGAGCACCGGAAGTGGTGGGCGCGCCGGTGGCGCAGTTACTGGGTCCGCCGCTGCCGGAACCGGTTGTGAGAAGGTCGGAAGTACTAACGAACGGCCATGTATTGCAAACGCCGATACCGCTCGGACCGTAGCCATTGACAAGGCTGGACGAACTGTAGGTGCTCAGAAAATTAATGATGAGATTGTCGGCGCACGATTGGTTCCAGGGGATTTCGGGGATGTACGATTTCGCTGAGCCGTAATTGGCGGTGTTGGTGGCGCTCCAATAAGTAGTTTCTGTACCTGCGTAGGAGTCCCCGAAATCCGTTCCACCGACGGAGATGTTGTAGGGCGTAGAGGTAAAGCCGCTGACCGTGATGCCTTTGGTGGAGTCGGCACCATTGGCATTGGAACTGGCCGGACCCTCGTCGCCGGATGATACGAATACCGAGACACCCTCAGCTACTGCTTGCTGATAGGTGCTGTAGTATGCGGCGTTTGCGGTTGCGCCATTCTGGGACTCGGACTCGCCGTAACTAATGCTGACGATCGACGGCCCGGTGGTGTTTGCGCCCGGGGCATTGAGGAGATTTTGAAGGGCAATCAGACCGCCGAAAGTGGTTCTGGTGTCTCCACAGACGGCCACTTGGATGGCGGCATTGGGTGCGGCCGCACTGGCCCATTCCATGTCAATCGCGACTTCATCGTCGGTGCCATCGCTCAGGTCGCCCGGATCGGTACAGTTGTTCGCGCCGGTGGGCGGGGCTGGGTGAGTCTGGCTGATAGAACCATATGGATAGGGGCGGGACAAGCCTGCCACTTTGCGGAACGAATTCCAGTCGCCGAGACTATAAGCATCCTCATCTTCGATCACTACGATGGTTTGGCCTTTGCCGGAGATGCCAGCACTGAAAAGCGGATTGATGTTATAGATGGTGGCGAGGTCAGCGGGCATGAGCGCTTCGCAATTCGTAGAAGCGTCGCGGAGACCAGTCAGAAATCCGCAGTTACCACCAATTGTGAACTGCGTGCCGGGGCGCTTAAGAGATTGTCTCGCCATTTTGCGCGGTTTGAAGTCATTGAGGGACACGACGCCCTTTACCAAACTGGACAGTTCGGAGGGAATCTCGGGATCGCTCATATTTGCGATATGGGTCTCGCCATTGACGGAGAGTTGGTGAATCTCGGTGCGGAAGCTTTCGCGCACTTGGCCTGAGGTGCCGGAGAAATCAACCAGCATGTGGTTTGGATAGACGGAATTGACGGTGAAGCCGTGAAATTGCAGCCAGCGAGTTACTTTCTCAACGTCGGATTGGGCGACGCCGTAGTTCTGGCCGAACTGGTCGGGCGTGATCCAATGATGAAAACTGGCCGACTTGGGGTTATGCAGTTGATCAATCAAGGTAACCAGCGCTTTTTCCTGCTCGGGAGCGCGCTGGAGAAGGAGAAACATGTGATCGATGGGGTATGAATCGTCCAGCCGGCCACGATCGTTTTCGGCGTTCGCTTCGGGTCGGGTGTTGCCCCGAAGCGTCACAGTGTTATTCTTTTCATCAATATTCTGAGCCGTGCCGATGCTGACGAATACCATCACAGCGATCAGGCTGGCGAAACTGAAACTAAAACCGCGCTTTGACATCACCTTATCTCCAATGCTTTTGCTTTAAATCGAAAAACGAATTGAACTTTTAATGCGTGTGTACAGAGTTCGACCGCGCAGCAATCGCCGCGTAGAGGACAGGCCAGCTACCGCTGGACTAACTAAAATTCAGGATGTGGCCGTAGTATACCAACGGTATGAACTCGGCGGCATCTACGGAAAGTACTGTCGGTTTATTCGGGTAAAGATGCTTCCGGGCGCAGAAACGAAGGGATTCCGCCTCAGCTCGTCGCAAGAATTGTCAGTGCTACCTTCGATTTGGATAGATAAACCATGGTTATTGGTAGTTGGAACGTAAACTCGATCCGCGCTCGACTCGATCATGTCAAGAGCTGGCTCGCTGATCGTAAGCTGGACGTCTTGCTGCTGCAGGAACTCAAGGGTACAGAGTTTCCACTGGAGCCATTCACTGAGTTGGGTTACATAGGTACGGCGGTCACGCAAAAGGCGTACAACGGCGTCGCGATCCTGGCGCGTCACCCGATCGAAGTGGTGAGCACCACGCTGGCCGGCGACGATGAGGATAGTCATGCGCGTTTTTTGGAGGTGATGATCAACGGCATGCGGATTGTCGATATCTATGCTCCCAATGGCAACCCCGTGGGCAGTGACAAATTTGCTTACAAGCTCGCGTGGCTGCTTCGGCTTAAGAAGCAGATGGAGATTTGGCTAGCCAGTAACACACCCACGGCTGTTGGCGGAGACTTCAACATTATCCCGGAAGACATCGATTGCCATAAGCCCGCTTCGTGGATGGGCGATGCTTTGTTTCAACCTGAGCCGCGGGCTTGTTATCGCGCCATGACGGGGCTCGGTTATGTGGATGCGTTCCGATTCTTGCATCCAGGCGAAGGGGGGCAATTCACATTTTGGGATTACTTCCGAAATGCGTTCGAACACAACCGAGGTATTCGCATTGACCACTTTCTGTTGTCGCCCGGACTTGCTGGGAAACTTACGGCTTGCGAAATTGACAAAAGCCCGCGGGGACGGGAAAAGCCTTCCGATCACACACCGATTCTGGTTCATTTGAACGATCGATGATTTCAGCTGGCTTTTTCCAACAATCGGAGCAATAGTTTTTCTTCGGCCTTGGTTCTGCCGCCTGCCTGGCTCACCGCTTTTTGGTAAAGGGATGCTAATCTCCCGTTCTCATATTCGGAGAGCACAAGCGGATGAATATAAAACTTCCGGCAAGTGGCCGGCTTGTTACCGAGTTCTTCCGCCACTTGCTGGACCGCTTTGGCCACGCGCTGTTTTAGCGTACCTTCTTCCTCATTCATGCCAATCAGACTGGTGATGGCCAGACAACTGCCGTTCCAAGTCCTGAAATCCTTGGCGGTAATGTTTTCGCCGGTCGTCGCCAGCAGATATTCGTTCACGTCACCGGAATCCAGGGCGTGAATGTTGCCTTCGCTGTCTTTGTACTGGAACAACTCGGAGCCGGGTATGCAGCGGCACTTTTTGATGATCATGGCCAATCGCCGGTCGCAGAGGGTGATATCGTGATCCACTTTGCTCTTACCGCGAAAACGGAAGTGGATGTGCTCGCCCAAAATTTCGACGTGGCGGTTACGCATGGTGGTCAAGCCGAACGACTGGTTGGCCTTGGCGTATTCGTCGTTGCCGATGCGGATGGAAGTGGCTTTGAGGAGTCGTACCACGGCGGCAATGAGCTTGCGCTTTTCGAGTCCCTTGCGGCGCAGATCCGACTCCACGACGGCATGGATGCGCGGCAACGCTTTGCCAAAGTTGAGCAGTTTATCGAACTTCACGGCGTCTCGAACGGCTCGATAATCGGCGTGATAGCGGTACTGTTTGCGGCCGCGCGCATCAACGCCTGTGGCTTGAAGATGGGCATCCTCTCTGTTGCTGATCCAAACGTTTTGCCAAGCGGGTGGAATGACTAAGCGCCGGATGCGAGCGAGTATCTTGCGGTTGCGAATGATTCGGCCGTTGGGCGTCGAGGTATTTGAAGCCCTTGCCCGCGCGAATGCGTCGCAACCCTGGTTCGTTGGATGTGACATAGCGTAAACCCGCGTGACGTGCCGCCTTTGCGGAAAGATGCGACACGAGGGTGCGCTGTGCCGGCCGTGGATGCAAACTTGGGCTTGCCACGTTTTGATGTTTGGACAAAGATAGGCGCGAGAATGCTACTTAGTATTTCTGCGCATTATGCGGCGCTGGCTTTTAAACCGGCGCTTTTTTTCAGCACAAATGCAAGTGGGGCGCAAATGGCCAACAGCAAGGCGAGATATCGAAAGTCATCTACGTAAGCCCACAGTTGTGCTTGTTTGTTCAGAGCTGTGTTGGTGAGAGCGTAAGCACGAAGCATGGCTTTTTCGGGACCGGCATGCAATGACATCATTTGGGTAGCGTTTAGGAGGACACGATGCAAAATGGGATTGGCGTTTGAGAGGGAATGGACGATCTCATTGCGATGAGATTGTTGATGGCGCTGTGCGATGGTGTTCGCGGCTGAAATGCCGATGCTGCCGCCAATATTTCGCAGCAAGTTGAATATGCCGCTGGCATTGCCAATCTGAGCTGGCGGGAGTGTTCCTAGAGCGACATTTGACAAAGGCACAAATGTGAGGCTCATGGCGGCGCCGCTAATAACAATGGGCCAAATCAGTGAGTAAGGTGCGATATCGAGCGTGACGTTCGCGGTCCATAAGCTGGCGGCTGCCAATAGGCTAAAGCCGAGGAAGACAATTTTTCGGGCGTCGACCTTAGACAAGATGAGGCCCACGGTAAAGGCAGCCACGATGGAGCCTAATCCACGCGGAGCCACTGAAAGGCCGGCATGAGTGGCGTCGTAGCCCAGCAGCGTTTGGAAGAACAACGGCAGGACGGTGGTGATGCCATAGATACCCGCGCCCAAAACGAAAATCAACAGCGAGCCGAGGGCCAGATTTCGGTTGCACAGTGCGCGGATATCGACAAGCGGTTTGTCGTGAAGCAGTTCGCGGGCAATGAAGAGCAAGAACGTAATTACGAAAATGGCGAACGCCCAGCGGATCTTCGTGCTTCCAAACCAATCGTCTTCCTGGCCTTTGTCGCATACGAACTGTAAGCAGGACGACCAGAGGGCCAGAAAGCCTAAGCCCACGCCGTCAAGCCGCGAGGGTTTGGCATTTTTGATGTAGGGTGGATCTTCCAGGAAGCGGCTCTGCAACAACAGCGCCAAGAGTCCGATGGGAATGTTGATGTAGAAGGCCCACCGCCAAGAGGCAGCATCGGTGAGCCAGCCGCCCAAGGTGGGGCCGACCACGGGTGCCACCACCACACCTAATGCGAAGAGTCCGAGCGCTTGCCCGCGCTTTTCTGGTGGGAAGCTTTCGATTAAAATGGCTTGCGAGATAGGTTGCAGCGCTCCGCCTCCCGCTCCTTGCACGGCGCGCGCGATGAGAATAAAGGCGAGGCTGTGCGCGATTCCGCAGGCGAATGATGCCGTGGTAAACACCACAATGGATGCCATGAGAAACCGTTTGCGGCCGAACTTTTCAGAGAACCAATTGCTGGAAGGTAGGAATACGGCGTTGGCAATCAGGTAGACAGTGAGCACCCACTCCGCCTGGTTATTTGTAGAAGAAACACTGCCGGCAATGTAGGGCACTGCAACGCTGGCAATGCTGGTATCAATGACTTCCATGAAGGTAGCCAGCATGACCGCGATTGCAATCAGCCATGGGCTATGACTGGGCTTCCAGTTTTGATCTGCCATGCGTGGTCTCTACTGCGTGTTAATCCAGACCTTCGGCTCTACCGACATGCCGGGATGCAACCGCTCAGCATGCGGCTGGCCGGGTTTGAAGCGGATGCGAACCTGCAGACGTTGCACCACCTTTACGTAGTTGCCGGTGGCGTTTTCCGGAGGGAGCAGGCTATACGTTGCGCCGGTGGCTCCGGGCAGTGCTTCCACGTAGCCATTGAAATCCTGGGAGAGCGCGTCTACGTAAATTGTTACCGATTGGCCCGGGTGCGTATTGCGGATCTGCGTCTCTTTCATGTTGGCTGTTACCCAGATATCGTCAGTCTGGGTTATGGCAAACATTTCTTGGCCAGGGGCAACGTGCTGGCCGACCTCAACGGTTTTGTCTCCCACGATGCCATCGCTGGGTGCAAGGATCTTGCAGTAAGTGAGATTAAGGGCGGCCTGCTCCACCTGAGCTTTGGCGGCTTGCACGTTGGCAACGCGTGTAGCGACGGTGGCGTTTTGCACCGCGACGTTTCGCGGCAGATTGCTTTTCGCTTCCAGGTAGCGTTGACGCGATTGGTTGAGCGCCGCCACTCGTTGTTCTACGTTTTTAGAGGCGGCCTCGGCGCTGGCGCGGCGGGATACTACCAATGCTTCGTCGGCGCGGGCAGCCGTTGTTTTCTGGTCATACTGTTCGCGCGAGACCTCTTGCTTGCCCACTAATTGGCGATAGCGCTCTTCTTCGCGTTCAGCATTCGCTGCGTTCGCTTCCGCTTGCTTGAGATCGGCTGCCGCCGATGCGGCCGTTTGCTGCGCGCCGGCGAGCGCGGCTTCGGCACCCGCTATGTCCAGATTCGCGTTTGCAACCTGCGTTTGCTGCACCGTCGCGGTGATCGGCACGTTGGGAGATTGCGCCCGCAAGGCGGCCTCGGCTTGGGCCAAATTGGCGTTGGCCTGAGACAGCGCGACTTTGTAGTCTCGCGGGTCAAGATCCACAAGCACCTGACCCTTTGTTACGTGCTGGGTATTCTGCACGTAAACTCCCACAATGTCGCCGATGATGCGGCTGCTGATGGGGTCAGTATGGCCGTCTACCTCGGCGTCGTCGGTGCTTTCATAGCTGTTCAGGTATTGCAGAAGGAGGTATCCGGCGATGAGCAAGACCACAAACCCGATAATTAGTAACACAGTTGCGATGGGATGAGACTTGACCCAAATCCGCGCCCGCTGCGATGCGGGCATTTTGGGTTTATCGTCCTTTTTCTGATCCTTGTCTTTATCCTGTTTGTCCTTTTGCTGTTTGTCTGATTGATCGTCGGATTTCTTGTCGCCGTTCTCGTTGCCTTTCTTCTCGGCGAGTTCGCGGCGAAGATCTTCCTGCTGGCGGCGCAGCAGGTCTATCTCAGTCCGGAGACGGATCTGCTCGTCGTGCAAAGTTTGGGTCTGTTCCACGGTGGGTTCAGCCATGGTTACTTTCTCAAAAACTGCTTGATGCTGGACTCGGTATTGCCGATGGCTCGAGCGAGCGAGACTTTCGCTAGATTGTGATCGAAGACGGCGCTGATGTAATCGTTTTCTGCCTGCACCACCGACTGTTGGGCCTGCACCACTTCAATCGTGTCGGCAATGCCTGCTGTGAAACGATCGCGCGCCTGATTCAGGGTGTCGTGCGCCAAGTCAACATTGCGACGCGCTAACTCAACTTGGTCGGCTGCGGCGCCGAGATCAATGTAGGCTTCCCTCACATCTTGATCGATGCGGCCCTGAACGTCCGACAGTTCGGCCCGCCGTGCTAGCAGCGAGGCATTTGCTTGCTCGATCTCGCCTCGAATGCGACCGCCTTCGTAAAGTGGGAGAGTCAACGTTCCAGACACGCTAAACACCGAGTGCGCTTCGGTGGTGGGGCGCAATCCCGAGGCACCGTAATCGGCTGTGAGTGTTAGATTCGGCAAACGTTCCGAACGCGCCGCTTGCAGAGACTGCTCTGCTGCATGGACACCTGCCGCAGCGGCTTTCAGATCGGATCGACCTTGCTCCGCCGCCGCGAGCGCTTGCTCTAGAGTGAAGTTGGGAATTGCAGCGAACGGAAAATAATCTGTGATGGCAAACTGTTGACCGGGCGGCAGACCAATGAGCCGCGCCAAAGCGAGTTTCTGGCGGTCCACTTCGGCTCTCAAGGAACGTAAGCGTTGCCGATCGGTATCCAACTGGACCTCAGAGCGAGTGGCATCAATACGGGCATTCAATCCTGAGTTGAGACGGTCGGTTGCTTGTTGAAAGACGGCTTGGGAACTATCCACCTGCGCTACCGCAGCCGCTGTGCGGGCGAGCACCGCCACAATTTGCAAGTAGGAGCCGGCTACGGCGAGCACAACCAGATCACGGCTATCGCGAGCGGAGAAGGAAGCACTCTTGCTGATTTCGCTGCTGCTTCGATAATTGTGCAGGCGTACGAGATCAAACACACTCTGCCGTAAGCGGGCCACGCGTACGTCGAAAAAGTTGAATGGACCTACTGCCAGGGGAAAGTTGGGCTCCAAGACCCCAGCCGTGCGCAGATTTAACTGCTCCACCGTTTCGCTGGCCACCGTATTGAGGTTCGGCAATAACTGGCTTCGCGCGACACGGGCCTGTCCCCGCGTTTGTTGAAAGGCCTGCGATTCAGTGATAGCGCCCAGATTCAGGCGCAATCCCATGGTTACAGCCTTATCCAGAGTGAGCGCCAGCGTGCCGCTCGTAGCTGTGCCACTTGCTGCACTGCCAGTGTAGGAACCCTGCACACTAATTGAACTATGAAGTACATCGACTGGATCTCCTGCGGTTGTATTGCCGGTGGATTGATTGACAATAACCATGCCCGGTTGTGAGGCGCGTCCCGACAGGGGAACTTGGGACGCAGTAGAAACACCGGGGGTTTGCTGTGCAGGCGATTGCGCCAAAACGAACGAAGATGACGTAATGCACACTACAAACCAACAGCGCTTCCTCACTCACTGTTGATGGAAAGATCTAGCTAATTTGACACTTGGGAATAATTCGGGATCTAGAAGAGAGTAAGTCTTTAAGTCTTCTTGACAAATACCAGCGTCTCGTCATCGCCGGCTGGATCATAATGACTGATCGTCATTGTCATCGTTTGTTTGTCTGGGCCGATCTCGAACTTCCATGCCGAAGTGACATCGCCGACGGGACCGCTTTCTTTGGTGGCATTGAGCGAGGGTCCGTTATACCAAGCGGTGAGTTGCGATTTGTGATCGCCTTCGGCAAAGTCACACGGTTTACCATCGAGCTTGCTGGTGAATTCGGAAAGCACTTCCTGGCCGTCTTTCTTAATGGTTTTCATGCTCATTTTAATGCCGTTGGTGACGATGGTCACAGTGAGAGTTACTACGCGGCCGTCACTTACGTGACTCTTAGCGGCGTCCATTTGCCAAGAACCTTCATAACTCTTCTGCTGCCCTAAACCGAGCGCGGCGAAGATTAACGAAAGTGCACACGCTTTTGCTAACAACTTCACTACAGTTGACACCATGGTCGGATCTCCTTGCCTTTGGTCTGATTGAAGTTCTATCACTAATAGAGGAGTTGTGCAAGGACTGATTTGTATTTATACCGGCTTCAGGACATAAACGGCGCCCGCTCTTAGCGAAAGGTTCATTCGCCCGTTGAGAAACGGAACATCGATAGGTCGGCCTGATTCGGTAACGGAAACGCCCGAAATGCCAATCGGCAGCTCGACGATTTGCTGCCTTGTCAGTTGCGGGTGCAAGGCGATCTGGGTTAGCTTGCGTTCTGCCCAAACGAGGCTGACTTCGAGGACGCCGCGGGCGCGCAAGCCGCTCACGCTGCCCTTTGGCCATGCCTCCGGCAAAGCAGGGAGGACGCGCAGGACATCTTCATGGCTTTGTAACAGCATTTCCGCTAATCCGGCCGCTCCGCCGAAATTTCCATCGATTTGAAATATCCATCCATCGCCAGCAGGGTGGGTGTCGAAGAGGTTTGGCCCAGTGCTGTGCTGCAGCAAGCGGCAGAGAGATTCGTGAGCAAGCGCACCGTCCTGCAGTCTGGCCCAGAGGCAAATGACCCAGGCGCGACTCCAGCCGGTGTAGCCGCCGCCCGCTGCCAGTCGTCGCTCCAACGAAACTCGAGCGGCCTTCCAGAACTCGGCTTTGGTGTGTGGGGTTAGTTCACTGCCTGGATAAAGCGGATACAAGTGCGACATGTGCCTTTGCCCCGGAGTGCTTTCGGCAAAGTCTTCCGACCATTCTTGTAGCTGGCCAAACTTGCCAACTTTATAAGGTGGCAATAACTCTAGTTTGCTGTGCAGCGTCTGCTGAAATGACTCGTCCACGCCTAAGAGTTTCGCCGCTGAGGCGCAGTTGCTGAAGAGCTCGCGGAGCAATGCGATGTCCATTGTGCAGCCCGCACTGGTTACGCAGCGTTGGCCGTTGGGCGCCAGGAAATCATTTTCAGTAGAGAAGGAAGGGCAGGTTGTGAGGCTGCTGGCAGCGTTGGGAATGAGCCAGGCCACATAAAACTCGGCGGAACTCTTTAGTAATGGATAGGCGCGTTGGAGAAACTTTTCGTCGTGCGTGAACAGGTAATGTTCCCATAGATGGGCGCAGAACCATGGCCCACTCATTTGCCAGTTGGCCCAAGTGGGATCGCCTTTGCCGAAGTCTCCGACCGGTGCGGCTTGACGCCATAGGTCCACATTGTGGTGTGAAACCCAGCCGTGCGCCTTGTAGTTGATCTCAGCCGTCTTGCGCCCCGTCTTGCTCAAACCGTCGATCAGATCGAAGAGCGGTTCATGACACTCACTCAAGTTGCAGGTTTCGGCTAGCCAATAGTTCATCTGGACATTGATGTTTGCCGTCCAATTGCTGCTCCAGGGCGGGCGGATCTGGTCGTTCCAAATGCCTTGTAAGTTGGCCGGCTGCGAACCCGGACGGGAACTGGCGATCAAGAGATAGCGGCCATATTGGAAATATAGAGCCAGCAGATGCTGATCTGTTTCGTCAGTTGCAAAGGATTTCAGACGCTCGTCGGTGGGGCGACTGGCATTGTTCGTCCCTCCCAAATCTAAAGTCACGCGGCGGAATAAAGCTTGATGATCTTTGATATGACTGGCGAGCAGTTCAGCGGTGGATCTTTTCGCAACACTGCGCAAGCGCTCAGCGCACATGTTGCCAATTTCCTCGGAGCTCCGATCAGGCATTTGTTCGAATCCGCGGTAACCCGTGGCAGCGGTTAGCAGAATCGTAACTTCGGTTGCGGATGAAATGTGAATGCCACCGTCGTCGGCTATGACCTTGCCGCCTTGGTGGCGAACCTGCAAACGGCTTTCGAAACGCATGCCGTGACCTTCTGCAGCGTCGTAAATAACTGGGTTCGCGACGTCTAAATAATTCGGTTGCACGCGCGACGGAGCTTTTCCATTCAGCCGAAGTACATCGCTTCCCATCGCTTCGCTGTTCGAATGCAGAAGGCTGTCGAGTCTAATGTCCAAGTTAAGCTTTCGGGGCCGGTTCGCGGTTAATCTTACGACTAAGACTTGATCAGGCGCTGAGCAAAAAACTTCGCGGGTGTATATCACCCCGGCTGCCGTGAAGCTTACTCGCGCAACGGCGGAATCCAGATCCAATTCGCGGCGGTAATCTGTCGTCTCAGGTAAGCCGGTAAACTTCAGGTGCAAATTGCCGAGCGGCTGGTAGGACTCGTTGTAGGGTCCTTGCATGCGGCGGCACGCTATATCCGCGTCTTTGTAGTGTTTTTCTTCCAGGACCAGCTTGCGGATCTCGGGCAGCGCTTCACTGGCATGTGGATTGTTCCAATCACGCGGAAAGCCCGACCAAAGAGTGTCTTCGTTCAGTTGCAGGCGCTCTTCGGTGACGCCGCCGAATACCATCGCGCCCAGACGCCCATTACCAACGGGCAGTGCGTCGGTCCAAATTTTCGCTGGTTGTTTGTACCAAAGAGTCCACTCGCTTGCGTCGGTCTTTTGTTGTGTTTTAGCGAATAGCTTGGCGGCGGTCAATGCCGCTGGTACTTGTTTGATGAAACGTCGTCGCGAAGGGTGCTTCATGCTGAGCCGTCCGAATTGTATCGAACGGAAACTAACTTCCGACGAGTTGTGCGTAAAGGCTTCGGGCAATGCCCACGTCGGTGGTCCCCTTTACGATGGCGCGGCCATCCGGGAAAAACGTCACATCATACTTCGGTACCGACAGACGCAAGGCGAATTCGTTGACGCGGACGACGCCCCTGGGACGGAGCCGCTCTGCCAACGCCTGCAAATCCAAGGGACGGGCGTTGTCATGTAATTGCACGGCGTTTCGCCCACATAGGCTCACTGGTGTGCGCTTGCGACCTTCGAGATATTGAAACTCGCCGGCAGCGCAAACGCGGCAGGCTGGATCAGCCGGACCTGCGACGACACGCTTGTACGTACCTTGCCAAACATCCATAGTGTGAATGAAGGAGGCAAAATCGTCCCAACCGGCGAGCAACCGCATAACTAGCGCCACCTGCAAGGCAGCCACCGAAGCTGTCACGGGCGCGATCACGCCGTTTACATCGCAGGTGGGCTGAATGCCGGGGGGCGGCTCTGGATAGACACAAGCCAAACAGGGCCCTTTTAGGGGGACAATGGGCATGACCACGCCATAACTACCCACGGCGGCCCCATAAATCCAGGGCCGTTTCGATTTGACGCTAAGATCATTGATGAGATATCGCGTCTCAAAATTGTCCGTGCCATCGAGAATGATGTCGAAATCTGCTGTTAATTCTTCAGCGTTCGACGGCGTCATATCTTTGACCAGCGGCTCAATTAGAACGTGAGAATTGATTTGTTGCAAACGCCGTGCGGCCGCCATCGCTTTGGGAGACTCATTTTGAGCATCAGACTCGTCGTAGAGCCACTGTCTTTGCAGATTTGTGTAGTCCACGTAATCGCGATCAATCAGCCGCAGACGGCCGACGCCGGCGCGAGCCAGGGCCTCCGCTTGAAAGCTTCCTAGTGCGCCGCAGCCGACAATACAGATCGATGCTTGCCCGATCCTTTCCTGTCCAGCCACGCCCAGACCAGGGAAGAGGATCTGCCGCGAATAGCGTTCGTTCTCGGCGGCTGTCATATAAGACGATCCTAGCAATGCTGGCGTGTCTTCCGGTGTTTGCCCAGCAGTCAAGCCCAACGCTTTTGCAGGAAGCTTTGAAATACGAAGGCCGCACGGTGGTGAGCTTGGAATTCGAACCTGAGGACCAACCGCTGGCCAAGGCGGATCTTACGAAACGAGTTCCGCTGCATGTAGGCGAGCCGTTTCACGAACAGTATCTGCGAGCAGCATTGCAGAATCTTTATTCCTCTGGCCGTTATGCGGATTTGGCGGTGGATGCACGCGACGAAGGTGCCGGGGTGGCGTTGCGTTTCGTTACCCAGCGCGCGTACTTTGTGGGGAGAATTGAGGTTCTGGGCGTGAAACAGCCGCCGAATGAAGGTCAGTTGTTGAGTGCTGCTAAATTGCGAACCGGCACTCTTTACTCTGCTGCCGACCAGAACCAAGCGATTGAATCGCTGCAGATCCTTTTGCGGCAAAACGGTTTCTACGACGCCGACGTAAAGGCCGAGGTTGAATACGAACCGGAATGGGAAGAAGCGCACGTTAGCTTCAACATAGAGCCGGGGCAGCGCGCGCGTTTGGAAATGCCGGCCATTAGCGGCAATACAAGTAGATCAAACGCCAGTATCGTGCGCGCCACGCATTGGAAGCGGCTTTATGGTTTTTTGGGCTTGGGTTGGCAGCCGGTTACGAGTGCGCGCGTCATTACAGGTTTGGATAATGTCCGCCGCTACTATGAGAAGCGTAATTTGTTGCAATCGAAGGTAACGCTGAGCCGCTTAGACTATCACGAGGACTCCAACACCGTTGAGCCTTACATCGATATCAAAGAAGGCCCGCGCGTGGCTGTCGTCGTACAAGGCGCTCATATTGCCCAAGCCAAGCTGATTGAGCTGGTTCCGATGTTTCAAGAGCACTCTATTGATTCGGACTTGGTGACCGAGGGCGATCACAATATTGAGCAGTATCTGGAATCGCAGGGTTACTTTGAAGCGGAAGTCTCGCACTCCATCACCGATGGAAAAGACGCTAGCGAACGAATTGTGACGTATATAGTGGAACGCGGCAGCCGGCACAAACTGGTTTACCTGGGAGTTACGGGCAACCATTATTTCCCGGATGAAATGATTCGCGAACGTCTGCAGATTGAACCGGCCCGATTGCCGCGCTATCCGTATGGCCGATTTAACGAATCGTATTTGCGACAGGATGTGCAGGCGATTCAAAGCCTATATGTCTCAAACGGTTTTCGCGATGTGAAAGTCACTTCGCGGGTAGAGGACGATTATCACGGTGGCTCGAACCATCTGGCCGTGTACATCGAAATCGTAGAGGGGCGGCAATGGTTTGTGAGCGATTTGAAGTTGGAAGGCGCGGTGGAAACTGACCGGAAAACAGTGGAAGACCTGCTTGCTTCGTCAAAGAATCAGGTCTACAGCGATGCGAGCGTTTCGCTTGATCGTGAAAATGTTTTGAATTACTACTATGGCCACGGCTATCTGAATGCGGCTTTCGATTACTATCCCACGCCATCTCCCGAATCGTCACGCGTAGACCTTCGATACGTAGTGAAGCCAGGTCCGCAGACCTTTGTGCGGAATGTTTTGGTGACCGGATTGGATACAACGAATCCGAAGCTGGTGTTCGAACGGATGGAATTGAAGAGCGGCGAAGCGCTTTCTTTAGCGAAGGAAATTGATAGTCAGCGGCGGCTGTATGACCTCGGCATTTTTTCGCACGTGACCACGGCCGTGCAGAATCCGACGGGCGATGAAGAAGATAAATATGTTCTTTTCGACGTGGACGAAGCGCGCCATTATTCGTTTACATTTGGATTTGGCGCGCAGATCGCGCGGATTGGCGGTGGCATTACGAGCCTGGACAATCCCGCTGGCAGTACGGGCTTTACGCCGCGCGTGGCCGTGGGCCTCAGCCGTAACAATCTTTTCGGTTTAGGACAGACGCTGGGCCTACAAACGGCCGCCTCTACCATTGAGCAACGCGCTGCTCTGACCTACTTCATTCCGCATTTCATTTCGAACGATAAATTGAGCTTGACGACATCGGTTCTGATTGAGAACTCCAATGACATTCGCACTTATACGGAACATCGGCGTGAAGGATCAATTCAGCTTTCGCAGCGGCTTTCGCGTGCGTATACCTTTCAATACAGAATTGCTTATCGGAATATCACGCTCTCAAATCTGAAAATCGATCCGAATGTGGTGCCAGTGTTGGCGCAACCAGAAACGGCCGGCGTGGCTAATTTTACGATCATCCAGGATAAGCGTGATAACCCGACCGATGCGCATCATGGCGTCTACACAACTCTTGATCTTAGTTATGCCCCCGGCTTTTTGGGCACGCAAACCCACTTCGCCCGGGGTTTGTTTCGCAATTCGACGTATCACTTGTTCGGTCGCGATTTGGTCTTCGCCCGCAGCACGCAATTCGGGCTAATTCAGCGGACTGGAGGCAAAAATGATTCTGCTATCAACGATAGCAACCCTATTCCACTGGCTGAGCGCATCTATTCGGGCGGTTCTACTTCGCTGCGTGAATTCCCGGATTTCCAGGCTGGACCACGAGATCTGACAACAGGGTTTCCGATTGGCGGTAACGCGCTTTTTGCGAATACATTTGAGCTGCGATTCCCTTTGCTTGGTGACAACTTGGGAGGCGTATTGTTTCACGACGCAGGGAACGTTTACAGTTCGATTCAAGATTTCAGCCTGCGCTTTCGGCAACATAACTTGCAGGATTTTAACTATACCGTGCAATCGGTCGGATTTGGGTTCCGTTACCGGTCGCCGATTGGTCCCATTGGGTTGGATTTTTCCTTCAGTCCTGACGCGCCGCGCTTTTATGGGTTGAAGGGTACTGAGCAGCAACTGTTGGATTGCCCGACATCAAAGATCTGCTTGCCCTCGGTGACGCAGAAAGTCAATGCCTTCCAATTTCACTTCTCGCTGGGGCAGGCGTTCTAATGAGGCTGTCCTGGCTCTTTATCTGTTTGGCGGTTTTGTTCAAGGGTGAGGTCATCGACCGTTTGGCTATTGCCGTAGGCAACCAGGTGATTACGGAACTGCAACTTGATGAGGAGTTGCGGGTGACTGCCATGCTGAACCACAAGCCGGTGGTGCGGAGCCTGGAGGAACGGCGTGAGGCGGCGGACCGGCTGGTGGAGCAATTGCTGATTAAGCTGGAAATGCAATTGAGCCGCTATGCTCTGCCGGATGCGAGCGAGGTGGACAGATACTACCAGCAGATTGAAGAAGCGAGCGGCGGTGCGGCAGAACTCAGTAAAACGCTGAGCAGCTTCCATCTCACCGCGGCGGTTTTGCGCAGCCATCTGGAACTGCAACTGACGGAATTGCAATTTATTGGGGTTCGCTTCCGCCCGGATGTGAACGTTTCGGATGGAGATGTGGAGGCGGCTTATCAACGCCAGGTGGAGGCGTGGCGAAAATCTCATACCGGGCAGCCGCCTACCTTTGAGGCCTCTCGTGAACCGCTGCGCGCGATGCTAGTGGAAGAGCGGACGGATGCCGCGCTCAATACCTGGTTGGGCGAGAGCCGGAAGCGCGTGGCTTTGATCTATTTCGATAAAGGGCTGGAATAGACATGAAAAGTAGACGCAAAACAATTTGGAAAATTGCCGGCATTACGGTGGGCGTTTTGTGTCTATTGGCCGCGGCGTTTCTTGTTGTTCTGCAGTCCTCGTGGTTTCGTAATGAAGTGCGTAAACGCATTGTGACGCAGGTGGAAACGGCTACGGGCGGCAAGGTGGAGATTGGCGCATTCGATTACGATTGGCGGAAGCTCACGGCCGATTTACAAGGCTTTGTGATTCATGGCACGGAATCTCCGCCGGCGGCGCCGCTGCTACGGGTGGAGCGATTGCTGATTACGGTGAGGGTCTTCTCGATTCTAAAGCGCACGGCCGACTTTTCTTCCATCATTTTGACTCGTCCACAAGTCAATCTGATTGTGGCGGCCGATGGATCAACAAATCTTCCTACGCCGCCGCTGACACGGAAGAAAAATCCCAATCCGATTGAGGAATTGTTCGCGCTGAAGCTGAATCACTTCATCATTACCGATGGGTTGGTGGTGGTGAATGATCAACGGATTCCGGTGAATGTGCGCGGCGAAGGCGTGGCGATGGTGGCCAGCTATTTCAAAGCGGGTCCTAGCTACGGTGTGTCGATGTTTTCGCGCCAAGTTGACTTAGGCTTCGGCGATATGCTGCGCGGTCCTTTGCAACTCAATGTCCAAGCTTCGCTCGGCCAGGATCGTATTTTGATTCGCAATGTGGCGTTCACTGGCGCTGATTCTCGATTGCTTGGGAGTGGCATACTCGAACATTTCGCGCATCCGCGGGTTGATTTTCAAGTTGATGCCGCTTCAGCCACGAAAGAAATACTGCCTGTTGTTAGGGTGACAAACATACGAGGAGGCAAGCTGGCGGTGCATGGCGCTGGTCACTACGATGAGAGCGCTGGCTGGTCTTTTAGCGGCAAAGCCGAGGCGCAACAAGCTGCCTTTGAATCACAAGCGGTGACGTTGAAGAATATTAACGCTGCGGCGGACGTGGACGCCAAACGAAGCGGCGTGGTTTTGCATCGCGTTGTTGCCACTACCCGCGGCGCTAAATTTACGGGCGAAGCTGCGATCAAGAATTACCGCAACTTGTCTTTCGATGGGAATCTCAATGGTCTTACGCTCAACGAGGCAGCATCGTTCTTTACGAACAAGCCTCTGCCTTGGCAAGGAGCCGCAAGCGGCCGCGTACATGGCTCCGGCGTTCTTGGTGCACGGGCCAATGATTTTGCAGTGCAGGCCAATCTGTCTATTGTGTCCTCGCCTACGGGCATTCCTGTTTCCGGAGTAGTTGATCTGAGTTATCTGCAAAAAACGAATTCACTCGATTTTGGTCAATCACATCTTAACTTTCCTCACTCGTCTCTTTCGTTTGCGGGCTCGCTGAGCGGGCAGAATCAGGTGACGGTGGACAGTAGCGATTTGAATGACTTGCAACCGATTGTGAGTCTGCTAAACCTAACCATGCCCAGCGACGCGTGGCCAGTGTTGTTGCAGAATGGCAGCGCGCATTTTGATGGCACGGTTAGCAATTTGTTAAGCAGTCCTACATTCGATGGCCAAGCTGCTGCTACGGCCGTGCGCGTAGAAGGACAGGTAATTGACCGACTTACGGCGAAGTTTAACGCCAGCGGCAATGGAATTGATTTTGCGTCACTCGATTTGCGGCAAAACGACACACGGCTAAATGGCACAGGCCTGATTGGGTTTACGAATTGGAAGGTGCAGCCGGATTCGCCGCTACGCGCCGCTGTGGCTATTCATGGGGTTGACGTGGGTAAACTGGCGGCACAAATTCCGAAAATTGAGCTGCCGATTATTCATGGCATTGCCTCCGGCTCGTTGCAGTTACGCGGTACTTTCAGCCAGCCGGAAGGAAGAGCGCACATTGCCAGCGATAGTTTGGACGCATATGGTGAGCGCCTGAACCAAGCCCAATTCGACGCTGACCTAACGGGAGACCATTTGCATGTTTCCAATGGACGTGTAGTATCGGGCGCGGCTGTGCTCGGTTTTTCAGGCGACTATGAACATCGGTCGGGGACGTGGAGTAGCGGGCAAGCGCGTGTGAAGGTGGACAGCAATGGGTTTCCTCTTGCGAGCCTTTCGCCGGTACGTAAGTTCGAGCCGGCTTTAAATGCGCAGGCTGAGGTTCACTTTGAAGGCGCCGCAACGGTTGCGCCAGGAAAGTTTGAACCTACGGGCGCTACCGGCACGATTGAGCTGTCGAATGTTACGTGGAACAAAGTGCCTTACGGGAGCTTGACGTTGCAGAGCGAAACACACGGGCAATCGGTGGAGGCGGTGATCAGTGGGGATTTGCGCAAGAATCCGCTGCACGGAACGGGCACTCTGGACTTAGGGCCCGGCAATCGAACGCGCGTCGAAATTAATTTGGGCCGTGTCACGTTGACCTCGCTCTATTCGCTTACCGGAGCAGAGAAGCCGCCACTCTTCGATGGGTTTATGGCCGCGCAAGTGCGCATAGACGGGCTGTTACAAGATCCTTCGCAGATGCGCGTTTCGTTCCGGTCAGATCAATTGCAGCTTTCGTCGCAATTGAATCAGAATCTGCTTGAGAAATCGAAAGGCCCTGTCGTTTCGCTGCATAACTCGGGCCCGCTGCTGATTGATTTCTTCAAAGGCGTGGCCACGGTGCGTAGTCTTCGTATCGAAGGCGATCAAACCAGCTTAGCCATAACAGGCACAATTCCTTACAACGAACGCAAAGCTATGGATTTACAAGTGGCCGGCTCAGTCAATTTGCAGGCCTATCATTTGTTTGATCCCAATGTGGAATCGTCGGGCATTTCTATAATTTCGGCTGCTGTGGGTGGAACTTTGCACGACCCCACAGTGAATGGGACGCTCGAAATCAAAGACGGCACCTTCTTTCCGGAGAACATACCGAACGGACTGAGCGCGGTGAACGGCACTTTGAGTTTTACGCGCAATCGAGCCACGCTTCAGAAAATGACGGCCAAATCGGGTGGCGGCGAACTGGCGTTGGGCGGATTTCTGAGCTTCGGCGGTGGTGGACCACTTGTCTATCACCTGGAAGGCTCGGCCGACAACGTGCGCGTTCGCTACGCGGGCAGCATCAGCGTGACGGCCAGTTCAAAACTGCGCCTCAGCGGCAGTAGTACGAACAGCTTGCTGTCTGGGACGCTCACGATATCGCGAGTCGTTTTCAATGCAAACACCGATGTGGGAAATATTCTGGCTGGCTTAAGCGCCGCCAACGCCGCGCCTGGGAATGAAAACGAATTTCTGAGCGGGCTGCATTTGGATGTTGTCATCGAAAGCGCGCCGAATCTGCAGTTGAGTACGTCGCTGAGTCGCGATGTGGAAGCGGAGATCAATCTAAACCTGCGAGGCACGCCGGAACACCCGGTATTGTTGGGTAATCTAGCAGCAAACCAGGGCGACATTCAAGCATTCGGCACTCGCTATAGTATTAACCGCGGCGAAATCTCCTTTGCTAATCCCGTTAAGGTTGAGCCTGCGCTGGATCTCGATCTGGAGACGCGCGCGCGCGGCGTTACCGTGGATATCACAATTTCCGGTACGTTCAGCAAACTGAATATTGCTTATCGATCCGACCCGCCCTTGCAGCCGCGCGAGATTATCGCTTTGCTGGCCGTTGGCCGGGCACCCGAATCGATTGATGCCACCCGCAATCTTCGGACGAACGATACCAGTACTTTGCAGTCGGGTGCGAACTCACTGCTTGGTGCGGCAGTAACATCTCCCGTGACGAATCGCTTGTCGAAACTGTTTGGCATTTCGAATATCCGGATTGATCCATTGGTCCAAGGTATTACGAACACACCGCAGACCCGTGTCACACTGGAACAGCAGATCTCGCGCGACATCACCATTACCTACATCACCAATTTGTCGCAAACCTCGGAGCAGATTTTCCGTTTCGAATGGGCGTTCAGCCGGCAGTTTTCGGTGGTGGCACTACGTGATGACAACGGCGAATTCGGTATCGATTTCCAATACAAGAAGCAGTTTAAGTAGGCACCTATGCGTCTCCGCGCCGAGAAGAACAAACTCAAAATCGAGCACAGTATTATTGACGGGCTGCGGCCTGTACTAGAGCGCCTGCTGCGCGATAACGAGGAGATCCGCAGCATCATTCCGGGTGTGATTCGCCAAGTGCGCGACGCCAAAGGCCTTCCTGCGATTCGCATTACAGTGCCAACGACTAATGGCTGGAAAGGGATTGCGCTAAGCGCGGGTGCCCGCCAAGAACTTTTTATCAGCACTGCGGCCGGCAAAGACGAACTGGCCGCCATGATCAAAGCCGCCTTGGATAATGGTTAGATTACGCGTAATTTTGCCATCACGGTGACTCTTTTTTGTTGTGCGCCCGTTCTGTTTGCGGGAAGCGTGACGTTCAACAGAGACCTCGCTCCTGTTGTGTATTCGCGATGCGTAGCATGTCACCACCAAGGCGGCAGCGGGCCCTTTCCGTTGATCAGCTATGAAGACGTAGCGAAACACGCTGCACAGATCGTAACCGTGACATCGAGCCGCTACATGCCGCCTTGGCCGCCTGAGCACGGCTATGGCAAGTTTGTGGGTGATCGAAGCCTGACGGCGGAGCAGATTGCTTTGTTTGCGCACTGGGTGGAGCAAGGCAAGCCGCGCGGCGAATCGGCCGATTTGCCGCGGGCACCGCGCTTCACCAGCGAGTGGCAAATGGGTCCGCCGGATTTGATTTTACGGATGGCCGAGCCTTTCCACGTGCCCGCGGACGGCGGCGATATCTTTCGCAATTTCGTTTTGCCGAGCGGAGTTAATCAAGTGCGTTATGTGCGTGGTTTCGAACTGCGCATGAGCAATCCGCGCGTAGTGCACCATGGCAATGTGGTGTTGGACCGCACGCATTCCCTGCGAAAGCGCGACGGTCAAGACGGCCAGCCCGGTTTCGCTGGCATGGACGTGATTACCGAGGCGGCGGCCGACAATTTCGAGCCCGATTCGCACTTTCTGTTTTGGAAACCGGCCACGGTATTACGTCTTGAGCCGGATGACATGTCATGGCGACTTGATCCTGATACGGATCTGATCGTGAACCTGCACCTTCGACCCATGGGAAAGGAAGAGCAACTGCAAGCGGAAGTGGGTATCTATTTTGCCGACCATCCGCCGACTCGGCATCCAATGCTCGTACAACTGGAGCACGATGGTGCCTTACGCATTCGGCCTGGGACAAAGGATTTCGTGGTGACGGATGAATTGACTCTGCCCGAGGATGTTCAGGTGCTTGCGATCTACCCGCACGCCCACTACCTGGGCAAACAGGTGGAGGCGTGGGCCACGTTGCCCAATGGCGAGCTACGCTGGCTGATCCGCATCAACGACTGGGATATCAACTGGCAGGCAACTTACGATTACGGGACGCCCATTGATCTTCCCAAAGGGACGAAGCTCAACATGCGCATTCGCTATGACAACACGGCGGAGAATCCGCGGAATCCCAATCGCCCTCCCAAGCTTGTGGTGGCCGGCAATCGCAGCGAAGATGAAATGGGCCATGTCTGGCTGCAGTTGCTCCCGAAACAGAATGCCAGTGGCGAAGATCCGCGCATGGCGATTCAGGAGGCGGTGATGCGTCGCCGGTTAGAAAAGTATCCTGCTGATTTTCTCGCTCATTACAATCTGGCAGCTCTGCTGCAGATGCGCGGCAAATATGACGAAGCCGCGACTGTTTATCGCGCCGCTCTCAAAGCTGAACCAAGGAATGTGACTGCGCATAACAGCTTGGCAACAGTTCTGCTCCTGCAAGATAAGATAGCGGCGTCGATCGCCGAGTTTCGCGCCACTTTGCAATTGGATCCGCACTATTTGAATGCGCGTTATAACCTGGCGCATACGCTGGCGACGAGCGGAGACTTGGCCGGAGCGCGCGAAGAATACACGCTGTTTTTGAACGAGAAGCCGGATGATGCGGACGCCCAGGCCGGCTTAGGCACTATTGATTTCAAGCAGAGCAACTATGTGGATGCGCTGGTGCACTTTCGAGAAGCGGCGCGGCTCGATCCGCAAAATGCCGATATTCAAACAAATCTAGGAACGCTGCAGGCGATCAAAGGTGATTTGCCAGCCGCCAAGAATGCCTTCGAAAACGCGCTACGTCTCAATCCGGCCAACCAAGCAGCGCGCGCGAACTTGGATCGGGTAAACGCGCAATTACGGGGAAGGTGATATCCGCTTAGCGAATCCTTCCGGTGCGCTTTGATCGTGCACGTCAAGACTCGTTATGCGCCAAGTGCCGCGTATCCTTACGACGACGAAACTTTCGGCCTGCCACAAGGGGGAAATGCGAGACCCATCCAGCAATCCAATACCTTCTTCGTAATATGTGCAGACCTGGACTCTCGCAACATCCGGCACAGGAAATTGCAATGAACGGATTTCAAACGTTGGTGTGAATCGCTGGCGGTCAATCGCTTCAAATCCGTCGTTCCAGATTTGCGCCTGCTTACGCTTTTCGAATGCACGATGCAGTTCGCCGAAGCGGTCGACCAGCGTAAATGAATCGTTCTCAAGGGATGCCATCGCGTCGGCATCTAAATGCTGATAAGCCTCATGCCAACGTGTGACCAACTGGTGTACCAGGCAATAACTGCGCGCAGCCGGTGTATCGGATTTCGCTCCCATTACTTGAACGCAGAAAGCCGAAATGAATAAGGAACTGACGGGAGTAAGACAACCGTATAGTTTTTTTCTCATCGCTTTTCTCCTCAGGCATTCAAATCTCTTAACGGGAGGAAACTATAGCCACAACGGTGTAGAGTTTCGGATCGGATGTTCCGACACCGTGCGCTCCTGCGAAGTTTTGCCCCGCATTTTGTGTTGCATTCCGCCAAGCTTCACCGCTGGTCCATTCGGCAATGTTGATGAGTGTACGGTTGTCTTTGGAGCGATGAAGTGCCGCTCCAAACACATCCGGTATCTGTAACCAGTAGTTCTCTGCACCCCGCATCCAGAACGAAGTTAGCTGATCAATTTTGTCGGGATCGGTCGAAATTATGTTGATCAGAATTGCCCGCGACTCAGGATTTCTGAAGGTTAGAGCATCACGTCCATCATGCGAGGACAGATAAGCAACGGAGAACCTCGATAGTCGGCGTCGTAGCCACCAGACTTCGTCATTCAGAGCCGACGCCCAAGTATTCAAAAGCCAGCAAGGCCCCGCGTGAAGGAAACGGAATCAGCGATGCTCCATGCCCTTCAGCTTTTCGAGCACCGCGCGCCCTTCGTCTTTCTGCCCCGCTGCTATCAGCGTTTGGCCCAGCAGATAGGTGGCGGCATAATTATTCGGATCGAGCGTCAAGGCGTGCCGCAAAATGCCTTCCGCATTCACGTAATTCGCGGTCTTGAAATAGCACTTACCGAGCACAATGTAGGGTCCACTGAAATCGGCATTTAGCCAAATGGCTCGTTCCAGATTCGGAATGGCGACGGGCCATTTTTCTTGCCGTGCCAAAATCTCCCCAAGCCGGTACCAGGCCATAGAGAAATTCGGATTGATCTCAATCTCCTTGCCCATTTCGGCGAGTCCTTCATCGAGCGACGCGTGAAAGACGGCGATTTCCCCAAGCATGAAGTGCGCGCCCGGAAGTTTCGGGTCGAGCGCGAGTGCCTTTCGCGCTTGGGCCAGCGCATCTTCTTCGTATTCGCGCTTCAACATGAGTTCCGCCGCAAGCAGATGCGCGGCGGGCGAACTGGATGGCACCGCAAACAGACGCGCAAAGGCGATTTCTGCCTTATCAACATCGCGCGTTTGCATGTAAGCGTTGCCCAACATGTAATTCACTTCTACGTTAGGCACGGTTTTCTCAAGCCACAAGATCGCCTTGGCAGGCTGCAGTAAAGAGAAATAACTCTGGCCGATGTACAGGGTGGATTGCGCGTAGGCCGCCGAATGCGGATCTTCGCTTTGCACTGCTTTTTCCAAAGCGGCAATCGCTTCGGGATATTTCTTTTGATCGTAAAAATCGGTACCTTGCTTGTGCAAGTCGCTTACCGTTTCGGCGTAACAAAAACGCGGCGCGACGAACAACAGCAATACCAGCCATCGAGAATTCAAACTCTGCGACCTCTTTTTCGGATTGTCCCACGCCCGATCAGCAAAGAAAAAGGCTACCGCGCGGGGAAGGCGCGGCAGCCAGAAATGCTTCAAAATGAATCGAAAGAGCGATTAGTGATGCTCGTGGTCGCGTTCGCCGCCGCGGTGTTCGTCACGCCCAGAAGGACCTTCGCGGCGCTGCGGAACATAGCCATGTGATTCTGTACGATGCTCTGCGAACGGAATCGGGCGATTGTAGCGCCCACGATCCACCCACCCGCGATTCCAGGGATTGCCGCCGATGAGGATCGAATGCTCACGCCAACCGAATCCGACGCCAGGTCCCCAGCCCCATGGACCGAAGTAGCCGCCGACAGAGATGGCTGGGCCAAAGCTGAAGCCCGCGAAAAATCCGCGCCGGGGGGCTACAAAGAAAATCTGCGGATTGTAATAAGGCACGTAGTAGTCAGGCCCCAACGGATCGATCTGAATCAACCCTGGCCCCGCGACTTCCACGCGCTCATAGCGGGTGAACTGCGGATCTTGCAGATACCCTTCCTGCTGGGCGCGGGCACGCAGACGTTGTATGGCATCCATCACTTCTGGACGTTCTCCCAAAACGGCATCGCCGAGTTGCTCCGTCCACTGCATATATTGCGCCATCTGGCTCAACACTTGCGGGAAGGGAATCAACGAAAGAACGCTGACATCCCAAGGCAGATTATCTTCGCGAATGGCTGCTGCTAACGCTGCGCCATGCAGATAGGCATGTTGATTAGCCCAACCAGCGGCTGCTGGAATTTGTTGATAAACCGTGGCTGCCGTCAACACGTGTGCCAACAGGTTGTCTGGATAAAGGGCGATAGAAGCCACCATCTGCTCTAGCTGTTGCGGAGGAAACGCGGGTGGCTGCCCCGCACCCACTACCGGATACTGCGGTGCTTGCGAAGGCGGATATTGCTGTTGTGGATATTGTTGCGGATACTGGGTCTGCCCTTGCGCCGGATACTGCTGTTGATCTTGCGGGTAAGGCGGTTGTTGCTGCGGCTGCGGTGGATACTGGCTTGGCGGATATTGCTGGCTAAAACCAATCGAAGCCAGTGCCACTCCCACAACCACAGCTATGAGTGCTCTGTTTTTATTCATTGTCTAAATCCTCTCGTCAGTTGTTTGGACGACGGGTGTCATCCAAAGGATACCGTTCTATGGCCACAAACAAATTAAACTCTTTTAGCGCTCGCTAGCCAGAAACAGGGATACTAATTGAATCATAGGACGCCATGCGTGGCGTACCATAAAATCTATCCGACCCAAAGTGCCCGAAATGCGCAGAAACTCTACCTCTACCCAAATCTCGATTCTTACGATCTTTATCCTTACTTTGTCTTTCGTCGTTTTCTGGCCAAGCGCGTCCGCGCAAACGCCACAACAAGCGGCGCGCATTGATCCAAACGCACAAGCCATTGATGAAGATCGCGGAGCCTCCGGCCTTTCGCGCGCCTTAGCCGCCATTCGTACCCGCGCCAGTATCCTGATGATCACTGCGCATCCCGATGACGAAGATGGCGGCATGCTGGCTGCGGAAACGCGCGGACGGGGCACACGGGGCGCGCTGCTCACCTTGACCCGCGGCGAAGGCGGCCAGAATGCCATGTCTGTCGATATGTACGACGAACTGGGCTTGGTGCGCACGCAAGAATTGCTACAGGCCGATCGCTATTACGGTGTTGATCAATATTGGGGCAGCGTCATTGATTACGGCTTCTCCAAAACGCGCGAAGAAGCGATTGAGAAGTGGGGCTACGATCGAGTACTGTCGGATGTCGTGCGCGTGGTGCGCATGACGCGTCCGCTTATCCTGACTTCCAGTTTTGTCGGTGCGCCCACCGATGGTCACGGCAATCACCAGGTGGCCGGACAGATGGCGCAGGAAGCTTTCAACGCCGCCGCCGATCCTAAGTGGTTTCCGGAACAGATTCGAGAAGGGTTGCGTCCGTGGGCTCCGGCGAAGGTGTATGCGCGCGTGCCCTTTTTCGCTCCCACCAAAGACAAAACCATCTACGATTACGCGACCGACAAGTACGTCCCCATTCGCTTTCGCAACTACGTAGACAACTCCTGGATCAACGAACGTCCCGCCACCAATCTGGAAATTCCGGAGGGCCGTTTCGATCCCACCGTTGGTCTGACCTATATGCAGATTGGCCGCACCGGCTGGGGCTTTCAAAAGACTCAGAACGGCGGCGGCACCACTCCGCCGGAAGGCATCTACAGCGCTACCTATCATCGCTATGGATCGCGTGTTGATGGAGCAGCCAAAGACAGTACGTTCTACGACGGCATCGACATTTCATTAGCGGGCATCGCTTCACTTGCCCAGGGCGACACTGCCTTTCTGAAACACGGATTGCAGGGCATTTCACAAGCGGCGGACGAAGCTTCCGACAAATACCGCCCTGCCAACCCCTCGCAAATTGCGCCATTCTTGGCCGATGGGCTCAAACAGACACGCGACTTGCTGGGTGCGGTGAATAGTAGTTCTTTGGCCGAGCCCGGCAAGAGCGATGTAGCGTTCGAACTTAGCGTCAAGCAGCAGCAATTTGAAAAGGCGCTGGCGCTGGCTTTGGGCATTTCGTTTGACGCGGTTGTCGCGCCCGATAAGGAGCCGGATAATCGCTTCGGTGGTGGGCAGGCGGTCACATTCACCATCGCCATCCCAGGGCAAAAATTTGCTGTGCAAGCGAGTCTGCACAACAATGGTGCGCAAGATGTTGCAGTGGAAGATATTGCGGTTGTGCCGTCCGATGGAAAGGGCTGGGTGATCAAGACGGACAAGCCAGCGGCTTCGGCGCTCGCTGCCGGTACCGAAAGCAAGCTGAAATTTTCGATCGTCGCGCCCGAAGATGCCACGCTAACCAAGGCCTACTTCACCCGCCCGAACCAGGAACAACCCTATTACAACCTAACCGACGAACGCTTTCGCAACTTGTCGTTGGCACCTTATCCGCTGAGCGCAGCTGTTCGTCTCAACTTCAACGGTGTGCCGTTTTCGCTGCGCCGCGTTGTTTCTGCAAATCAGCGGTTGGAAGGCATTGGCATTGTGGAAGATCCACTGCTTGTAGCGCCGGCATTATCGCTTTCGGTTACACCGTCGGCCGGCGCCGTGCCTCTTACCTCCACGTCGTTCACTTTCACTTGCGGACTTCGCAGCAACGTGAAAGGGCCCGCGAAGGGTTCGGTTCGCTTGCGCCTACCAGCCGGTTGGGAGTCTTCGCCCGCCCAAGCGCCTTTCTCATTCGCGCGCGATGGCGACAGCGAAACCATAACCTTCGAAGTCACGCCGCATGGTTTGAAAGCGGGCGATTACGAAATCCGCGCAGTCGCCGACTACGACGGCAAGACCTATGAAGAAGGCTTTCGCTTGGTTGGCTATGCCGGTTTACGCCCGTACCCCAGCTATCATGCCGCTACCTACAAAGCGGTCGGCGTGGATGTGAAGACTGCACAAAATCTGCATGTGGGCTTCCTTCCGGGTACAGGTGACGACGTGCCCCGCGCTCTTGAAGACCTGGGCGTTCAACTGCAAACGCTATCTGCTTCCGATATCGAAACGGGCGACCTCTCCCACTTTGACGCTATTGTTCTCGGCGTTCGCGCTTATGCAGTGCGGCCGGAATTGCGTGCGGCCAACGGCCGCCTGCTGAGCTACGTGAACAACGGCGGCGTTCTTATCGTGCAGTACAACGTGCAAAACTTTGATCCCAATTACGGCCCTTACCCACTCACCGTTGGTAACGCGCCGCGCGTAGTGGACGAAACGTCCGAAGTGAAGATATTGGAGCCGCAGAATCCCCTCTTCAATTGGCCCAACAAAATCACGACCGCCGATTTTAGCGGTTGGCAAGAAGAGCGCGGTCACGGTTTTCTGCAGAAGTGGGACGAGCATTATCTGTCGCTCATCGAAACACATGATCCTGATCAGGATCCGCAAAAAGGCGGCCTCTTGCTGACACGCTATGGCAAGGGTTTCTACGTTTACAATGCGTTCGCACTATACCGCCAGCTTCCGGAAGGTGTGCCGGGCGCGTATCGTATTTTGGCCAATCTCGTCAGCTTGGGCAAGAATCCCGGCTGGCGTTGATAACTTTTCCAGATTTCGCAGCGAATTGGTGAGTAGAGCAATCTAACCGAAAGGGTGCGTAACACAATGTTCAGTCGAAAAGTATTTGGTTTTGTTGGATCATTTCTGGCGGGAGCAGTGCTGCTCTCTGCCGCGGCGAAGGTTTTCCCTGAACCGGCCGTGGATGTTCCTGCCTCCGGCGGCGAGCAAACCGCTGTCTTTGCAGGCGGCTGTTTCTGGGGCGTCGAAGGTGTTTTTGAGAAATTAAAGGGCGTGAAGTCGGCCGTCGCCGGCTATTCCGGAGGCGAAAAGGCCACGGCTCACTACGAAGTCGTCAGCGAGGGCAATACCGGCCATGCCGAGTCGGTGCAAGTCACGTTTGATCCGAAAGAGATCACCTACGGCCAGTTGCTGAAGATCTTCTTCTCCATCGCGCAC
Organism: Bryobacterales bacterium; assembly: GCA_003169195.1. Classification (GTDB taxonomy): domain Bacteria; phylum Acidobacteriota; class Terriglobia; order Bryobacterales; family Bryobacteraceae; genus Bog-105. The sequence continues at coordinate 31,358 of PMQB01000201.1, forward strand.
AATCCTACCGAAAAGAATCGCCAGGGCCCCGACACCGGCACGCAATACCGCTCAGTGGTTTTCTATGCCAACGACGAGCAGAAAAAGGCAGCGGATAGCTACATCAAACAGCTGGACGAAGCCGGCATTTTTCCGAAACCGATTGTCACTCAGGTTGTGCCGCTGAAAGCCTTCTATCCGGCCGAAGCCTATCATCAACACTACATGGAGAACAATCCGTTCCAACCGTACATCGTCTACAACGATCTACCGAAAGTGAACGCGTTGAAGAAGCAGTACCCTGAACTCTGCAAGCGCTAAGGCTTCGGTTTGTCGGTCTTAGCCTCGCTTGATGGTGGCGGCGCTCCCTCCGGCGTCGTCACCTCCAGCAGTCTCACAATGCGTGGACTGTGATCGTACTGGCTCAGTTTCCGTTCCTCACTCATCAAGTTCTTCCACTTGGCCTGCAGTTGATAATCCACTGAAAAACTCAAATCTTCAAATTTGTATCGGCCGTCTTTCTTGGTGAAAAATTCGTGACGCTCTTTGGTTTTCTGATCAACCAGTGTGACCAATGCGCCATCCAGCGGTTGGCCTGAATCGTCCACCACTTGGCCTGTGACGGTGCGCGTGGTGGGATTCTTTTCCTTCTTCGGGTTCAACGGCCGGTGGTTGTCTAGAAACACCGGGGCGTTGCCTTCGGGCGTCGGCCCGGGCGTTGGATTGCCCGACTGGCCAAGTGCGCCTAAGGCAATCACAAATCCAGAGACAAGAACTCGCATACTCAGTTTCATAGAACCCTGTCTTAAATCGTATCAACTCTTTCGCGTTACCATTTTGTATGTCCTTCTCTCAGAGTCGCGTGCTGGCGTTTGAGAGCCGCCGCGCCGTAGAGATGGCGGAACTCATCCGGCTAAACGGTGGCCAGCCGTTTGTCGCGCCTGCTTTGCGCGAGGTGCCTTTGGCAGAAAATTCGGCCGCCTTCGCCTTTGCTGCTGAACTCTACGCGGGCCACTTTGAGATGATGATTTTCATGACGGGTGTGGGCGCGCGCTTGTTGCAGCGTGTCTTGGCCACTCGCGAGCCCGAGCATTTCTTCCCCGAAGCCTTGCGCAAGTTGACCATCGTGGCACGCGGCCCTAAACCAATGTCTGTCTTACGAGAGTGGCAAGTGCCTGTCGCCATCGCTGTGCCTGAACCCAATACCTGGCGCGAACTTTTGCAATCGGTGGCCGCATCGCCGGAGAAATTGGTTGCTGTGCAGGAATATGGACGGCCTAATCAGGACTTGCTCGCAGGGCTGGCGGCGCAAGGGCGCAAAACAACGAGCGTACCGGTATACCAGTGGGCCCTTCCCGAAAACACCGAACCGCTGGCAGATGCGCTGACTCAACTCATCGCCGGACGTTTTCATTCTGCCCTTTTCACTACCGGCGTTCAAATTGATCACTTTCTCGATTTCGCGGCCCAGCAAGGCCAACGCCAGGAAGCCATCGACGCGCTTTCCCGGATTTTTGTTGCCTCCATCGGCCCCACTTGCAGCGAAGCGCTCCAAGCCCACGGGCTACGGCCGCGGTTTGAACCCAGTCATCCCAAAATGGGCCTGCTGGTCCGCGAAGCCGCCCTCCAGTTCCCGGCGCTTGTCTAAACTGATACCCTCAAAGCGGATATGACGTGTCCTTTCTGCGGGTTCCGCGAAGACAAGGTGATTGACTCGCGTGAAAGCAAGGAAGGGGATTCCATTCGGCGTCGCCGGCAATGTCTATCGTGTGAACGTCGCTTTACGACGTATGAGCGCTGTGATGAAGTCCCCTACATGGTGGTCAAAAAGGACGGACGCCGAGAAACGTTCGACCGCCAAAAGGTCCTAAACGGGCTGCTGCGTGCCTGTGAAAAACGTCCCGTGAGCATGGGAAAATTGGCGGATTTGGTGAATCTTATCGAGTCATTGCTATTTGAGAGCCCCGATCGCGAGATCTCTACTACTCAGATCGGGGAGGAGCTAATGACTAGCCTGAAAGCACTAGACAAGATCGCTTACGTGCGTTTTGCCTCTGTTTACCGCGACTTCCAGGACGTGGATGAATTCCTCCGCGAACTTAATAGCATATCCTCCACTCGGAAGATATAGCCTAAGTATTACTCGGAGGTCTGGGTAATTCTTTCCCTACCGTTTCTGGGGCGTAAACTGAAGTGCTTTCAGCACTTATGTTTTGTGAAACCAATCACTTTGGGTGTCATCTGAGTAAATAGGGCTTAACTTCAGAACGATTCCCGGCTATAATAGGGTCGCGTAATTATTACAGTCGTAGAGGCTTGGCCTGTTCCGTTGTAAGGGCGTGAGAAGAGTGTGACTCTCATCGCAATTCTTTGGCGAAGTTCGTCCTAGCTTCCGAAGAGAAGAATGTAAGGCGGTTGCAGACTAATCCTCGCGGTTTGCTGTAATCCGCGTCTAAGAATATAGAAGCAAGTGCGGGAGTGTGACTTTCGCGCGAAGGTTGTGTCAAGAATTTATGGGGCGGCAACTAGAGGTGATTAGCTAAGGTGGACCAATTCGAAGATCAATTTCTAGCCGACGGGCCAGAACCGCTTGGGGGAATCCCGTTTGACGAGGAAGCCAATTTCTTTCATCCCGAAGAGGTTCAGGATGACGAGTTCCACGGTGCCCAGCAGGTAGAAGAGTCGATTTATACCGATGACCCAGTACGCGTGTACTTGCGCGAAATGGGATCGGTGCCGCTTTTGACGCGCGAAGGCGAAGTGACGCTGGCGCGGAAAATGGAACGCGGCAAAGTGCGCATGCAGAAGGCGATCAGCCGGTCGCCACTGATTCAGGCGCTGGTGGGTGAATTTTGCGATCTCATTCGCAAAGGTGCCGAAGAAGTCGATAGTTATGTAGATTTCGGGCCTTCCGATATTGAAGAAGGCAGTGCGGCGGATATCAAGCGGCGCAACGAAATGGCCGAAATGTTTTTTGCGTTCCAGGCTTCCGTGAAAAAGCTGCAACAGACGCAAGACAAATATGCGGCTGTGCCATCGGCAAACAAGAAGCTTCGCAAAAAGTGGGCCGGGAAAGTGGCTCGCGCTTTGGTGGAAATGTCAAAGGCGCTGCGTGCCATTCCGTTCAATCTGGCGCGCTGGAAAGAGTTTGTTCGGGTCATTGAGCGCAACGCCGACGAAATGTCGCTGCTTGATGCCGAAGTCAAGAAACTCGAAGCCCGCAATTCGGCAGCAGCCGTCGCTCGCGTCAAGGAACTGAAGCGCGAACTAAAGAAAAAAGAGACAGAAGCGGGTGCTTCGCTTCCCGATCTGAAGCATAGCCTGCACGTCATCCGGCATGGCGAAATCGAAGCGGAACGAGCCAAGAAGGACTTGGTGGAAGCCAACCTCCGCTTGGTGGTTTCGGTGGCGAAAAAGTACGTCAACCGTGGCTTGCACCTGCTGGATTTGATCCAGGAAGGCAACATCGGCTTGATGCGTGCGGCCGACAAATTCGAATACCGGCGCGGTTATAAATTTTCAACTTACGCCACGTGGTGGATACGCCAGGCGATCACGCGCGCCATTGCCGATCAATCACGCACCATTCGTATTCCCGTTCACATGAACGAGAGCATGAACAAGTTCCTGCGCGCCACGCGTGAGTTGGAAAAAGAACTGGGCCGCGTACCTACGAACGAAGAAATCAGCCGGCGCATGGACATTCCCGTGGAGAAAGTCCAAAAGCTCAAGACGATTTCGCGCGATCCCGTATCGCTCGAAACGCCAGTAGGCCG
>PMQB01000655.1 GCA_003169195.1 Bryobacterales bacterium
GATCACCAACCCCAACACCGTCGGCGTCTTCGAAGAGAACATTCGCAAAATCTGCGGCATCATGCACGACAAAGGCGGCCTCGTCTATATGGACGGCGCCAACATGAACGCTCTCGTTGGCATCGCGCGCCCTGGCGATTTCGGCATCGACGTCATGCACCTCAACTTGCATAAAACATTTTCCACCCCTCATGGCGGCGGCGGTCCCGGTGCCGGTGCGGTCGCTTGTGTCAAGGAACTCACGCCTTTCCTTCCCAGCCCTCGTCTCAAACGCGACGGCGATCTCTGGCGCTGGAATTACGATCTNNCAAGCCACCATGGACGCGCTCCTCAACGCCAACTATCTGCGAACGCTGCTCGAACCGCATTACGAAATCGCCTACAAAGCGCCGTCCATGCACGAATGTGTTTTCAGCGACGATCGCCAAGCCGCCAAAGGCATTCGGACCGGCGACATTGCCAAGCGCCTCATCGATTACGGTTTCCACCCTTATACCGTTAGCTTCCCGCTCATCGTTCACGGCGCACTCATGATAGAGCCGACCGAGACCGAAGGCAAAGGCGAACTCGATCTCTTCGCCGACGCACTCATCTCCATCGCGCAAGAAGTCGAAGAAAATCCCGAGCTGGTAAAGAACGCTCCGCACAACACCCGCACTCCCCGGGTCGATGAAGTTACCGCCGCCCGCAAGCCAATAGTTCGGTGGCGGCGTGAAGGACATGCTCCACAGAAGGATTTCGCAAAACCTTCGCTCGATCAGGCGCCCACTTTAACGGCTCCGACTGTATAAAAATCGCCAAAACAGGGGCTCCAACCGCGCTCGCAAGGTGCGTTATTCCCGAGTCATTGCCAATGTAGAGCCGCGCTCCCGCGATCCATTCACCGAGGTCCAGCAGATCTTCAAAACGAGCCTGCGCCCACTCCACCGGCAGCGGCAAGCGTTTTGCGAGCTCCTCAAAATTAGCATAACTCCAATTCTTTCTATCACTTCCAGAGAATGGATGCATCACAATTGTTTCACGTGCCACACTCCTTACCGCGATCTTAGGCCTCAACCCTAATGGCCCACCTACCTGTTTCAGACAGACATCGCAAGCATGATCGTCCGAATCGCTTAATAGGGGGTAAAAATGGCAGTTTTTGTTGATTTCCAACAGCTTTTCCGCGTTTGATTTGTACCACGAATGCACTTCGTCAAACTGCTGAAAACGTTGAACAAACCCATCTGTGAGCATGTCAATCCGGCTCGCAGAAATCGACACAACCTTATCTGCAAACTGGATCAAACTTACCGTCGCACTCGGTACCCAAACCTCGGTATAGTCGGTTTTCAGCCACTCCAAAGCCGGCAGCGAAACAATCACATCGCCAATGCCACCCGGCCGGATCAGCAATCGTTTCATGCACTTACAAGCCGTAAAGCTGGCGCGCGTTATCCCGCAGAACCATATGAACTAGCCGTTTGCCCCGTTCCGTTGTAATTTCGCCGTCCTCGATCATCCCCGTCACAGCTAACCCCAGCGCTTGACGGTTAAATTTCGCCGATGCCGCAGCCGTTTCTTCCCAACCGATCGTGTCCGAGAACGGCGAAGCATCTGTGCCATACAACACCTTTTCAGGCGCGCTTTCCAGCAGCAATCGCAAATCTTTCGCAGCCTGGTGGGGATAGGTTAAAAAATAAAACGCCGAATAGTCGATGAAAACATTGGGCTTAAGGATCAACGTCGCAGCTTCGCGGGTGAACGGCCACGAACCGTGCAGCATCACGAACTTAGTCTTGCGCAGCGTGGGATCATTAAATAATGGCTCCATCGCCATAGGATTTGCGTTCGCTTCGTGAAAATAACTGCCTACCCCTATTGAGGTATGAATGTGGATCGCCAGCCCTAAACGCCCCGCCTCGTGAGCGATATAGCGGAAAATATAATCCTGAAGCGCCTTATATTCTTCTGCCGAGGGTTCGGCCGATTGCACGTAAATTGTATAAATCCGCTCCACATCCTCCTTCTTCGGATCGGAAATACTCAGGTCGCGCAGATACGCCAATTCGAACTTCAGCGCGATAGCTCCGTCCGATTTGAATTTTTCGAGAGTATGCGTAACGAAAATAAGGTAATCATCGAGGGCAAGCGGCGGTGTTTTCAACTGCGCCGCATCCAAATACCCAGCCAGCAGTTTCTCCTCGTTCTTCATGAACGCAGCGTGTTCCGGGTCTTTTTGTTCAATCGCGGAATTATTCAGCGGGAACAGAAACATGTCCACATACGGAACCCATTTGAAGCGATCGTTCGGCAGCCCTCGACCCATAGAAACGCGATTCGCCAACATGATTTCTGTATTCGTGTGATTCAGAATCCAAACCGGATAGGCATCACCCTTCTGCTTTTGGACGGTCGCTTTCCCCTCCGACTTGAACAAATCGCGGGCGGCGTCTGTAAATATTGGATTGTCGGGTCTGGAGGACACCGGCAAGGCGGGCACGTGAACGGCATCGGCAGGCAGCGCATCGAAATCCCGATCCGGCTGTTCGCCTGTACCAACTACCTTCACCGGATGCGCATGATTGTCGATTGATTTGGTATGCTCGAGCTCCGCCGAAATTTCGCTCGCTATGTGAGAATCGGGATCTTCCGATCGCGAACACGCCGACAACATGACCAAAGACACTACTACCGCGAAGACAAGACGTCTCATCCGTGCCGCTATTCGATCACAACTGCAAAATGAACATCAAGCGTGGAAGGACGAAAACACATTTGACTATTGCAGGCTTGGTATTTGAGCTTTCCCGTGATGGTAGCAGGACCCTTGGGCGCATCTTTGGCCACGGCAAATTCTGTCTCAATCGGCACAGTTCCCGTATAGACAACCATCTGCGAACCGTTCAGCTCCATCTCTTCGGGCTTCGGATAAGTAATCAATTTCGATTCGAGGGCCCCGGCATTCCAGATCAGCTTCAACGGAATCAAGAATTCGTCCCTAGGTTTGTCACTGTTGACGTGGAAGCCGGCCAGAATGACTGCTTTCAAGACTTGCTTAGCGGTTTCGCCGCGCTTCACCATGAGCGGGTCGGCGGGTGCGATAGAGATCTTATTTTGCTGGGCAGGCAGCGGATGCGCCACTGCTAGCAGACTCAACAGGCATAGAATTGGCCGGCTGATCGCCCAAGAGACATTGGATTTCATTGAGATATTCATTTTTGCTAATAAGGCCGATGTGAGGCGGAAACGCCACCTTACCGTCGCGGTCGATAAGGAAACTGGTGGGCAGAGAATCAAGACCACCGTAAAGCTGGGCCAAACTGTCGGTACCCATGAGAATTCGATAGTTGATCTTTCGCTCGGCCACGAAGGGCTTGACGGCAGCCCAACCATCTTCGTCCATTGAGACGCCCAGCACCGCGAAGCCTTGCGATTTGTACTTCTGCTCAAAATCGGTAAACCAGGGGATTTCTACACCACATGGTCCACACCAAGTTGCCCAGAAATTAAGCAACACCACTTTGCCGCGATAGTCGGAAAGCTTAACGCTCGCGCCGTTCTCATCTTTAAGAGTGAAGTCGGCGGCCAAGGTGCGTTTCGAAGAGATTTTTGATCCGCCCGTTGTCGCGCTTTGCTTGGATGAGCAGGAAAAAAGACAAATAAGGGCAAAAGTGGCCAATACGAGGGACTTGCGCAAAATGGGAAGACGCTCCTGACTTTTAGTTTACCGTCAAAGCCATTTGCGTGCTCGCCAGTCTTCCAAGCAGGCCTTCGCGAGAGCTTGCAGGTCGGCCAATACTTGAGGCTCCGGATCAACCTTGAAGTTGAAGCATGTTTTGCCCTGCATACGCTTTCTCAAGGCGAGTGTGATCGCCGCGTTCAACTCCGGGCACATGTACAACGGCATCAGATGGAAACTGACATAGGCCTTGCCCAAACGAACCGACCCGAAATACAGCCGTTCGCCCCTGTGCTGCGGATGCGGAGATGGGCTCTTGGTGACTAACGTGTATTCCGTGCCGGTGTCGGCTTTGACGAAGAGCCGCTTCTCGTAATGAGCCATTAAAGGCTTCAATAAAGCGAAGACTTCTTCAAAATCAGCAGCCACGCGATAGACCTCCGAACGTTGCTTCAAACCAAGCCCCGCGACGCAGGCGCCAGCGCTTGGCTAAACTAGCATGCAGGCGCGGGGTAGCGGACGCGTACAACCAGGCAGCAGTATCGCAGAAGCTTTCGCAGAGATAATCACGGCTATCCGGCGCTAGCCGTTTACTAACCAAAGCCGATTCACCCAGTTCCCCGCGCGCCTTATTGCGCTGCTCTTCTTCCACTAGCGCTGCGTAGCTTCGCCGCAGCGAATTGCCTAAGCGCACCCAGACAAAATGGAAAATTTCGTGCACCAGGATATGCGGCAAATCTGCCTTGCCGAGCAGTTCCGTCTCAAGCACGATTTCGCGCCGGCGGATAAAGCTGGCGGCATGCACGGGCGTACCGCGCTTAGGATGTCCCGAAAGAAGCTTGCCGCGATGTGCCGTGAGCACCGGCAGAACGCTAACTAAAAGCGGGCTACCGGTGAGTGCCGGTAGCCCGCTCATGACTGACAAAATACGCTGGCCGTCAGAAGCGTTAAGGCTTGGCTGCAGGCGCAGGCGTAGATCTTTGCAAAGTGGGGATTTTCGGGGCCGGAGCCGCCGAGGCCGTGCTTGCGTCAAAGAAGTCGGGGTCGTCGACATGAATCTGATATTTTTCGACTTCTTTTTTTACCACGTTCTGGCTGCGGTCGGCTGCCAACTTCTTTTCGATCTCAGGCTTTGCTTTCTCAAAAGGAGCTACCTCGCGTGAATCCAGTTTCACGATCAGGAACTGGCCACCGATGCGAATCGGCTCGCTTACTTGACCCGGCTGTAGTTTATTCACCGCGGCCTTCACTTCAGCGGGAATATTCACTTGGGGATCGTTGATTGGCACAGTGCCCAAATCGCCACCTTTGGCCGCAGTTTGATTGTCAGATTCTGAGCGTGCCAGTGCTTGAAAATCGCCGCCGGCCGCAAGCTTCTTTTCCACATCGTTGGCTTTTTCTTTAGCCTGCTCTTCGGTACGCGCGTTGGGCGCGCTGCTGCTCGCTGGCGTTCCAGGAGCATTGAATGGAATAAAGATACCACTCAGCTTTACGGTTTCGTATTCAGCCTTGTGGGCCTCGTAATATTTTTGGGGATCTTCGGCAGGGTCTTTGGAAGCGTTATCAGAGAGGTGGGAGATGTAGGCACGCGCGAGCACGTTCTGCTCCGAGAGCTGCAACTGCTCCTTCCAAGGCGACTGCTTTTCGAGATTCAACTTGCGAGCGGATTCGGCCAGCTGGCCTTGCGTATAAATCTGCTCGACCGCCTTCGTGAGGTTGGCGTCAATCTGCTTGCGCTGGTCGGCCGTAAACGGCTTCAGCATCTCGGTCACTTGTTTTGCCGTGAGTTTCTGCCCGTTAATGGTAGCAACGATCCGGTTGGGATCTTGCGCGGCTACAGCGTCAGGACCGTGCGGTTTCGCAGCGGGAGCAGTAGTGGGGGTAGAGGTCTGTGCCAAGCCCAGCGGGGCTAGCGCGGAAACGATTAATAGAGGGAAGGATAAGCCAATTTTCATTATTTTTCGCAAATTCTCAAAAGTCACTTCCACGGTAGCACGTAGGAAGCCCAATAGAAGACGCGCTTTCCTATGGTTGGAGGTACGCCTTGCGCAAAGGTGTGTCCTTGGCAGCGCTCGCGACCTTAATATTATTGATCACCTGGGCGGCGCCGGAAGTACGGGCCATCCGCGTCGCAGCGCCTTTATGCTGGCCGATGGCTGTGTTGCCTTCCCAGGTGACAACGCCGCGCTGGACTTTGAAGCGAAAGCCGTCTTTGCCGATCTTCGATTTCAAGAGCTTGGTTCGAATGGTGGATTCCAATTGCGCGTCCGTTACGGAGGAGCGCGATTGGCTGGTAGCCGACTTGCTGTTGGAACTGCCGGACGCACCCGCAGCCGAAGCCGGCGTGACGGCGATTGCCAGAAATGAGAGTAGAAACAATGCTAAGAATTGACGCATAGTGAACCTTTAGAGTGGTGTCGTTTTAGTAGTGGGTGATAAGACGTATAATTCGCTCATGGATTCCAACAGCCGCAGAGACTTTTTGCGCTCCGCCACGAAAGTTGCCTCGTCGAGCGCCCTGGCCATGACCGCCGCGTCTTATTCGCGTGTCCTCGGAGCGAATGACCGTGTCAACCTCGGATTAATCGGGGCTGGGGATCGCGGCAATCACGTCATGAGTCTTTTCCAAAATCGGCCCGAAGTGCATGTTGCGGCCGTTTGCGATGCCTGGGGCGAGAGGGTCGAATCGACCAGACAAAAGGCTCCG
>PMQB01000510.1 GCA_003169195.1 Bryobacterales bacterium
GCATTGTCGACGAGTTCCGCCGCCGGGGTTTGCGCATCATGGGTCCAACGCAAGCCGCTGCCAAGCTCGAAGGATCAAAGATCTTCGCCAAAAGTTTCTTTGAACGCGCGGGTATCCCGACGGCTCGCTCCAAGCAGGTGACTAGCGTTGATGAAGGACTTTCTTCTCTAAAGCACTTTTCACATCCGGTGGTCATCAAGGCAGATGGTCTCGCGGCAGGCAAGGGCGTGGTGGTCGCGCTCGATCAGTACGAGGCTGAAGCTGCCGTCCGCAAACTTGGTCCGCACTTAGTCATCGAAGAATTCCTGGAAGGCGAAGAAGTGAGCTTCATCGCCGTGACCAACGGTGAACTCNNTGGTTCCCTTTGTTCCGGCCCAGGATCACAAGCGTATCTTCGATGGCGACCAAGGTCCGAACACGGGGGGTATGGGTGCGTACTCGGATTGGCGCATCTTGACTGACAAACAGACCGGCGTCATCCTTGACCGAATCATGGTTCCCACCTTGGCGCAGATGCGGCAGGATGAAACGCCCTTTACTGGGTTTCTCTACGCGGGTTTAATGATGACCGCGGACGGCCCCAAAATTCTGGAATTCAATGTGCGCATGGGTGATCCTGAAACCCAGGCCATTCTGCACAGCTACGACGGTGATCTTGCCGAACTTCTGAACCTGATGGCTGGCGGGGCCGGCGGCATGACCCGTCCAAAACGTCAGGGTTGCTCAGTGTGTTTGACACTAGCTGCCAGCGGCTATCCGGAAGCACCACGTACAGGTGATGCTATCTCAGGGATTAGCGAAGCCGAGGCCACCGGCGCCACCGTCTTTCACGCAGGCACCAAACGCGACGGCCAACAACTGGTCACCAGTGGGGGCCGGGTCTTAGGCGTCACGGCCAGCGGCGATACGTTGCAGTCCGCGATCGATAAGGCCTATCAGGCAGCCGGAAAGATTCAGTTTGCGGGCATGCACTATCGCAAAGACATTGGGCAAAAAGGCCTGAAACGCTGGAGTTAGGCCGTTCCTAAGAGGCGCATTGTTGTAAGCGCCATTGTCTTGGCAGCGTCCAGCAGATGTTCGATTTCACAGTACTCGTCGGGTTGATGCGCCATGTGGAGAAGTCCTGGACCATACGCAACACATTGATCCACGAAACCGAGGCGCATCACGTGCTTTTGATCGTAAGTGCCGGGACTGGCAATCAAAGGCGGATCAGTTTGCCGAACCGCGCGGATCGAAGACGAAAGAGTCTTGACAAGAGGGCTTTGCGCGTCAGTCAACACGGGTTCCACAGTGAGCAAGTCGGTGACTCGATAGCGAAACTCCGGATCAGCCCGCCGCAGCTTTTCCAGGATCGTAACAATCTCATNNATATTGATGCTAGGCGACCGAGCCGCAGGAGGTTCTACGGGCATGGCCGTCTGGCGCTGAGCCAGCAGCGGCTTTAACTCCGACTCGATCACAGACAGGAAGCCCGTCATCTTAGAGATCGCGTTCACACCCAGAAACGGCATACTGCCATGCGCGATTCTTCCTTGCGTAGCCACCTCGAACCAATACACACCACGATGGCCAAGGCAGACGCGATCCACATTGAGTGGCTCGGTGATGATCACGAAGTCAGTTACATCGCGGTGAACGTAGCCCTGCTCGGCCAGGTACGCCATGCCCGCGAACCCACCGCTCTCTTCGTCAACCGTAGCGCTCTGTTGCACGGAACCGGCGAGCTTGATCCCGGCACGGCGAATCGCCTCCACTGCAAAAATCGACGCGGCGATCCCCGCCTTTTGATCCGTCACCCCGCGCCCATAAATTCTGCCATCACGAATCACTCCGGCAAAGGGATCCACTGTCCAACCCTCGCCTACAGGAACCACATCGAAGTGTCCGTTGAAATGCAGCCGGGGTCGGGCCGGTGTGTCGCGCAAGGTGCCAATCACATTGCAGCGCGGATGAGCCAAGGTGTGTTCGGGCCTTCCCTCGGCGCGAACGTACTTCACGTCATAGCAGAATTCACGGAGCTTCGATCCTATATGCTCAGCGCCTTCCACATAGTGATCGCCAGGCGGATTGACGGTAGAAATACCGACCAACGCCTGCAAAAAAGCCAGCATTTCCTCAGTCAAAGAGTCGATGCGAGAGAGGACACTTTGTTCGGCCGCAGTCATTGTCGATGGAAACCGCAGTGTATCAATGCCAAAGCCTTTTTCGCCCGAACCTACGACGCGTCGGCGGCGTGAAGTGCCGACGTCATCGGATGAGCCAATCCGTAAAGCTATGCCACGCGGAGGTTCTCGACGCAAGACTCATAACCGGCGTAAGAGGAGAAAGAATCAGGATGGTAGGAACCACCCATAAATAAACCTTGTGTATCCTACGCCGCGTTATCAGCGTTCTCAAGACAGCCTAGAAAAAAAGCGATTCAGCAGTGCGATGCGGTCAGCGCGCCACGACCGGCTCAACAAACTCCGAACTCCCCACGGGCGCATCCCGTTCACGAATGAGCAGACAAACGGGCGAAGCGCGGGATGCGGACGAATGCTTTGAACATCAACCATGTCGCACAACCAATGCTCGATTCTACAGCGAAGTTTGTCAGGGCTAAGTCAAACCAGCTCG
>PMQB01000379.1 GCA_003169195.1 Bryobacterales bacterium
GCCTCCATCAACACTCGCGGTGAGGTCCTTCCCTACAACTCCTGGGCGCCCAACAGCGTAGATCTCGGCGGCGGCACCAACCTCCAGAACAATCTAGAGGTGGACGGCAGCCCCATCGGCCTTGGCCACAAAGCCTCCGTCGTTCCCAATACCGACGACGTTCAGGAAATCGTTGTCTCTACCAATAGCGTCGATGCCGAATCCGGGCATAGCGCTGGCGGCGCAATCTCGGTCACAACCAAGTCGGGAACGAACCAGTTCCATGGCAGCGCCTTTTATCTAGGTCGCTATCCTTGGGCCAGTGCCGAAGCCGACCGCACCAGGTTCAGCGCCAACGCCACCCGCCAGAACATGTTCGGCGGAACGTTCGGCAATCCCATCTTGAAGAACAAGCTCTTCAATTTTTTCTCGATGGAATATTGGAAGATCGGCCAGCCCGATATCTACACCAACACCTTGCCAACCGCGCTCGAACAACAAGGCAACTTTTCGCAGTCGCACTACCTGAATAACGGAGTAAGCGGAATTCGCGAAATCTTCGACCCATATACCACCGTGGTGAATCCCACAACCGGAGCCGTTACCGTCTCCCCGTTCGCCGGCAACATCGTTCCAGCCAATCGCATGGATCCCATCACTGCCAAACTGATGGGCCAAATGTGGGCCCCCAACAATCCCGGCGCTAATATCACCGGTGTCAACAACTTTTTGAAAGGTTACACCGAAACCTTCAACTATTACGATTATTCCGATCGCGCCGATTACAACATCAGCGACAAGTGGAAGGTCTTCGGCCGCGTGGCGCGCTATCACACCACTGACACCTCCGCCAATCCCACCGGCAATACAACTGGACTGTACACGCCAACAGGCACGTTACGCTCCGGTTGGCAGGTCTCCGGAGACGCCATCTTCTCGCAGAGCCCCACCACCGTTTGGACCTTCCATGGCGGATGGAACAACCTGATTGATTCTTATATTTCCCCGTCTCTCGGCCCCAACGGCTGGTCAACGGTCTGGGGTAACAACGATTGGTATGCGAACTACCTGAATCCATCCATCAATAACCAGCCCGTTTATTTCCCCCACTTCGCCGTTAACGGTAGCGGCTTCGGCGGTGGTGGCTTCTATTGGAATCAGCGGCCCGCTAGCCAGAACTACAACGCCAAGGTCACTCACCAGAAGGGATCTCACTTCCTGAAAGCAGGCTTAGACGTGCGTGCCAGTTACGGTCTGGTGTACGTCAACTCTGCGCCGCAGTTCAACTTCGATACCGGACTCACCGCGAACACGTTCAACAATCCCAACACCAACGTTTTCGGCGACGGCTATGCCACTTTCCTCCTCGGCTCGCTCGGCGGCGATTCCATCATGTACGGTGGACCCGCACCCGATCCGCACACCGAGTTCTACGGCATGTATTTCCAGGACGATTGGAAAGTGAACAGCCGGGTCACCGTCAACCTTGGCCTTCGCGACGAATACGAAACCGCTTGGCACGATCCGCTCCACCAGTTATCTACTGGTCTCAATCTCGCGGTTCCTAACCCCGCCATCTCCGCCAATCCGCCTGTGATGCCCGCTGCCGCTACCAATATTGTCGGCAGCAACTACTACTCATGGAACGGCCAGTGGAGCTTCACCAGCGGCTCTCACCCGGGCATGTGGAATCCGCAGAAACTCGCACTCCAGCCGCGCGCTGGGATTGCGTTCAAAGTCAACGACCGGACGGCTTTGCGAGTGGGCTACGCCATGTACACCGTGCCCACCGAATACATGTACTCACCGGCTCCGCCGAATTCCGGCGCAGAAGACCTGGTCTTCCTGGAGCCGCCTTTCTATGGAATGTCGGGGAACCAGAGCACGCTCGGCCAATTGCAGGGCATTCCCCAACAGACGTTCTCCAACCCGTACCCGGCTAACGTCAACCCTCTCAATCCAATCTTGGGTCGCAACTCCGGACCGCAACTTGGCGTGGGTGGATCGTCGCTCGTTTGGTATCCACAGAACCTGTCAAAGGCCTACAATCATCGCTTTAACATCTCCATTCAGCACGAATTGCCGGGGCGAATTGTTGTCTCGGGCACGTACTTCCTAAACCTCGGCTATCGGACCTACACCGAAGAGTTGAATGCCGCCAATCCTACCCAGCTGCTTCAAAACGAGTCGTCCCTTAGCCAGACTGTGACGAACCCGTTCTACCATTACCTGAACGCAACGGAAAACCCCGGGCCGCTCTACAATCAACCAACGGTCTCTCTTTCCTCGCTGCTGGTCAAGTATCCCCAATACGGCCCGCTGTTTCAAGTGGGCATGTGCTGCGCCGCCGAGCGTTATAACTCGCTGGAGTTCAAAGCCCAAAAGGTATTTAGCCATGGCTTTAACTTCTTTGGTTCGTATATCTACATCAATGAGAATGCTCAAACCAATCAATTTAACGATCTGACCTATTTCAACAATCAGATGCTCTGGGAACCCAGCAATCAGCCTCGCCACCGCTTCAATTTTGCCGGAACATATGAGCTTCCCTTCGGCAAAGGCCGCCAATTTTTCGCCAACATGAACAAAGCCACCGACTACGCTCTCGGCGGCTGGCAGATCACCGGAATTGCCACCTTCGTTTCCGGTGACTTCCCACAGTTCGGCAACATGGTTGTCACCGGCAACCCATGCCTCAGCAACCCAACCCCCAACGAATGGTTCAACGCTTCGGCTTTCTCGCCGATTTCGTCGTCCATCCCTTACTCATTGCGGACCAACCCGTTGCAGTATGGCTGTCTCACTGGTCCCAAGTTCTTTGATCTGGACGCTACCCTCTTGAAGATGATTAACGTCACAGAGAAGGTCAAGATGGAACTCAAAGTGAGTGCTTACAACGCGACCAACCGACTCAACCGCGGAGACCCGGATACGAATATCTACGATTCAACATTCGGCCAAGCCCTTTACCAAGGCACTCCCGGTGGTAACTTTGGTCCTTCGGGCCAAGGTGGTGGCGCCGTAGCAAATGCTGGACGCCAAGTGGAGTTCGGCTTGAAGCTCCGCTTCTAACCAACAGATGGGCTCGCAGTGCACGAAATGTCACTGCGAGCCAAAAGTGGGACGGAGGGGACGGAGAGATATGTCCCCTCCGTCCCTCTTCGCCCTCGCACCATAAAAACAACGTGCATACTTCGGAACCTGGCGACACAACGATTGCCGATTCGTTTGGAGCTATCCCAAGGCGATGGGAAACCCTGTGCGTCTCGACCCGTTTGTCTCGACCGAAGACGAAGTCTACGTCGACGCCGAAACTGCGCCTGCGATCCAAGAGGGTATGGAGGATGCCGATGCCGGGCGTGTCGTTACCCTTGAAGAAGCACGCGAGCGAATGCAGCAGTGGCTTTCAAAATCATCCTCACCCACTCCGCTCTAGAGAATTTTGAGAGGCTGATGATCTGGTCACTTCGATCATTACGCGGCCAACAGCGAAAAATTTGGGACATCTCTCTTAAACCACGTCGTCTATTACCGAATTGATCACCTCAGAAGCGCGATAGAGGTTCTTCGTTTCTGGCACATCTCCCGCGGAGAGCCCGAGCTTTAAAGCCACTCCCTTCCTCAATAACCAGTCAGTATACTCATAAGGTCTCAACCACCACCGTCCCCATGGCTGCTCTTTCACGACGCGCCCTCCTCAGTCTATTAGCCCTCGCGCCCTCCCGCGTTTTCTCTCAAGGCATGGTCTCGCGCGGCGTGCGGGCCGCGCCTCCGCCCAAACCCTCCGGCCTCCCCTTCCTCGCGCAGCTCACCGACATCGCACCCCAAGCCGGCCTCACCATCCCCATCATCGCCGGCCACACCAACCGCTGCGATTACATCATTGAAACCATGTCCTCCGGCTGTGCCCTCTTCGATTACGATAACGACGGCTGGCTCGACATTCTCGTCCTCTCCGGTTCCCGCTTCGGTGATCCACCACCCGACGCCTCCAACCGCCTCTACCGTAACAATCGCGACGGCACCTTCACCGANNGCGACGGCAAACTCGACCTCTTCGTCTCCAACTACGTCGACTTCGATTACCAGCGCGTTCCCCGCACTGGCGAGAGCGGCACTTGCAACTACAAGGGCGTGCCCGTGAATTGCGGACCCGGTGGCCTTGCCCACGGCTTCCATAGCCTTTATCACAACAATGGCGATGGCACCTTCACAGACGTCAGCGAAAAAGCCGGCATCCACAAGTGCGATCCCGGCTACGGCCTCACCGTCGCTTGCGCCGATTTCGACAACGACGGCTGGCCTGAAATCTACGTCGCCTGCGACTCCACCCCCAGCCTGCTCTTCCACAACAACCACGACGGCACCTTCACCGAACAAGCCCTCGACACCGGCGTCGCCCTCAACGAAGACGGCATGGAGCAGGCCGGCATGGGCGTCGCCGTCGGCGACTTCAAACTCAACGGCAACCTCGATCTCTTCAAAACCCACTTCTGCGATGACACCCCCGTCCTCTACGAAAACGACGGCAAAGGCAATTTCCGCGACGTCACTCTGCGCGACGGGCTAGCCGTTGAAACGCGCTTCATCAGTTGGGGTGCTGGCTTCGCCGACTTCGACAACGACGGCAACCCCGACCTCTTCTGGGTCACCGGCAGCATCTATCCCGAAGCCGAAAAACAACTGCCCAGTCTTGCGTTCAAAACCCCGCGCATCTTGTTTCGCAATCTCGGCAATGGCCGCTTTGAGCAACTCATTCACGAAGCCGGCCCAGCCATCGGAGCGCCCCATTCCAGCCGTGGCTGTGCCTTCGGAGACTTTGACAACGATGGCGATGTCGACATTCTGATCATGAACCAGAACGAGCCGCCCTCTCTCCTCCGCAATGATCTAAGCGGCAATCGCCACTGGCTCAAAGTGAAACTCACCGGCGTCACCTCGAACCGGAGCGCCATCGGCGCGCGCGTCACCGTACGCTACGGCACTAAAATCCAGGCGCAGGAGGTCATGGCCCAATCGTCTTACCTGTCTGTCAACGATCGCCGTTTGCACTTCGGCCTGGGTGCAGCCCCGCACGCCGATATCGAAGTGCGCTGGCCCAATGGCAAAGTGGAAAAATTCCCCAGCGTCCAAGCAGACCGCTTGATCCACATAACAGAGGGCGCCGGCATCACGCAAGCGCAGAAGTTCTGATGGCCTTGCGTCTTGTCCTCGCTGTTCTCACCACCGCAATGTTCGGCGAGCCTTCGCAGGCAGCAACGCGTAGGGCGGCCAGTCTTGGCAGCGCGGCGGCTTTCCAGCCGTCGCCAACGTACANNATTTCGCCAGCATCCGACAGCCCAAAAGTGCAAACCGCGCGTCACCTGCTCGCCCAACACAACCCCGAACTCGCCGCCCAAACGCTCGCTGATGCCATACACGACAACCCCACCGACGGCCCCGCCTATCTCCTCCTCGGTGAGATCCTCAATGACAACAATCGTTCCAACGA
>PMQB01000089.1 GCA_003169195.1 Bryobacterales bacterium
CACATTTTCGCCGACGGTGAGTGAATCGAAGAGAGCGCCGGATTGGAAGACCATGGTGACCTTTTTGCGAATCTTGCGCAGTTCGGCTTCTTCCATGTTGGTGATATCGCTATGGGCGACGAAGACCTGGCCAGAGTCGGGCTTGAGGAAGCCCATGATGTGGCCGAGGCTGACGGATTTGCCGACGCCGCTGCGGCCGATGATGGCGAGGGTCTTGCCGTTGTCGACGTAGAAGCTGACGTCTTTGAGGATGGGCCGGTCGAATTGCTTGGAGACGTTCTTGAATTCGATGTAGTGAGAGAGTGCGCCGTTGGCCGCCATCGTTTTAGTCGAAGTCCTTTAAACCGGCTGAGCGGCCTGCCAAGCGGCCCACTGCTCCGGGGTATTCAGATTGGTTAAGACCGAGTGGATGCGAACATCCACTGCTTTCAATTCTTCCACAAGGTCAAGTAAGCGGAGGCGGCGGGTGTCGAGGGCGGTGCGGACAAAGGGCAGCGCGTTGCGGTGATAGACGGCGCAAAGGGGGTGGCGATGGCCCGTTGTATCGACGGCGACGGTGCAAAGCGCAGAGGTTTCGTGGGCAGCAGCGAGCAGTTGCTGCAGATCACTGGATTGGATATCAGGCATGTCACAACCGAGCACCAAATTGAACTCGCCGCGGTGACTGGCGAGCGCTGCTTCTAAACCGCCGAGCGGCCCAAGACCTGGACGCAGATCGGGCAGGCATTCGAGTGGCAAATCAGCGAAGGATGAGGGATCTCCAATGAGAGTGACAGAGCCTGTGATCGTAGCCACAGCATGCGCCACGACTTCTACCAGATAGCGCGAACCTACTTTGAGGCGGGCTTTGTCTTGGCGCATACGCGAACTGCGGCCGCCCGCCAATACAAAGCCTGCCCCGCGCATGCCCGCATCGTAGCATTAGCGAGGTTTAATTTGCGTCTATAATGGTGATGTTGCAACCAATGCGAAACCTCGGTCGTCTGGTGAGCATGAGTGCGGTGTGGAAAAGGCGATTGCAGTTAGGCAGTTTAGTTTAGTCCGACAAGGCTCCACGGCTATGCTCCTCCCCCGCTCAGCTGTTCTGTCAATTATTGCCGGTTGGCTAGGCGTCGCCTCCCTGTTGGGTGGGCAGACGGTTGCAGGGCCACATGTAGAGGTGATTCGCTACTGGTCTTTCGGCGACGTGACGCGCATTGCCATTGAGACGGCGGGCGATTATCACTTTACATCGGATTCCATCGACAAGCCGAGCCGAGTGTTTTTCGATTTGAACGGATTGAAGCCGCCATCGACGGTGCGCCACGGGATGCAGACGATTCCGGTTGGTGACAGATTAGTGAAGCAGATTCGGGTAGCTGAAGTGATTCCCGGAACCACGCGCATTGTTTTGGATGTGTTGGCGCCGGTGGATGTGGTTTCGTCGCAACTGGTGAACCCGGATCGTTTGATGATTGAGATTCGCCCAAAGGATAACGCGCCGCTGATCACGCGCGACATTCGGCACAGCCTTACGGGCGCGCAGCGCGTGAATCTCTCGGCACCCACACTGGATACTGATAAGGATTTGCCGCCGCCAGTGATTCGGCCTGTGGTGGCGAGTATTGAAAAGCCGGTGGCGAGAACTTTGGAGACAGCGCCTCCACCGCCAGCGGTGGTGACAACGACAACATTGCCTCCCGCGCCGCGCATTACTTCCGCGGTACCGGCGACCAGCGAAGGAAGTTCGGACCCATCTTTGGTTCGCGTACTCGGTTTGAAATTGGGGCGGGTGGTGATTGATGCGGGTCACGGCGGCAAGGATACCGGCACGATCGGGCCAAACGGCTTGCTCGAAAAGGATCTGGTTCTGGATGTGGCGTTGCGTTTAGGCAAGCTGATTCATCAGCAACTGGGCGCAGAGGTGGTTTATACGCGCTCGGACGATACGTTCGTTCCGCTGGGGGAACGCACGGCGATGGCGAATCGAGTGAAGGCTGATTTGTTCATTTCGATTCATGCGAATGCTTCTTCGGATCAATCGGCTACGGGAGTGGAGACTTACTATTTCAACCTGCATGGCGATAAGAAGGCCACGGATGTAGCGATGCGCGAAAACGCATCGGCGGACAATGCGATCTCGGACTTGAACGACTTACTGAAGAAAGCTGTGCTGCAGACGAAGTTGGAGGAGTCGCGCGAATTTGCGCAGAAAGTGCAGGATTCGCTGGCGGTGAACTCGATTAAGATGAACGCGAACGCGCATGACCGGGGTGTGCGCAAGGCGCCGTTCGTGGTGCTCATTGGGGCGTCGATGCCGTCGATTTTGGCGGAGATCGGTTTCGTGTCGAATCCGCATGATGAGAAGCTGCTGAAGCGCAACGATCAGCGGGAGAAGATTGCGGAAGCGCTGCTGAAGGGTGTGACGGAATACGCGAACACGCTGAGCCATCCGCAACTGGCGCGGGCTGGGTCGCAGTAGCGCATGAGTGTTCAAAAGGAAGCGCTAGTATCCGCAACGCAGACTTATAGCGATCACTTCCAAGAGCATTTAGCGGTGCTGGCCACGGTGGAAGCCGCGTGTGCGGGTCCGCTGCATGAGCTGGCTAACCGATGTGTTCAGGCACTGCAGAGCGGCGGCAAAATTCTGTTTTTTGGGAACGGCGGTAGTGCCGCCGACGCGCAGCATTTGGCCACTGAGTTGAGCGTGCGATTTGTGGCAGACCGGCGAGCGTTGGCTGGCATTGCGCTGACTACGGATTCTTCCGCTTTGACTGCGTGCGGTAACGATTTTGGCTTCGATGCGATTTTTTCGCGCCAGATTGAGGCGTTAGGTCGGCCGGGCGACGTTGCGATTGGCTTCTCTACTTCAGGAAATAGTCCGAACGTTGTTCGCGCACTGGACCTGGCGCGCACGATGAAGATGACGGCCGCTGCGTTTACCGGACGCACTGGCGGCAAATTGAAGGAAATTGCTGATCCGATTCTGCTGATACCTTCGAGCACTACTGCGCGAATTCAGGAGATGCATGGCCTGCTGGGGCATATTCTCTGCGCCGAAATTGAAGATCGATTGGGTTTGGTTGCGAAGTAATTAGCCGAACGGCTTGCAACCTCAGAGATGCCGCCCCCTGCCGCCGAATCGAAACACGCGGAACGTTTTTTTATCAACGTTCTGTGGAATTGGTTCGCGGTTGGGGTGAATCTTTTCATCGGCTTTTACCTGACTCGCTACCTGATACGGAAGCTCACCGATGAAGAATACGGCGTCTGGTTGTTGGCGTTTTCCTTTATTGAATACATTTTGCTGTTCGATCTGGGCTTTCGCAGCGCCATCGTAAATTTTGTGTCGAACTTCCGTGTCCAGAAGGACATTCCGGGCATGAACGAAGTTCTGAGTACGGCAATGGCCTATTTTCTCGGTATTGCGTCGCTCGCGATACTGTTGTCCCTCACCCTGGCCGGCCAAGGCTACAAGCTTTTCAAGATCACGCCAGGCAACCGAGGCAACCTGTCCTTTCTGCTCATGATTGTTGGCTTTATCTGGGCGGGATCCATCGTTTCGGGCATTTTCCAGGCATCGCTGGAGGCCTATCAAGCGTTTGGTATTTGCAACAAGATCATGGTGGGAACGGCCTTGGTTCGATCGTTGTGCTGCTTGATCGTTCTTTCTTTGGGCTACGGGCTGAAACCTCTGGGCCTGTGCACACTGGTGGCCCAGATGAGTGGATGGCTGATGATGTACCTGGCCTTCCGGCGTATGCTGCCGGAATTGAAGATTGGCCGATCCTTCGTTAGAGCCGCTCGTTGGAAGCAAATGGCCCGCTATGGGATTAGCTCTGTTTTCTCTAATACCGGAACGCTGTTTCTGAATCAAGGGCCGCCGTTATTGGTGGGGCATTATGTTTCGGCCACTGCGTCCGGCTACTATGGGCTACCGTTTCGTTTGCTGAACTATATGGTGGATGTGATTGCTCGCATCGGATTCGTGACGGCGCCCAAAACGGCGGAACTTTGGGCGCAAGGAAAGCGCGAGCAAATCGGCCGGCTGGGGACTTGTTTGAATCGATACTGTTTCGCGCTGTTTCTGCCGCCGAGTATTTTTCTTTTTATCTATGGGCACGACGTGCTGACAAAGTGGCTCGGTAAACCGGAGTTTGTAGCGCAGTGCGCGCCGCTGTTGCCGGTGTTTACCATTGCCGTTTCGCTGGCCGTGTCGGCACAATTCAATTCCAGTTCGATGCTTTTTGGGATGGCTAAGCACGGCATGTTTGCGGTATCGGTGATTCTTGAATCTATCTGCGCGTTAGTTGGAATGGCGTTTGTCTTGCCGCGTTATGGGATTTTCGGAGGAGCCTGTGTAGCCTCGGCTTTGATGATTGCCAACCGTGGGTTGGTTACGCCGCTGATCGTATGTCGCGCACTTCCTTATAATTATTTTCGCTACATGAGCGCTATCTATGTTCGTCCTTTGCTTTGCGGTCTTCCGGTGGCTGCGTTGGCTTATTGGTTGCACATGTCCTGGTTGCCGGGTCAAACTATCATCCAATTGATGGTGGCGGCGATTGTCGTGATTGCGAGCGGACTGCTGCTCGCACTCGCCTTCAGCGTGGAAGCGGACCACCGGATTATGGTTCGCGACATGATACTGAAGCGAATCGGCCGCTAATTAATCCTCTTCCGCTCTGGACCGCGTTGCGCCGCAGATGCCGCGCTTGCTGCTGCGAATAAACGACACCAGATGACGCGTGTGCTCGGAGGGCAGTTCGTTTTCGATGCGCTGCAGCGCCTCTTCGCGCGGCAAACCGGCGCGGTAGAGAAGCTTGTACGCCGCCTTGAGGAGTTTGATTTCGGACAGCGGAAAGCCGGCGCGCTTCAATCCCACAATATTCAGGCCGCGCGCGGCAACGTTGAAATCCGAATAGAGAAGATAGGGCGGCAGATCGCTATTCACGCGTGTATTTCCTCCCACCATTGCCAGGCGGCCGATCTTGGAATATTGATGAATCACTACGCCACCGGAAATAAATGCCTGGTTCTCAATTTCGACATATCCCGCGACCAGCGCGCAACTGGCTACCACGATGTTGTCGCCCAGAATTGCATTATGGGCAATATGGCCCGATGTCATGATGTAGTTGCCATCGCCCATGCGCGTTTCTGATTCCGGCTGCGTGCCGCGCGAAATCGTATAGTGCTCGCGAATTTTATTCTTGTGGCCGATACGGAGATAACTTCGTTTGCCATCAAACGATTTGTCTAGTGGATCGGTACCCAGCGCAGTGCCTGCCGAAATTTCGTTCTCGTTGCCCAGCGTGGTCCAACGCTTGATGTATACGTAGGGCTCCAGCACGCATTGCGCGCCTATCACCACATCGGATTCAATCACGCAGTATTCGCCAATGCGGGTTCCTGGCCCGATGCTCGCGCCCGGATCGATACGGGCCGTAGGTGCGGTGTATGCCGCTTCGTTGCCAGCCATCAATGTTAAGTATGGAGGATTATGCTTTTCACTGTTGCTCAGATCGCGGACCTGGTTGCCGGTACGGCCGAGGGTGACACGGCCCGGCGTATTACCGGAGCAAACACCATTGAAAATGCCGGGGAAGGCGATCTGGCGTTTGCCGCGGGACGCAAGGCTCTGACTGCGGCGCAGAGTTCGCGGGCAGGCTGCGTGCTGGTGCCACTCTCCTTTGCGGAAACGCTGCCCACAGCGGTAATCCGTGTCGCCGACCCGCGGGTGGCCTTTGCTAAAGCGCTCGAAACTATTTATCCGCGAAAGCGTCGCGCGGCGGGGGTTCACCCCTCGGCGGTTATTGCGCCGACCGCGCAACTTGGGCAAGGTTGCTCGGTGGGCGCGCATGTTTTCATTGGAGAGAATTCGCAGATCGGTGACGCTTGCCAGATTGGGCCGGGATGCGTGCTGGGCGACGATGTGGCGATTGGGAATGGGTCCACCTTGCATGGGCATGTGACAATTTACGATCGCGTCAGCATCGGCCGGCGCGCCATCATCCACTCCGGCGCTGTGATTGGCGCGGATGGATTTGGCTTTGCGATGGCGGGCGACCACTATGAAAAGTTTCCGCAAGTTGGAGTGGTGAACATTGGCGATGACGTGGAGATTGGAGCGAACTGCTGCATTGACCGGGCGGCTCTGGGCGTCACCCAAATTGGTGATGGCACAAAGCTGGATAATCTTGTTCACGTGGCGCACAACTGCACGCTGGGCCGGCACGTAGTTGTGGCAGCGCAAACAGGTTTCTCGGGTAGCGTGACGGTGGGTGATTACGCGGTCATTGGAGGACAGGCTGGCATCGGTGAAAAAGCCAAGATCGAAGCGAAAGCGATTGTGGGGGGCAAAGCCGGAGTACTCACCTCGCAAACCGTACACGCGGGAGAGCCTGTGTGGGGTATTCCAGCGCGTCCGCTGCGCGGTCATTTGAGAGGCCTCGCCTACGTTCAGAAGCTGCCTGAACTCAACGAAGTGGTGCGTGAGATCAGGCAGCGTGTTGTGGAGCTTGAGGCGGCGAGCAAAGGTTCGCCGAGCTAGCTACTCTCGGCAGTCGAAGGCTATGAGCCAGAGAGGAAGGGGTTGCCTCTCGGCATCTCTCGATGAGTGCCGGAGGCGCGCTCTAAAATACCATTGGCTTGTGACACCATTGCGCGAATTTGCTCAAGGTGTGTGCAGATTTTTTCGTCCGCTGCGGTGAGCTCGAGATAATACGCGAGTGAATCAATAATGCCGAGCGGTTGGCGGAGTTCGTGGATAATTTCTTCTGAAAGCACAGGGATAGCACCTGTTAGTCTGCGACTGATTACATCGCTGTGTGCAAGAGGGACTTCTTGCCTGAGAACGTTGAACGGCGGAGCCACTTTGTTCATTGCAACTGTCTAATTTCTCTTTCGCGTCGTCGCCGGGAGAGTGGAGCAACCTGAATCTCTTTCCGACCGTTTGATTGTGCCTTTGATTCGTCATGGAGTCAATAGTAAGTGTTCCAATTTGGGGCATCTTTTTTCGCTTACGGAAGTTTCGCGTCCTGGTACGAGCGGTGTGGTATTCTCATGACGTAAAATAAAAACGATGGGCCTGTGGCGCAGTTGGGAGCGCGCTTCCATGGCATGGAAGAGGTCAAGGGTTCGAATCCCTTCAGGTCCACCAAATTTTACCCAGCACCGCCGTCTCCCCGCCTAGTGGTTGCTGCTGATTTTTCAAATATGTAACTTTTTGTGTAAACCTCTTTCGAGGCATCCACGTTTGTTGCTAGTGTGTTCCGTCCTGCGGGTGTGCCCTCGACGTAGCGCAGGGTTCCGTTTCGGCATCTGTGGGAAGTTTCCAGCAAAGGTCTGGGATAGGATCTCAGACCTTTGCTGTTCGGAGGAAAGGCGTCACGCGTTCCGACGTCACGCCTTGAATAGCCCCAGTATACCCTAAAATTTTTGCGGAATACAAATAATTGTAATCCGGCGTACATTTTCTATGCTTTTCCGTATCGTGGCTTGATTTAGTGCCTCAAATATCTACGGTAAGCGCCGTTATTGTATGTGCTCCAAGCGGAGAAGCTCTGCCGTTCGGAATAAAGCTGAAACGCAAAATCGATATTGGCACGGCAGTCCAACAGATCACGCAGATTGAGCCCCGGGCGCTTAAGATGCACGGTGTTGATTTGGAAGTAGCCCCAGTCGAGGGTGCCATCGGAGTTGTAGTGGTAGGTTTCGCATTTGCCTTCGGGATTCTCCGCGCGTTGTATGGCAAGGGCGATGCGGCAGGCCGCTCCAAACTTGAGGCAGGTGTATTCCTGATAGGCGGTGAGAGCGCGATGTTGATCTAGCTGCGCCTGTAAGGCGTCTTCGGAACTCATGCGCCGCGCCACCACTACCGGCCAATGCAAGTGCACCTGCAGCGGTGACTGGAGGCTAAAAGTGTAGTGCGCATGAATCTGCAAAACCCAATAGACCGACAACGCGCCGGCAATGAGAACGAACGCCGCTACCAGTATGTCTTTAGCGGTCGGATTGTGGGAATCCGATGGCGAACGTTTGCGGCCTTTTCGGCGTGGCTGTGAGTTTGTTGCTGATTGCGCAGACCCCATCTGGTTTGAGTGTACTGAAACCGGGCAGCCCGGCGTCAATGGGCTATGGGAGCATGTGTGGGGATGGAAAGTACACCACACAGGCCACAACATCCGCCGCATGGGGTGGACGAACATGCGAGTAAAGCCGGACTGCGCACCGTCGCCACCTTCGAGGCGGTGAAGGGTATACTGGCTTTCGCTTTAGCCATCACGCTCTTTTTTGTGCGTGATCACATTGAAGGCTTGGCGGCCGAATTGCTCTATCATCTGCACATTGGGTTTGATCACCGCTGGGCGCAGAAGCTTCTTCACAGCGCCAGTACTTTTGATGGGCCGCGCGTCTGGGGAGCGATGGCTGGAGCATTGGCCTATGCGGCTGTTCGATTCACGGAAGCGTGGGGCTTGTGGCATCAGCGCGTTTGGGCAGAATGGTTCGCGCTGCTCTCGGGTGCTCTTTATCTTCCGCTGGAAGTGGTCGCTGTGATTGAGCATCCGCATTGGCTAGCTATCAGTCTTTTGGTAACCAATCTGGCTATTGTGCTCTACATGTTGGAGATTCGGGTTCGGGAAATGCGGTTGCGCCGAATTTCAAAGTAAGCTGTCGCACGTGGAACAGCGTGCAGGGCAGGAAAAAGCGGGAGCCCGGCAAAGCTCCCGCTCGTCCGAAAACAACTCGCTGGTTTTAGCGCCGATTGACGTTAATCGAACGGATCCGCCCCGCATCGAAATCTACGGAGCACGAAAACTCAAAGTTATCGCTGAATCCTCCGCGCCGAGCAGCCAAACCACCCACAATCCAATCGTTGTTGCCGGGGCGATCGTCAACGTCCATTTTGCGGACGTCGAAATCGGTGTAGCCATCGTGCCGTAGACGATCTTGCACCGCTTCGCGGCATGCGCGGATCGCTCGTTCCTTGCTAAAACGATTGTGGTCGGCATCGCCGCCGTAGTAACCATCGTTGGCTGGCCGCACATTCACAGCGCCAATGCGGCGGGCGTCGAAGTCCACTGAGCACGCAAAACCAAAGGTCTCGGTATTGGGTCCACGCCGGCCGATCAGTTTGCCATAAATCCAATCGCCGCGCCCGGCATCACCGTCCATCTTCGCTTCGATGACCCGGGTCTCGCGATACCCATTGCGCCGCAGTTGCCCTTCGGCTGCGTCGCCGCATTGATGGATGGCGTCATCCGCTTCGAATCGTCCACCTCTGCCACGATCACCATCGCGGTCATGATCTCGGTCACCGCGATCGCCGCTGGGTGGCTGTCCGGGGAGGCTTTGCTGCGGGTAACCCGGCTGCTGGTTCGGATAGCCCGGACCACCAGGCATCGGGCCAGCCGCGCCATCCCACTGCAGATCAAAGGTGTAACCCTCGCGCCCGGATTTCGGGTCTTCGATGCGAACGACCGCCATGCCTGTGTTGAGCGGATCGCCGATTAACGTTTGACGTCCCCTGCCGTCAATTCCACGGAAACGAAAGTTCGCCGGGTGCAAGGGCATCGGCTGATTGCAGACAAATCGGCGCCAGGTGGCTGGTGAACCACCGAGTGTGTGCAGGCGAGCCTCGGTGCCGTGGATTTCCACATCCGCTACTACATCGACTTCCACTTCAATCGTGCACTTCGGACTGCCCGGCGCGCCCGTGATTACAGCTTGCCGGCGTTCTTCTTGAGCGCTCAAATGCCCGAGACTGAGTGTAGCCAAGGCACAGAGATAGAGCGTGCTTTTCATACAACTCTCCTTTGAATTAGAAAAATCAAACAACCCCACGCTGATTTTATCGCCCTGCTGCTGAAGGTGAGAGACGGTACGCTTTGTCCACTGACAGGCCAAACGCTCTTGGGTAGAAGCGATGATCGGGCAGAAGGTCGGCGTTCTTGATTTTGAACTCGGAGACCTCGGCAGACGTCTGCAGTGCTTCCCAATCAACACTTGAAACCGCGCTGAGATAGGGGGAATAAATGATGCGCTTGCCGTTGCGTAGCGCCCATGCTGCTAACCAAGGGCCCAACATTGCAATCGATGAATGGGGCTGCTTTTTCGCGATGGCATAAAGTGCGCTGGCGGGGAGTACCGCAAATTGCGAGGACACTGCACTCACTGATCGCTGCTTCATCATTTGTGTGAAATGACCAGGATCAAGCGCGGGCCTTCCGCGGTCAGGGCAGTCGCAGCCGCGGCCGAAACCCAACACTAGGCCGCCGGATAAGATGGCACCCGCCTGGTCGCGAATCCGAGCGCCGACCATGGCGGTATCGGGAAAACGTTCAAACAAGCCAATTGCCTCCCAGAGCCAATCGGGGCGGTCAATGACTAAGTCGTCGGCAACCAGACACACTAAGTCTTCTTCTGATTGCGCGGCGCTGCTAATGACGTCGGCAAGATCTTTGATTGTCGCTTGGGGAGGCAGGTCCGCCCGCACGGACTGACGCAGATCGACTTGCTTTCTGTGCAGCCACCAGTCGCAACTATTCTTAAGGAGAGGACTGTACTCGACGTCGTACTTTTCGGCCAGGCCACTGCTATCGAGATAGCGCTGCAAGACGGCTTTCTGGGAGGAATGAATGTACGGCTTGCTACCCGCATCGTCGGCAGTGGATTCGGGATGCATGCGCCAGCTATAGACAACTTCCGGAATATGGATGGCCGGCATGCCCGCCACGAAAAAGCGTGTGAAGAGATCCCAATCGGGGCTGCCTTCGGTGTTTTTGTCCGCATAAGCGCCATGCGCCAGCGCCAGCTTGCGGTCAATCACGCCCAAGTGCGCAATATAGGCGGAATTGAGAAGCAGGACCGGATCGAAATCGGGTTTCAAATACGGCTGCACAGCGTGCGCGCCGATGAGCTTGTCTTCGTCCGTATAGAGGATCGGCGGAAAACCATTTTGCTGAATCCAACAGGTCACAATCTGCAGGCAATCGGGATAGAGCCAATCGTCAGAATCCACTGGCAGGATGTAACGCCCGCTTGCCGCTTCTAAACACAGACGCAGACCGCCAATGATGCCGGCATTAGTTTCTGACCGCGTCAGGGTGATCCACGAATGCTGCTTCAGTGTGGCTAGGTAGCCCAGCAGTGATTCGTTCCGGCAGCCGTTATCCAGAATCACCCACTCCGCCGCGCCGGCGGCATTCTGTTGAATCACACTTTCCGCCAGCAGTCGAAAGTATTCCAGCGGTGTGCCATCCCAAACGCACGTGAGCAAAGAGAGCAAACCGGGTTGCAACGTACCCGCATAACGGGTCTTGCGCCGCTGCAACTCTCCATCGAGCCATGCCCTGTGCTGCCGGGCGTCCCACAGCAAATACTTAGCGCGCATGCGCCGCCGCAACGCAGCCTGGGTCTTGGCTGGGACAAGCCGCTGCAGCCACGCACCCTCTTTCTTGAACAGGTGATACTCAAGTTTGAGAGCAAGCGTGCGCGGATTCAGCAATCTCTACTAGGTTACGCTGAGGAGGAACCTTGTCCCACGCATGGCAGCAAAGCCCACCGTAGCCGTAACGATAGTGACCTTTAACAGCGCACGTTTCATAGCGCAGTGTTTGCAATATGTGTTGGCGCAGGATTATCCGGCGTTGAAAATAGTGGTGGTGGACAACGCATCAAGTGACGAAACGGCAAACATTCTAGGACAGTTTGAGCATCAGGCGAAGGTGATTTACAACGGTAAAAATATCGGCTTTGCCGCGGGACAAAATCAGGCTATGGGCCAATCGAATGCCGATTGGTGCTTGGCGCTGAACCCTGACGTTCGTTTGACTCCCCACTTTGTGAGCACGTTGGTGGCGGGCGGGGAAGCGGACGATTCTGTCGGCAGCGTTTGCGGCAAATTGCTGGGGATGAGCCAGGATCTTACGATTCCGAAAGATCCCATGATTGACTCTACCGGGATCTTCTTCACTCGGAACTTACGGCATCTGGATCGCGGCAGCAAAGTTCCTGACCATGGCCAATACCAAGAGTTCGAGTATGTCTTCGGCGCAACTGGCGCGGCCTGTCTGTACCGCCGCAAGATGATGGCGGATATATCACTCGATGGCGAATTCTTCGACGCTGATTTTTTTGCTTATCGGGAAGACGCCGACCTCGCGTGGCGTGCGCAACTCTATGGTTGGAAATGTNNAATGTCTTTATACGCCGCACGCCGTGGCTTACCATGTCCGGCACGTGTTGCCGGAGAAACGATCGGCGCTGCCGGCACTGATTAATATGCACTCCGTGAAGAATCGCTGGCTGATGCGGATCAAGAACACGACGGCGGATTTGTATGCACGGAACTTCGTCGCGATTACGGTGCGTGATGTGATTGTGATTGCCGGCTGTTTGCTGCGTGAGTTTTCTTCGCTGCGCGGGTTTGCGATTGTGGCACGTTTGTGGAAGCGCACTTGGGCGAAGCGCCGGGTCATTATGATGCATAAGCGCGTTAGCAACGATTACATGGCCGCTTGGTTTTCCGACACGCCTGTTAGTTTCCCAGCGCTTGATATTGCGCGAAAATTGAATCGCCAACGAGTTGGTTCGCACGACTGATGCGCATTGCTCTGTTGGGGACGCGCGGCATCCCGGCCAATTACGGTGGGTTTGAGACCTTTGCAGAAGAACTGTCTGTGCGGCTGGTAGAGCGCGGGCACGAGGTGACGGTGTATTGCCGTGAGCGACCGGTGCAAAACATATACCGCGGTGTAAAGCTGCGCTATTTGCCGACTATTCGCCACAAGTATTTCGATACCATCGCGCACACAGGAATCTCCACCTTGGATGTCTTGATCCACCGGTATGATGTGCTTCTCTACTGCAACGCCGCCAACGCTATTTTTACACTGTGGCCGCGCATGCTTGGCATGCCTACCGCGCTGAACGTCGATGGCGTGGAACGGCGGCGCAAGAAGTGGAATCTGCTGGCGAAATCCTGGTATCTGCTTTCGGAATGGTTGGCCACTTGGTGCTGTTCGTCGGTGATAACGGACGCGGAAAAAATTCGCGAATATTATTTGGAGCGCTACGGTAAGGACTCGGTTTTCATTGCGTACGGTGCGGAGACCTGCAAGATTGCGGCCGATGATCGCGTGCGCGCGTTGGGTCTGGAGCCGGGCCGCTTCGTTTTGTATGTGAGCCGCATGGAACCGGAAAACAATGCGCTCCTGGTACGCGAGGCCTTTGAGCAAGTGCGGACAGATTTCAAGCTGGCCATTGTGGGAGGCGCGCCCTATGCGGCTGACTATATTCGGCAGGTGAAAGACACCTCGGACCAGCGTGTGGTGATTCCGGGGGCGGTATATGGCGAAGGCTACCGGCAGTTGCAATCGCACTGCGCGGTTTATGTGCAGGCCACCGAAGTGGGCGGCACGCACCCAGCGTTGATTGAAGCGATGGGGCGCGGCGCGCTTGTTCTGTATTTGCAGACGCCGGAGAGTGCGGAAGTGGCTGGCGATGCCGCCGTTTCGTTTGAAGCGGACGACCTGGTGGAGAAGTTGCAATGGGCCGTGGGCGTGTCGGAAGGTGAGCGCGCGCTTTGGGGAAAACGAGCTAGTGAAAGAATTGAAAAGTTATATAGCTGGAACGCCGTCACAGATCAGTATGAAACTCTGCTGCGGGGCTTAGGATCAAAGTAGGATGATGCCGTATCGGTCTTGGGTAGAAGTTTCGCGCGCACAAATCGGCGCGAACTTCGAAGCGATTCGCCAGACAGTGGGAGCGAATGTGGAAGTGATGCCGGTGGTGAAGGCGGACGCTTATCGCCACGGTGCGGTGGAAGTATCCCGTGTTCTGGAAGAGCGCGGCGCACGATGGCTGGCGGTGAGCAATACCGACGAAGGTGTTGCGTTGCGCGATGCCGGTATTCGCACGCGGATTTTGGTGATGGCGGATTTTCTGCCGTTTACGCGTGAGGCGCTGCTCTCATACAATTTGACGCCGGTGATTCACTCGCTTGCTGATCTGGCCGAGTTGGATCGCCTGGCAGGTCAACGCAATCAGCGCGTTCCGTTTCATCTGAAAATCGATACAGGCATGGGTCGTTTAGGGACGCGGGCGAGTGCTGGTGAGATCGCGCAGGCGATTCTGGCGGCGTCTCATTTGGAATTGGAAGGCTTGATGACACACTTTGCGTCTGCCGGCAATTATCAGAACAGCCAGACCGATGATCAAGTCGCGCTTTTTGAGAAGACCGCCGATAATTTGGCGGCGGCTGGTGTTCGGCCACCGTTGCTGCACCTGTCGAGCACGATCCCGATCGCTTACCATCGAGAGCGCGCCTGGCGAGGGATGGTTCGGCCTGGGCACGCTATTTATGGTTATGTTTCGCCCGCTCGCGGACATGCGCCGGCGCAGAATCTGGCTGTAAAACCAGCGCTGACTTGGCGGGCGACGGTTCTGTCGGTGAAGGATTTGCCAACGGGCGCGTTGATTGGCTATGGCGGCATGTTTCGCGCGCCTCAACCTATCCGCATTGCGATTTTGGCGGCGGGCTATGCCGACGGGATTCCGCACCGGCTTTCGAATCGTGGCAGTGTGATTCTGAACGGTAAGCTGGCGCCGATGATTGGGGCGGTATCGATGGACCTTACGTCTGTGAATGTGACCGCTAGCCCGGAGGTAAAGGTGGGCGACGCGGTTACCCTGCTCGGTAGCGAAGGGAATGTTTCCATTGATGCGCAGGAAATTGCCAAGTTGGCGGGAACGATCTCGTATAGCGTTTTGTGCGGGATTCACGCGCGCGTGAAACGGATTTACATTTAGA
The DNA here is from genome assembly GCA_003169195.1 of Bryobacterales bacterium. Taxonomy (GTDB): domain Bacteria; phylum Acidobacteriota; class Terriglobia; order Bryobacterales; family Bryobacteraceae; genus Bog-105. The sequence continues at coordinate 14,795 of PMQB01000089.1, forward strand.
TTTGTCTCAGCGAATCTTTTTGGCTAGTTCGGCAGGATCTAGATCTGTTCGGTTCAGCAGAATCACAATTGTTTCGCCGCTGTCGGAAAATCTCTCAATCAGTGTTCGAAAGCCGCTCGTTTCGCCGGTGTGCCAAGTGCACGGATGCCCGTCGATTGGACTCAGAAACCAACCGAACCCATACGAATTCGGCTGGCTGCCATCGTTCAGCTTCAATGGCTCGAACGCGGGCGCCATCTCCGCTTTCGACAACAGTTTGCCGGTTCTAAGCGCATCGTCCCAACGGGCCAGGTCGGTTAGATTGGAATAAATGCCGCCATCTCCGAGCGTAGCGGAAGTAGAACTTTGATCGCTATCCACGAACTGGCCGTCTTTCTTGCTGTAACCAAAGGCTCGGTGGCGGACCACGTTTCTTCCGTTGACGAACGCCAGCGTTTTCGACATCTTCAGGGGCGCAAAAATGCGGCGATGGAGGAAATCAGAATACGGCACTCCGGAAACTTTCGCGACGATGAGCCCCAGCACCACATAACCCGAGTTGCTGTAAGCCCAACTCGTTCCGGGCGCGAACACTCCGTGCGTTTGATGCGCCAGCAGCGACAACACTTCCTCATCGTGAATCTGTTTGGTCGCCGACCAGATAGGTCCCTCTGCCTTTTCTTTCTCGTCCATCAGCGTTTCGTAGTCAGCCAAGCCGGCGGTGTGTGTGAGTAAGTGCCGCACTGTGATCGCCTTGCCGTAAGCCGGAAAGCCCGGAAAAATTTCGACGAGATTCTCATCGTAACGAAGCTTGCCTTCATGCACCAGCAGCATGATTGCCATGGCGGTGAATTGCTTGCTGACCGAGGCCAAGCGGAAATTAGTGTTGGCGTCGATCAAGGCAGCAGACCGAAGATCTGTCACGCCGTAGCCTCGCATTAGCAACGTATGCCCGTTCTTGCGGATCATGATGGCGCCGCCTGGAGACTTAGGGTCGAAGACGGCACGAGCCGTTTCGTCAACCCTTTGCTGACGCTTCGGCGCGGCTGAGAGCGGACCGGCGACTAGTAAAAACGAAAGGAGTGTAAGGGCTAAACGGCAGGCAGAAAGCATGCGAAAGGTTGTTTTGGCGTCAAAAAATACCAATTTTGACCCTGGGAGCATGATACCGCGCAAGACCAGGGTATTGACAGGGGCAATTTCCGTGTAAACTGTTTATAGGTACTACATTTGATTAAAACCTTTTCCCTCTCACCGGCGCGGATTAGCGCCCACCGTTAGTCTCCCCGGCATGTATCCACCAAGAAGCCTTCCACCCCGCCGGCCTAAGATCCGAGAGAACGTTAACGAAGCGATTCGCGCCCGGGAAGTACGCGCTGTATTTCCAGACGGGACAGTTGAAGTGATGCCTACACTGCAAGCTGTCCGCAGGGCGCAGGAATTAGGGCTCGACCTGATTCTGATCGCGCCCACGGCTGAACCGCCCGTTGCCAAAGCGATGGATTACGGGCAATGGCGCTACGAGCAGAAAAAGAAACAGCACGACGCCAAGAAGAAGCAGCACGTGATTCAGGTCAAGGAACTGAAGTTCCGTCCTAACACCGATGATCACGACTACGACTTCAAGAAGAACCACGCCATTCGGTTTCTGAAGGATGGCAACCGCGTGAAAGCAGTAGTGCAATTCCGCGGACGCGAAATTGCGCACACCGATTTAGGCCGCAAGCTCTTACTTCGGTTCGTGGAAGATCTTGCCGGCGTGGGTGCGGTTGAAGGGCAACCTCGCATGGAAGGTAAAGCCACGCATGTGATTATTAGTCCGGTGAAAGCCGCAACTGGCGGTGGACCTGCGAAGGAAAAATCGGACAAGCCGGAGAAGGCGAAGGATGCTGCGGTGGGCGGGGCTCCTCCGTCAACAACTGTTCATTAGGACGGACGCCACTCAACCTGAATAATATTTCTGGCTGGCTAGCCGCCAGCCAAGATAAACTGTCTGGGTGCGGTTGCGTCCACCCGATCCGGATTACCTTAAACTACTCCTACCTTACGGCAAGGGGATTCAAGAGCTCGCACTGGCGGCCAGGAAGCTGATCCTCGAAGAGGCACCGGAATCCAGCGAATTTGTCTACGAGGTGTACACGATTGCAAACCATTTCACGTTCACGGAACGACCGAGCGACGCGTTTGTTTTTACCACCACGCATGCCAATTGGGTGAACCTCGGCTTTAACTTCGGATCGCTGTTACCGGACCCAGGCGCGCTGCTGCTCGGCGAGGGCAAATGGATTCGACACGTTCGGATCGTGGAGGCTACAGACCTGGATGCGCCCGGGATTCGGGAGCTGGTAAGAGCGGCCATTGCGCAAGCCGAGCGGCCCGAAGGCGCTGCCGGAAAGCCGCGCATCACCGTAAAACGGGCGCAATCTGTCAGGAAGCGCTCAGCCGTGAAGCGGAGCCGAAAGTAATTGGCTTTGGTCTAGCGACTATCGATCCTCTTGTCGCGAATCGTAGAATCAACAATCAGCTGCTCGTAAAGAGCATCCTCGGGGACATAGTCGTGCTGGAATCGTCGAAGTCCTGCATATCGCCAAGCCCCGTTAGTGTCTTCTGTATCTCACATCAATACGATGCGGATCTGCTCGCCCACCGGCATCGCCGAGACTAACTCTGGTGGCAACTCTATTTCGCCACCCTAATCCGAATAAAACAAATACTTCCGCCACTGGTCGTCACTGCGCCCCAGCAACCTCATTAAATGCCGGCTGGTGTGCAAACTAAAGGGCCGTGGCGGCCGCAAGAGTTTCATTCCCGCCTCTTCCGGCGTGCGGCTGCCCTTCCGGTTATTGCAGGGGTGGCAGCAAGCCACCAGATTCTCCCAGGTGGTTTCCCCGGCACGCGAACGTGGAATCACATGATCGAGGGTCATCTCGCCCGAGGGCAGCGTCCGATGGCAATACTGGCACGTGTAGCGATCACGCATCAAGATATTTTTGCGCGAAAGGGCGCGCGTTTGATGAGGGATGCGCCGGTATTCAAGCAAGCGAATCACCGAGGGAACATTCAGGCTGCGGCGTGCGGAGTGAACCTGCGAGGGCGCAATCTCTTCGGCCGCGGCGACGCCCTTCAAAATCAAGATCAACGCCCGCCGAGCGGCGCAGATATTGATTGGCTCAAAACTGGCATTCAAAACAAGGACTGGCCTGTGAAGCCGATCTGGACTAGGCATTTCACGCTCCCCTTTGCTTTCTTCTTACTCGTCTTCTAACGGACCCCTCTGGCCTGCTTCCAAAACACTGGCCTCGTACGAACGCATTGCGTCAGCGTCGTCAGCATGCGCGGGCTGATTGGACGGTCCACTGCCCCAGGCGGCAGCAGCGCTCTTCAACGCTGTACGAGTGGAAATCGCGCGATCGACGCGGGCTAAGGTCAAAGCCGCTACCTGCGCTGTACCTGCCGCTTTTAAAACGGCCGCGGCCGCGCGCAACGTACTGCCGGTGGTAAACACATCGTCGATCAAAAGAATTCGTTTGCCTGCCACTTGCTCTGGATGCCGAACTACGAACGACCCACGAAGATTGTCACGGCGTGCGGATTCTGTTAGACCAGCCTGGGACTTGGTGTAACGGGTCCTTCGCAAGTTGTCAGCTAAAGGCAAACCGTAGCGGCGCGCCACCGGTTTTGCCAGCAGTTCGGCCTGATTGAAGCCACGCTCCCAGCGCTTCCGCCAATGCATGGGCATGGCCATCACCAGATCGAAGTTTGACTCTAGGGGCAGCGCCTGTAGTAAGAATCGGCTCAACGGCTCGGCTAGGGTCTCAATTTTGGCGTATTTGAATAGATGGATGAGCTGCTGAAGCGAACCTTCGTAGCTGCCGAAAGAATAGGCGGCATCAAAGTTCGCCAACCCCTCCCGGCAGACCGTACAGAGGTCATTCTCATCCAGCGGGTAGTCATCCGCGAAGGGGGTGCGGCAGGCGCGACAGAAGAATTCGGCTTGCAGCGGTTTGGGCAGGGCGAGGCAGGCGGGGCATACGGGAATACGCGAAAGATTACTGAGCGGTTTCTCGCAAAGACGGCAATCGTCTGGAAAGGCAAGGTTAAAAAAGTACGCAGTAAGGGGCTGGAAGAATGCCAAACGTGAAGTTGGCCGCAGACCGTGTTGTTTTAGAACCGTCCGATTGGTGAGGCTAGGGAAGGCGCACCCCCACTAAATCGCTAGTATACCGCAGAGTCTCAAAAAGTATGCAGAACCGACTAAAGAAGACTTTCCAATTGGACGATTCTTAAGTATGCTTGTAGTTCTCACGTGCAAATGAGCTACAGGCAAAACTTAGGCAGCAGTGAGACAAAGGAACATGAATTCGTTAAGGTTGTTGCTAGTTGACGATGGCTCTGAGAAATCGGACGCGATTTCGACCACTTTGGCCAGCGCGAACCACACTGTACTCCCGACAAGGGGCCTGGATGAGGCCGGGGAAGCACTGTTCGTTGAACAGTTTGACGCGGTTTTATTGGCTTCCAGTTTCTCGGGCGCCAGCTTGGCCGATTTTAATGCGAAATTGCGGCGCGTGGAGCAAAGCCAGCGGGCGGCGACACGAATACCTGTTCTAGCATTGGATTCTGCTTCAGTTTCGGCATCGGGTGAGGGCGGCGGAGGATGCGATGGCTATATCCACGAGCCTATCGATCCGGTGGCATTAACTGAGGCCGTAAGGAGTCTAGCAGCGGCGCTGGGAAAACCTATGGAGCTGAAGGTCGCCTCGGGAATTGACGATCTACCGGTCCTTGAGCCTGACAAATTTGAAGAACAAGTCGGCTACGACAACGAGCTCATGGTGGAGATCATCGACCTTTTCCTGGAAGAACGAAAAGGTCAAGTCATCGGCATGGAAGACTGTGTGGCGAACGCCGATTGGGATTCGCTTTCGAAAATCGCCCACACCATTAAAGGCTCCTTGGGCAGCCTGCATGCCGCCCGGGCCCGCTCCAGGGCACAAGAACTCGAATCGGCAGCTCGCAACAGTCAGGTGGAAGTCAGCCTACGCGCTCATCGTCTCTTGGTGCGTGACCTCGAAGTCTTGGAGCCCGAGCTTCTTGAACTACGAGATGCCGTTACATCGGCCAGCTAAGCAATGGCCCTCAAACTAGGCTGCTAAGCTGAAGCTTCTCCAGTCTAGTAATTCTCTATGAGTTCCTCCCCNNCCCCCCGTGGTTGATATCGTATGCGCCCATAGTCCGGATTCTGACGACGCGTTTATGTTTTACGCTCTCGCCACGAAGAAAGTGCGATCGCGCATCGTGAACGTCCAACATGTCTTGGAAGACATCGAATCGTTAAATCGTAAGGCCAAAGAAGGCGTTTACGAACTGACCGCGATCTCTTACCACGCTTATCCCTATGTGGCTGATAAGTACATACTTATGGCTTCTGGATCGAGCGTTGGAGATGGCTACGGTCCGATGGTTGTGAGCACCAAATCGACCATGGTGCCGGAAGACCTCAAGGGCAAACGCATCGCTATACCCGGAACCATGACCACCGCGTATCTTACGCTTAAGTTATTCGAGCCGGATTTCGTTCCCGTTGTTGTGCCCTTTGATCAAATTATCCAAGCGGTCAAGGATCACGAAGTGGATGCAGGCTTGATAATCCACGAGGGCCANNCTCACGTATGGCAGTGGCGGCCTCTACTGTGTAGTCGATCTAGGACGCTGGTTTAAACAAAAGTACGACCTCCCCTTGCCGCTCGGCGCCAACGCCTTGCGGCGTAATCTTTCCACCGAAGTGCAGACGGAATGCACTCGCCTCATGCGCGAAGGCATCCAGTATTCCTTGGAGCACCGCGAGGAAGCCTTGAACTACGCGCTGCAGTTCGCGCGCGACCTCGANNCGCCATGCAGTTCGCGCGCGACCTCGATCCTTCTCTGGCCGATCAATTTGTCGGTATGTACGTCAACCATCACACCCAGGATGGCGGCGACATCGTACCGCTCGCGGCCCAAAAACTGCTTGATTTAGGGTATGAAGCCGGCCTGATCCCCCACAAAACAATCATTGAAGTTCTCCGCTAAGACGGGGTAACTTCAAATCATGCGAATACTTCCAGTTTGGAAGTTGGGGCTTGGGTGCCTTCTCCCGCTCCTTCTCTTGAGCCAGCAAAGCGCGCCGAGCGCGCCCGATCCGAATCAAAAAGGCACCACTAAGCCGCAAATCGCGCGGATTCACGAGATCGAAAAAGGCAAAGCCGGCGGCATGACTGAACTGGCCGCCTTTTCGAAAGACCCCGATCGCGCCGTCCGCGTCGAAGCCATCAAGGCCATCGTTAAAATGGGCGGCCCTTCCAGCATCGACCCGCTGATTCCGGCCACCAAAGACATCGATGCCGAAGTGCGCGTGCGCGCTACCGATGGCTTGGTCAATATTTATCTACCCGGCTACGTCAGCGGCTACTTTACGCATTCCATCCGCCAAGTCAAATCGTTCTTCTCTTCCCGCAACGACAGCATCATTGATGAAGATGTCTCGGTCCGCGATGACGTCGGCCAAGCCATCAGCGAAGAGATCAACTTTGGCGACGAAATGCCGCCGCGCGCCAATGCCGCTTTGGCCGCAGGCGTCTTGCGTGTCAAAGGATGTGTTCCCGCTCTGCTACAAGCACTGCGCGCCAAGAACAATGATGTTATCTTCGAGAGCTTAGTGGCGCTGCAAAAGATTCACGATCCTAGCGCGGGCCCAGGCGTCGGTTTTCTGGTTCGCGATCTGGATGAACGAACGCAGATCACCGCGCTCCAAACCGTCGGCGTTTTGGGCAGCAAAGAAGCCGCTCCCGACGTGCGCTATGCCGTGGAAAACGCGCGCAATGTGAAGATCAGGCGCGCTGCTCTTTCGGCGCTCGCCATGTTAGCCATACCCGAAGATCGTCCTATCTTCCGCCAATACGTCGTCAATGGTGATCCTGAACTGCGCGCCGCTGCGCTTGAGGGCTTAGGCCGCGTGCGAGAGCCCGAGGATACGCCCACTCTACAAACCAGTTATGACGAAGCCAACGCCGATTGGCGCATTCATATGGCCGCCGCCTTCTCACTCGTTAACGAAGGCAACGTCGCAACTGATGAGTTCAGCCCCCTCCTCTACTTGGTCGAAAATCTGAATTCGCGCACCCGCGAGGATGTGGCTGATGCGTATCTTAAGGAATTAATTCACCGCGACGAAGTACGCAAGAACATCGTCAAGACGCTGCCTGAAGCTACCCGCGCCCAGAAACTAGCCCTCGTTTGGATTTTTGCGGATAGCCACAGCGAGGATCTGGTGCCGGCACTGACGCAATTAGGAAACGATCCCGATGGCGAGGTTGCCATCGCAGCGAAAAGAGCCGTCCACGTAATACAAAGCAGCCGGTAATACAGCAAACCCGCCCGACTCCATGAACAATGGAGCCACGGCGGGTTTGAATTACTTGGCCTTTTTCTGTTTCTGCTGACCAACGCGGACTTTGTTCATCTTATCTTTGGCTTCTTTGAATGCCTTATGATCGTGCCGGGCGATTGCGTCGTTGAGGTACGCATCCACATCGGCATCTTTAGGCAGGATCGCCATCAAAGTGTAATAGTCGTTGCAGGTCGGGCAAAATGGCCGAAAGCGCTTAATATTCGGGATTGCCATAGAATTTTAGGATAGCACGTGGCTCAAGGCTTTGCTGCCAATTCCGTCAACGTTTCCGCCAGTTTCGGGTGTTGAAACTGAAAACCCGCCGCCTCCGCCGCCGCCGGCATCACACGCAAACTGTCGAACAGAAAATCCGACATTTCGCCAAGCACCAAATTCAAAGCAAAACGAGGAATCGGAAAAATCGCCGGCCGGTGCACCGCCTTCGCCAGCATGCGCGTGAACTGCGCGTTTGTCACCGGCTCCGGCGCCGCGCCGTTCAGCGGACCACTCACCTTCGAATCCGCCGCGAACAGCAGCAACCGCACCAGATCATCCACATGAATCCAAGACATCCATTGCTTGCCGCGCCCAAACCGTCCGCCCACACCACAGCGAAACGGCGTCAGCATCTGCGGCAACGCACCACCATCGCGCCCTAAAACCGTGGCAGTCCGCACCATTGCCACGCGCACGCCCAACTCGCGCGCCCGCATCGCCTCGTACTCCCAATTGATACAAACATCCGCCAAGAACCCGATGCCTGGCATGCTTGCCTCCGTAAGAATCTCAGCGCCTCGATTGCCGTAGTAACCAACAGCGGAGGACGACACCAGAACAGAAGGCTTGTACCGCAAACCCGCCATCGCCGAAACAAGTTGCCGGGTAGATTGCACACGGCTCCGGCGAATGCGTTCCTTAATCTCCGGAGTCCACCGCTGCGCAATCGGTTCGCCCATCAAATGAACCAGAGCATCTATGCGCGGCACGCTGTCCAGAGGCGCCATCGATTGCCCATCCCAACTATGAAACGCCGCTCGCGAATCTAATGTTTGGCTACGCTGCCGCGCCAGATAGTGCACCGAATCGCCGCGGGCCAGCAGCGCATTCACCAACTTTTGTCCAATGAAACCGGACGCGCCGGTGATCAGGAAGTCCATAAGGGCTGTTGCTCTTGTTGTGGTGTCCGCTTGCCGTTTATCTCATCAATATAGGCGCGGGTATCCGTTTTCCGCTTCATGCCTTCCAGTGACATAAAACGCATCTTGCCAAAAACCGGCCGTTCGGGCCAAGGGCGATCATGCAATCCAAAACACCAAAAAATATTGGTGTACGTGTTGGGGTCTCGGCCATCCAGCGCATAGCGCCCATGGATATCAATCATCGTTCTGGCGGCCTCCTGATAAGAGTGAGACCATTCTATGACTTTCTTGCCCCAATACATACGGTAATAACCGTGGATTTTGCCCTGCTCCACCATTTCCTTTTGGCAGGCATTCCACAGCTCGTCGTGCGTTTCCCCGCGCTCAAACTGTTCCGGCGTGTAGACCGGATTGCGCTTGTCCTTCGCGTGCTTTTGCATATTGAGCTGGCACCATTCCGGCAAGTTCTTCAGGTCGCCCGGATCGTCCACAAATCGCGCATAGTTGAAAGCCAACTCGCGGCGCACAATCAGTTCTTCCAAATATTCATCGGCAATCAGCTTGTGATGTTTGGCGTAGTCCGTTACTTTCAACGCAATCTCCAGCGCTGAAATCTGACCGAAATGCAAGTAGGGGCTCATGTGCGACGTCGCGTCTTCCGACGGCTCATTCCGCCCGTTCGCGTAGCGCCGCAACTTGTTCTCGAGAAACTCAGTCAGAAATTTTTCTGCCGCCAGATATCCTCCGCGATACTGAGTTGACGGCGCAACCGAGTGATCAATCTCACACGACGCCACCAATTGCTTGATATTCTGCAGTGTCACTTCTGTGTGGAATTTCGGCACCGCGCCGTCGAATCTTTTCTTGACCCGCAGCGCATCGGGTGGCGTGAGATACGTGGGAAGCAAGCGATTGATCCGCGGCCGAATCGTGTAGGCACCGTATTGCCGGTGGGGGATCTCGCTCATCGGAACAACGCAGCTTGCATCGACAACAAAATACGCTGTGTCTAATTTTTCCGGCACTCGGGCGTTGTGCTCCCGCGCGATGAACGTAGGATAGTCGTCGCTCACCACTGCCGCTGCTTTTTCCGTCAACGCATAGAAGGCGTTGTTTGGGTCTGACTTTTTCCGCCGCAGGTAGAACACATAACCAATGCCGGCCTTGTGCAAACGACGTTCGGTTTCAGGCACGGCCTCCAGCACGAAGGTGTGCAACCGGTCGTTGGCGTATTCGTAACTATACGTGAGCGCCTCATATACCAGCACTGGCAAATTCAACCGGTTCGCGATCTCAACGGCGTGAAGCAATGCCTGATTTGTCTCAACGCGCCGGTTCATTTGCGACCAGTACAAAACATAAGCGCGATCAGGCTGGATCGGTGCCGAGTTCAATGCGCGAATTCTTTGCGGTGCTACAGGCATTACACCGTTAGATGCCACCGGAGCGAAGACTTGTGTAATTAGATTCCGCCCAGCGTCGACGCCCGCTCGTGCCAAAAAATAGGCGAATCTGTACCAAAAGTACTAATCCTTTTTGCAATCGAGTTTATTGACAACCTTAGAATGCGGCTGGCACACTTTAGGGCATCGCGGAATAAATCCTCGGATCGTTAGCAATGACAAAAACTCGTTCCAAAATACTCCAACTCTCCGCAGGCTCTGATCTATCACCCGGCGACGTGTGCTCCATCAGAACCGGTGAATCGGGCTTTGGCGTGATCAAGATTCTGGTAATCGATCAACATGTGATCCACATCCGAAAATACAAGAATCGGTTTTCCGAGCGCCCCTACGAACTTGACCCTCGCACTTTGAGCATCGGCACCATTAACGACGAGGACGGTTTCGGCGTAGGCCATTTGCCTATTTCCGCTTCAGGCTTTGCTTCCTGGATGCCTGCACGCATTTGCCGTCAGGATGTCACAGAAGAGGATCTGGAAGGCTACCAATGCTGGCTCGAAGATCAAAGCGCCGTTTGGGACTAATTACTAACGCTTACATGCTTTCAAGTTAGTCGCTTTTCTCATTTACATAACTTCACCTTCGTAGGGTAACTCATCTTGCTTTGCCGACCGTCTCACTATATGGAAGCGCTTGTTGAGCGCAACCGATTGCAAGGAGAAATACGATATGAAGAAGACATTACTCTTGAGCATTGCTGTTTTTGGCGTCACCGCCTTTGCCTCAAGCAACACCTTTAAGATGAGTCTTACACAGGACTCCGTTGTAGAAGGCAAAACGCTCAAAGCCGGCGACTATAAAGTGTCCTTTGAGAATGGCAACGCCGTAATCAAGCAAGGCAAGGAGACTATTGAAGTGCCTGCACGCGAAGAAACCGAGGCCAGCAAATATCAAACCACGTCTTTGATGTACCAGGACCAGGGCAACCTCTCCGAAGTTCGTTTTGGCGGAACGCACACCAAGATCGTCTTTGAAGGCGCTCAGCCCATGAACTCAGGCCAGTAAGTAAGTTAGAGCACTTCCGGAAAAGAGCCGGGGCGTTAGCGATCTAGTTCGGTCGCATCTCCCCCGGCTCTTTCTATTTAGTTCGGCATCTCCTCGTCTAAGTGACTCCGTCTATACCAGCAAGGAGTGTCGCCCATGTGTGGAAACAGCGCATTCACACAAGTTTCATCGTGAGGGTCGTCGTACATGTACTCTATTTTTTTATCTTTTCGTTCCACCGCGTAATAAGGCCGCACCGTTACCGTCGCAAATGCCTCCTTGTTGTGGGCAGCTCGGTAACGCAGCACACCTTCATCAATCGCATACACAACCGCCGCCGTTGCTGCCAAAGCAAGTAGGAAGCGCAAGAAAAGGATGCCGAGAAATCGGCGGCCACTCATTTCGCGGAAATTGGACATGGACGAAGTGTTGATGATAACGTGAATCCAGAAGAACCGACAAGGCCTTCCCATGCGTCTAACGAGTGTTGGAGGTTTGATCTTATGTTGTCGAAACGTTCGGCGCTTTTGTTGTTTACATTAGTTGGCTCTTTTCTACTGCTCGCGAATGCCACCCCGGCGCACGCGCAGGCCGTTTATGTCGGTCCCGCGTACTCTTACCCGTACGCGTACGCGCCCCCCTATGTATGTGACCCATACGTGAATCCGTATTGTTATTCCGGGTACTACCCGTACTATGGGTATCCGTATTATTTCGGTGTTGGCGGCTATTTCGGTTATCCATATCGCGGCTACTATCGCGGCGGCTACGGTTATGGTTATCGAGGTGGCTACGGTTTCGGCTATCGAGGCGGTAACGTTTATCGGGGCGGTTATGCGGCGCGTGGTTTCACGGGCGGTCGTGGATATGGCGGCGGCGGATTTGCTAGTCGTGGCGGCGGTGGAGCTGGACGAGGCGGCGGAAGACGGTAACTCGCCCTTACTCTTTAGGCGCGATCCCCAGCGCCTTCATCTTGCGGTATAAGTTGCTGCGTTCCAAACCGAGCAATTCCGAGGCGCGCGACACATTGCCGCCCGTTTCGTCTAGCTTGTGCAGAATGTATTCCCTTTCGGCAGCCTCGCGAACTTCGTGCAGGCTGCCGAATGAATCCCAACTCTTCGGCCCTTGCGTTTTTCGATTTCCATCCAAGGCCAGATGCCTAGGTTCGATCCGGCGCTGCGGATGTAAGATTACCAGCCTCTCCATTAAATTGCGAAGTTCTCGCACATTCCCGGGCCAGCCGTAGGTCATCAACGCTTCAATCGTGTCGTCGGCCAACTCTTTCGGTTTTCTGCCGTAGGCCGTGGAAAACTCATTCAAGAAATGCTTGGCCAAGGCAGGGATATCTTCCGCCCGATCGCGCAATGGCGGTACGGTGAACGGAATCACATTCAATCGATAAAACAGATCCTCGCGAAAATTACCCCGCTCAATTTCCTTCTCCAAATTCTTGTTCGTCGCCGCGATCACCCGCGCATCCACTTGAATCGACTGCGGCGCGCCCACCGGCTCAAAGCGATGTTCATCCAGCGCCCGCAAGACTTTTGCTTGCGTCTTCAGACTCATATCGCCCACTTCATCCAGAAAGAACGTCCCGCCGTGCGCTTTCTGCAGCTTGCCTATCTTGTGGTCGGTGGTTCCATCCAGGCTGGTTCTTCTATGCCCGAATAGTTCGCTCTCGATCAAGTCCTCAGGGATCGCCGCGCAATTCACTTCCACGAACGGCCCACTGGCGCGCAAGCTTGACCGGTGAATGGCCCGTGCCACCAGTTCCTTGCCGGTGCC
>PMQB01000137.1 GCA_003169195.1 Bryobacterales bacterium
CGACCACCGCATTAAAAGTGCCACCAGGGTGCGACCCAGCGCGCCTCGGTGCAATCAAAACAACGAATTTAGCGTAGTCCGCTGCACCGGGTTGCAGGCATTTCCTTCCTTTAGGGCAAAGACGCGGGCAAAGACGGCGAATTGGCCTTCAGTGCTCGTTGTCGATCTATCCCGCCCCCACTGTTCGGTTCCACAAAGGTGTTAGAACGCATCCGTGTTTTTGGCAAACGACCGTTCTAGGTCATTTGCCGACCGGTTACCGAATCTAGTGCGCATTTGGGCTGCTGCAAGCCAAGCCCTCCATACAAATTCAGTTTCAACTAATTTTGAGTCTCGCCACAACGGCGAAGCTGCGTCTTAATTTCCCGCACAACTCAACTTGATTTGTGCAAAACCTCGGCCATTACAACCTTTGGAGGCTTACTTGAAACACTTGAAATCCTTCGCCACGCAAATAAGAGTTGCAATCGTGGCTTTATTCACTATTCCGCTCGCGTTCGCGCAAGACGGCGATCTTTCTGGCACGCTGGCTCCGGTCAAAACACTCGGTTCGTCGATTCTGAGTATCGGTATCGCTCTGGCTGGCTTTGCCTTTGTCGGCTTGATCATTTGGGGCTCGCTCACGTTGTCAGTCAATCGACCTCGTGGGCTGGCGATGATCGGCGGCGGCGCTGTTGGCGCGTTGCTGGCAGGTCTCGCGTTCTTGATAGTGAATCATCTGACTGGTGGGAACACAAGCGTTAGCAGTTTGCTGCTGCCACTAGCTTTTCGCTTTTGCTAAACGAGGCCAGCGATGATCTCTGACGAAAAGCAGCTCGAACCAATCAACGACACCTTGAATCCTTCGGCTCCCCAGTTTGGGATGCCGTGGTGGATGATTCTTGGAATCATTACCCTTTCAGTTCCGTTGTTCCTGCTGCCGGGCTGCAAGATCCTCGGTGCTCTTCTCTGCCCAAGCACATTGGGTTTCGGCTGGTGGCTCTGCAAGGACGATCCGAAAGAGCCCCAGCTCATTCTTCACGACTTTCTCTTACCTTCGGAGTTTGACCCAGGCAAATGATTACACTCTCTACAAAACGGCCGTTTATCCACTCAGTTCCCGATGTGATGCGGCCATTCGTCAAAGGTGGAAAGGTTGACGACATCTTTCGACCGCGCATCTTAGGCAACGGTGTATTCGCTACGGCCACCGGTTACGGCGTGAGTTTCAGTCTCGGCGGGATCGATAGCGAGGGACTGGACCGCGCCACACTAAATCACATTGCAAAACAGATCGCCATTGCCAACAGGATGCTGCCGGAAGATTGTATTGTTTACGAATACTGGATCACGGCGAGCAATCCGACACTGCCGGCGCGGCGAATTGACCAGGAAATAGTCAATCAGCAAGCGCAAGAGAGAACAGACTTTCTGAAGGCGAATGCACGGTTCAAGAGCGTTCGCCTTATCGTGACGCTTTACATACCCGGCCAAATCGCAGACGAAACAAAAGAGTTCGCAGAGCATTCGCGGTCGGCGTTGCGGAAAATCCAGAATGCCGCGCTGCTTTACGAGCACTCGCTCAAGATGACGCAAATTGAACGTCTGTCACCCGACGAATTAGTCCAGATTTACAGCTATCTGCTCAACTTAGACCGCTCGTTGATGACGCGCAAAGCTTCTGAGCCTGGCCAAACGGGGCGTAAACTCGGGCGTTCCCACATCGGCATTGAAGGCGATTACCTGCGCGTGGGCAAGCGCTACTGTCAAGTGCTTTCGCTTGTCGAAGGACCAAGAGGCACCCGACCGGACTTGTGGGGCGCTTTGCTGGCCGTCGATTGTGAGATGGTTTGGTGTTCCATTTGGCAGCGGAAGCCGGGACCGGCGGTACGCGGAAAAGCGGAAGCCGTCGAGAATTCCGTCGGCATGGCAAGCGCGGACATCTTCGGTGCCGTGGTAGGCGGCTACGACCCACATATTCCGCCGCCGCCAAAGGCGTCAACCTTCGCCCAGGAAGAAAAAGTCAAAACGATTGGCGGAATACTCGTCGATCTCGACGGTCGCCACTACTACGGGCATTGGTCTCTGTTCGGGCTGGTTCACTCTCGCGACAAAGAGCAAATTGAGGCGGCTCTGCCTCGCATTCAAAACATCTTTAGCGATCCGGCAGAAGCGGGTTTGCTGGAAGAAAAGCGGGGTGCCGTCTCCGCTTATGTTTCTTGCTTCCCTGGCCAGCAGTACAATGTTCGCCGCCGTTGGCTGCGAGGTGACCACAAAGCAAATCTCGCATTCTTTTACTCTCCTTTTCTCGGTCATCCGCGGTCGGAGGATCTGAACGATGAATACACATTGGTTTACGAGACCCGTCAAGGCACGCCCTTCTTCTTCACTCCATTCGTAAACGGTAATGGCAACACGACTGTATTAGGCGGTCCAAGTCGTGGCAAGAGTCTGAATACCAACGCTCTTTTCACCGGCGCGTTGAAGTACGAAGGCATCAAGACATTCATCTTCGACCAGAACGGAAGCTATGAGTCGAACGTCCGCGCGCATGGCGGATCAGTCACTCACTTGGGTCTCGACTATCCGCGGATGAGCTTGTTCAGGGGCGACGGTTCCAAAGACAACATCTACGCGGTGGCGCGAACGATTCGCCTGATGCTGAACAAGTCGGGAGTGGCAGTCGGCAACGATGATCAGGATTCGATTGAGAAGGGCGTCGAACGGATGTTTGATGTCCCCCAGGAATTGCGCCGGTTGGGGCGATTGTCGTTGCCGCATCACCTCCGACAAGGGCTGAAGCGCTGGACCGAAGGCGGCATCTACGGTTCAATTTTCGACAACATCGCCGACGATTTGCAGTTTCATGATCTGCAACTCTTCGACTTCGGCAGTCTCGGCGAAAGTCATAACGACCTCTTAGAGGTCGAAATGGGCTGGATTCTACTGCTCTGTCAAAACATCATTCGCGACAAGAAGAATCTCGGCTCGCCAAAGCACATCGTCCTGGATGAATTGTGGAAGCGGATGGGCATTCTTCCGGTCGTTTCGTTTGTGCTCGAAACGCTCAAGGCTGATAGAAAGAACCTGGCCTGGGCGACATTGGTCACCCAATCGTTGGAGGACTTAGGAGATCGCGCCCAATTGATTAAGGATGCTTGCCCTAACACAATCTTTTTGGGCGGCGCATTCAACCGGGTCGCCTACGCCAAGCATTTCCGGCTGAATCCCAAAGAGCTCGACGAGTTGGAGTCCTTAGGCCAACGCGAATTGGCGATTAAGGTGGACGGCGAACCACTGGTAGCAGGTGGTGATGGCTATTTCAAGGTCCTGCGTATGAACATGGACCCCGCCGCGTACGCACGAGCAACAACAAAGCCGTCTGAACGCCTGATGCGTGAGACCGGTGACAGCGGAATGAAGCAGTTGCAGGAACGCGCCGCGACGTATCGCGGAAGTCAGTAAAGAGGACAAGACGAAATGATGAAACTACTCTGTTTATTTCTGGCAGTCGCGGGCTTTGGCTTAGCGGCTGCCAAACTGGCCGACCCCACTCCGGGTGAACCCTTGACTGTGACGATGGGGCAGCGCACACCAACGAAGATTCGTGTTGCGCGTGGCCAGGCGACTTTGATCCGTCTCCCCGAGGGGCAGCGGGTCATGAACACGTACGGCGGCGACAAGGGCGAAGGCGGCGTTTGGTTCGTCGATGCCGGCAAAATACCGACGCGCTATCTAGCCGTTAAACCGAAGGAAGTTGGGATTCACACGACGCTCCACGTCATTTCCAACACCGGGCAGGAGATTTCCTTTTTCGTGCAGGAAGTCACTGGCCTTGATGGCAAGTTTGACGCCGAAGTCGACGCCAAGGAAGGTAATGACGCCGACACGTACGCGAAAGAAGTTAAATGGGTGCCGGCGGATGACATAGTTAGTTGCAGACAGCACGCCGACAGCCTGAAGGTGGATGCGGCAGAAGCCACCAAGAAAGCTGAGCAGAGTGCGGCCACCACCGTGGCCGAATATCAGACGAATTATCCCAAGAAGCTGTTCTTCGGCTACGAGTGGGACTACGCGAAGGCGGAGAAGCTCGGGTTCGAAATTGCATGGAGCGATGACAAGTTCACTTGCTTCCGTGCGAAGAACGTGTTAGCTCTTTACGAACTGGACCAGGACGGGAAGCCTTCGTTGATTCAGTACAGCTTCGCGGACGGGCTGTACACAGTACCGAAATTGCTGTATGACGGCTACTTTGCCATCGGACCCAAAAAAGCAAACAAGCTGGCGTTCCACCGGAGCAAGCCATGATTGACGGGTTCAGTGATCCGTACGAACAGGCCGACCAGCGCCTCGAAGAGGCAAAGCTGGTAACACCGCAACCGGCAAAGAAGAGCAGGAAAATCGTGATCGTCGGTCTCGTGCTGGCCGGGGTGATCGTCGCTGTAGTGATTCTTTCCGGTATCGCGGGAATGTTGGCGAATAAGAGCGCAGCGAACGCACCCGCGGCACCGAAGCCGGTGACGATGACTAAACAGCAGAGCGAGACCTTTGCTCAACAGCAATCCGGCCAGGCCAAGTACATGGCCGGCATGGACGGCGATCAGCAGACGCAACAAAACAGGGACACGGTTCTCGGCCAAGGTAAAGGCCTCGCGGCTGACGCATATGAGGAAGTTGACGGCGTTCCCAGGAAAACGAAAGCGCAGGACGACGCCGAACACGGTCGGAGCGGAAGTAGGTCGGCTGGTCCCAAGTCCGAAGCCGAACAACTCCGCGAAAGGGCGGCACTAGAAGCACGGCATCGACAACAAAACGACCTGGACTCTTCGCCCGTTTCAGTTGATTTCTCCGACTACTTCGAAAGACAAAAGGCACCACTGGCGGCTTCCGCTGTTTCGCCGAATTCTTCAGACTCTGAAGGAGCGGCAACGGAATCGAAGACAGTTGCGGTAGCGCGTCGACATCGTCAATTGGCGGACGTTGAAGAGCAAGGAGAAGACAACGCGGCCGAAACGGAAAAGACGTCGCTCAAGAAGGAGGCACGCGACCCGCGCGATGACTACGCATTTGACTCGGCGTCCGGGAAGCTTTACAGACTGATGGAGGATACAGTCATCGAAACAGTCTTGGTCAACCGCCTCGCAGGTGCGGCGGCGGGTCCAGTGATCTGCATGGTGACAACGGATGTCTATTCCGGCTCGGGTCTGCGCCTACTGATTCCCAAAGGCACTCGCATGTTGGGACGGGTTACCTCAGTTTCCAGCTTGAATCAAGAACGACTTTTTGTGGCCTTCCACCGCATGATTATGCCCGATGGCTATTCGGTGAGCCTAGACAAATTCCAAGGTCTCGATGTCGTGGGCCAAACAGGATTGCGGGATTTGGTGAATCACCATTACGTACAAATCTTTGGGGCTTCCCTGGCTTTGGCGGCAGTCGCAGCAACGGCGCAAATCGGGAATGCAGGTGCCAGCTACGGAAGCTATGACTGGGGCGTTTCGATGCGTAACGGGGCATCGCAAGGGTTGGGTCAAAGCGCGCAACGCGTGATGGAACGCTTCATCAATACGTTGCCGACTTTCACAATCCGCGAACGGTCGAGAGTGAAGATCATGCTCGCTGGCGACCTATTGGTGCCCGACACCAAGAACCACACGATGGACCCGGATCTTTAAAAGGAGGTCTTATATGCGTGCAAATCAGGAGGAACAAACAAGGCTGTTGCGAATCATTGCCTCTCCCATTCGGGGGGAGATTGCACTAATCAAGGCTGGCTGCATTGCGGTCAGTCTCTTATTCATCGTCGGCATTTCGTTCACATTTCTGACAGGAGTGAAATTTCATGAGGCAAGCAAAGAAGAAGTGGCTTTTCGCCGTTCCCTTGTTACTTGGATGCGGCTATTTGGCGGTGAATCCGCAACCGATGTACGGGATCTTCGGGATCGGAGATATCGTCTTCGACCCATCGAGCTGGGCGAGTCTGGGACAAATCTGGAACCAGGACATCAGCAATGGGGCAAAGCTGGTGCAGACCTACAACCAGACAGTCAAGATCGTTCAAAACGGACTGCAAGCATACAACCTCGCCATGCAGATGGCACAACGCATCGAGAATAAGAGCGTTTGGAGAACGGCGGCGTTTGCTGTAGGCACAGAAATCGCCCAGCAGCATTACAACGAAACGATCAACTGGAGTGCGGTCATGAACGGCGACGTGCTTAATGCCGGCCGAGCTTGGCAACAAAGCACGCTGAACGGCGGGAATGCCGGTTACCTTGGTGGGGTTAGCGCCAACAATAGCCGGCGCATGTCGGAATACGCAACGATGCAGATGCTGGATGCAACCTCGCAACGCTGCGCGCAAATTCTGGCTAATTACAAAACAACGCAGGACGCCAATTCAGATGCTGAGGACAAGTTGGCAACTGACACGTTCGATCAATCGGATGCCAAGAACGCAATGGTATCGGTGCTAAACGTTCTGTCGGGTGGTCACATCCATCTACAGAACCAGCAGAAAGCGAACGGCAATCTACAAGCCTGCTTGGCCGAGCAGAATACATTGCAAGCAAAAGTACAACGCGANNCCGGCGATGATCGACCCCGATGCGACTGCTACTTTCGCCGGTAGTTATTTGGAGCCATGACGATGACCCAAAGTCTCCAAATCAAATTGCTCGCAGCGATCCTAGCAGTCCTGGGAGTAGTTGCCGGCCTTGTGATCCACAGTTGCCGGCCTTCTTTCACTTTGACGACAGAGGACAAGCAACTGCAACATAAACTCGAACAAAAAACGCTACCAAGCGAAAAGCCATACTTGGAACCATAAATGAAAAAACTCGTGCTCTTACTTGTGTTCGTGTTCGCGCCCGTCGCCTTCGGGCAGGCACCACCAACTCCACCCGATACTGACGCGGCGATCGCGGCCACAGTAAATTTCACGGGCAAAATATCATTGGGCGTCACTGACTTGATTACAAGTGTGGCGCCCTCAATGATGCCGGTTGGATGGTGGTTGTTGGGCTTCTTCGGGGCTTACGCCCTGCTCCAAACCCTATTGCAAAGCACGCTCCGGTCGATGGCGATGCATCACTACGTCCCGCTTTCGATGGTGGTGGCATATGTGGCCATTCTCTTTCGGATCATCATCGCGTCACTGATGCTGGCTTTCTATATGAACGCCATTCCGGGCATTGGTCTCAATTTTCACCAGATCTTTCCGTTTGTGAGTAACGCACTATCGAAGGCGGTCACGGCAGATTTACTCAAGGCCGTGATCACGGCGGCAAACGATGCCATGCATAAAACGCCTACGCCGGGATTCTTGGATGTTTTTCCCGCCCTGGTTGCCCTAAGCGTGCTAATGAATATCGCCTTGCTGGAAGTCGGCGTCACCATCATCACAGCAGGTTCTTATGCAATTGTCGGACTGCTCACGCTATGCGGCCCCCTAATGATTCCGTTTTATGTGCTGCCTGGCTACGACAAACGGTTTTGGAGCTGGTTCGACAACATGCTGGTTTACTCCATGTATACATTTATTGGCTCGGGATTTGTCTTCATCTTCATGCACGCCTACATTGACTTCTTCACCAACCTGCACGGGTGGAGCGCCGGGCAGTGGTTCGTCAGTTTGCCCTATCTGATCCTTATCACGGTTTCCTTTTTGTGGGCAATGTTCAAGGTTCCTGAAATTACACACATTGTCTTTGGCGGTATTGGTGGCGTGGCCCAGGGTTTCGTGGGGGCACTTCAAACGCTAGCCGTACGAGCCATAACGGCATTGCTTTAGAGGTTCATCTATGTCACTCCAAACCAGAATCATTCCAACAGACGAAGTCGAGATTGCCCGATTGCCTCCCATCCGACAGGATGAGATTGCGGAAGAGGTGTTCGCCGCCAGGCGCTACGCAAAGCGACTCACCCGAACAGTGGTCATGGGCCAGACTATCTTGCTAATCCTTTTCGGGCTGTGCATCTACGGACTTGCGGTCCGCCCCGCTAAGCGCATTTACATAAAGCTCGATGCTTTGGGACGGGCTACGCCGGTGAAATACTCCGATCTCGAACACTACACTCCTGATGCCGCCGTGGCGAAGACCTACTTGGCGGATTGGGCCACATACCGTTTTGGGCGCCTTCGCGCCACGGTCTTGAAGACCTTTCCCAAGAACTATCTCTTTCTTGACTCAAAATACGGCCAGCAGATTAAAGATCGGGATCAGAAACAAAATGCCGTTGCCAATGTCTTGGCGGGTCGCGAGCCTGAAAACGATGTGACCATCTTGGCTACCAATCTGACGTCGTTCGGAAAGCAGAGCCTGGGTACTTCGATTGTGGCGGCCGGCACCGCGGACATTGCTCTGCAGAAAACGTTTACCAAGGACGGCGTGAGTCATGCCCAGACCTGGGTAATTGCGGTCCGGTTCTTCCTNNGTGGAATTCATCGAGAATCGCGCGAGCGTGGAGGCACCAGCAAAACCATGAACGTAACAGAAGAATTGATCTTGCCGTTCTTCCGGTCAATGGGGCTGGATGGCTATTTGCTCGATCCTGAGATCTCAGAAGTCATGATCACAAACGGCTTGGTGTTCGTGGATCGCGCCGGTCAACTCGTCGAAATTGATGGCATCAAGATCGACGACAGAAAATTGCGCGCCGGAGTCGAAATCATTGGTCAATCCATTGGAGATCAGATCGACGATTATCAAAAACCGTGGCTCGATTCGCGATTGCCTGATGGCTCCCGCGTTGCGGCAACGTATCCACCAATCTCGCCACAGGGGGTAGTTCTTACGGTTCGCAAGTTCCTGCGGCACTTCACCACCGACGAGCTAGTTGGCCGGGGTGCGCTGACAAAGGAAGCGCTAGCGCTAATTGTGGCGGCGGTACGAGCCCGAAAGAACGTGTTGTTTTCAGGCGGCACATCCACAGGTAAGACCACGATGACAAATGCGTTCGTGCTTCACATACCGGCTCAAGAGCGAATCGTGGTGATTGAAAAGCCCGTTGAAATGAAGTTCTTTCAACGCAACGTTGTGCGTTTAGAAGCTTATCCGAAAGTGGGCGACCGACCGGAAGTCACGGTATCCCAGTTGTTGTCTCTCACGCTGCGCCACAGACCCGACCGAATCATTGTCGGTGAGGTAAAAGATTCCGAGGCGGCTTACGGATTGCTGCAGGCGATGAATACGGGCCATGATGGTACGTTTTCGACGATTCATGCCAATACAGCATTCTCCGCGTTGAATCGACTGGCTAGCTTGGCCATGCCCGGCTTTGGCAGTCTTGACCTGTCACGCCAAGAAACCGCGGCGGCAATTGATTTGGTCGTTGAAGTCACGCGGGCCGCCGATGGCTGGCGCGGTGTGAATTCCGTTTTGGAAGTGGGGGATTACGACGACCACACTCGCAAGTTTGAAACGCAGGAGGTTTATCGCCGTGAAGCTGCGTGAANNCACCGGCCACCGGGAATCTAGCGACCGCCTTCAACGACGGTTGCCACAAATCCACAACTTAACCCGATAAAAGGACCATTGTGAATCTGAAAAATATTATCACCACGGCAGGACTCTGCCTTCTCGCTCTCTGTTTCTCAGGTCTAGCCTCTGCCAAACCTGTAGCGGCCACCAGCGTTACCGCCGATATCGCAGCTCAGCAAGACCAAGATGATCCCGACGATTGCGGTTTCGCTTACGCAGTGATTTACGGCCAAGGTTGCTGGGTCCGTGTCGATCAATGCGGGAATGAGACTGTGCACGGTTGTCTTGATGAATCGGCACAGCAGAAGTTATCCAGCAGCTCGCGCTTAGCGCGGACTCTCGATCCAGTCTGGCTGAAGAAGGAGACCGACTAGCACTTCCTTTGATTGGCGGTGGCTTCGGCTACCGCCTTTTATCAAACAAAAAGAGAGCTCCAAATATGGCAGACGAACAAAACACACAGAGCGGGCGAGTTGAGTACAGCGACCAGGAGCTTCGTGAAAGGGCAGCAGCCTTCGATCAGAGATTTGGAAGTAACGCTGCGGAGCTGCTAAACGGAAAGCCCGGCATTGAGCGGGAACTGATCGACAGAACAAATGAGTTCTTACACCGTGCTGGCGATCGCGCAGCGCAAGACCGGGTGGTCGAACAAATTGAGCGGCAGGAATACCGCGAACGTGCCGCCGTCTCCGGTGGTTGGGTGCCTGGCGGCGCTAGCGATGAACAGCGGCAGGAACTGCGTGCGGACTATCAACGCCGTCAGGATTGGAACGGGCTCATTGATGGCGGTTCGGTGTCGGCGAATGCACAGGAGCGGTCGTTGCAGGATCTCAAACCACCTGCAGAACTGACGAAGCAGGAAATCGTTACAGAAGCGCGCGAGTTGCACGCCCACTTTCAGCAACTCATGGAGCGCTTCGAACAGGAGCCTGCGGGACAGAAGGCGGAGATTCGGGACGAAATGAAACCCTTGGTAACGCGCGAGAACGAACTCCGGGAGGAATACACGGGGCGCGTAAAGGCGGAAATAAGCCAAGACAGAGTACCCGAACAAAGCATCGGATACGGGCGTTAGGGATCAAGCTATGAAAGAAAAGACGCCAGATCAAATCCGTCGCGAAACTGTGCCGGTCAAACACAGCGGCCTTGTTTATGGCTTTATCGGGGGCTTGTTTGGCACCCTGATTTGGTTTGGCGGCTGGGGATTCCTTCACCAGGAAGAAGTGACCCGATACCCGGAGTATGCGGCGTGCGCCATTGAATCGAGTCTTGGGAGCATTTCGCTATTCGGTACCAAAGCGAAGGCCGGAATGAGTGCCGAACAGCTCCGTTACACCCTGTTGCGGTTTGGGAATGAAGGGCATCTGTACGACTCAGAGATCATCCGCCGCGGCTGGTATCCCAAAGGGGAGAATGCCGCAGTCTGGGTCTACT
>PMQB01000509.1 GCA_003169195.1 Bryobacterales bacterium
ATACCTCCAGAGAACGCCGGAATGTTGGCGGAGCGAATTGCCGGAGCGCAACTGGTGATGCTGTCGAACGCGAGCCACATCTTTACAACAGATCAGCCGGAGAGAGCGCACGCCGCGATTTTGAGCTTTCTGTGTGCCGGCACAAATCTATGAACACACCGTGGATCAAAGACGTCCGAAGGGTCGCGCTCTTTGTCTTTGTGGTATCACTCATTGACTGGCTTTTGGTTTGTTGGCGATTTGCTTCCTTGGGCAACGGCTTTTNNCAGACGGGCCTGCCGAACTGGCTGCGGAATCTGAGCTTGGGTGCCGCGATCCTTGATGGTGCAGTAGCAGCGCTCGGTTTTCCGAGGTGGATCCTATCGTTCGCGCCGTTTCTTTCGAAGATACAATCGTCGCCGACAACCGGAGAGTCCTCGCCGATTCTGGGTTTGATCAAAGATCCGATGTTCCCCCTCGTGCTGTCTAACTTACTGTCGGAGGTTTCATTGATCAGCGTGGTGCTCTTGTTGATAGCGCTTTTTGAGCAGACAACGAAAGGAGCAGACTACGAATTCAAGGCCTCGCGGTTGCTGAGTGCCACTACTTATCTGGCGCTGATCGGTTTGGCAATTGTTTCAACGGGCAATGTTTTCCGGCTTGCCTCGGTGAGCAGCAACAAAGACATTTGGATAAGGCTGGTGATTCGGGAAGCCTGTCTTTGGACAGTGCCCTTTGTGATTTGGAGGGGATGGTTAGCGCGGGGAAAAAGTGATGAGGCAGTCCGCGTCAGCGACACTGCCTCTTAAATAGCGGAAGCTTAACGGGGAGTGGCGGGGGCCTTTGCTGCGGGTGCACCGGGCTTCGCGGTAGACGAAGTCGCAGCGGGTGCGCCGTTGGCTGTGGTCTTATCGTACAGGGAAACGATGTCCTGCGTGATGTCGATGCCGCTCGATGCATAAAGCACCGGCGTGTTCTGGTTGCTCACATCGAGAATCAGGCTGTAACCATTATCTTTGGCGTACTTTTCGATGACGGCCATCATGCGCTGGCCGAGGCTCGCTAACACTTTCTGCTGTTCGCCGCGGAGATCTTCTTCGGCGTCTTGCATGTCGCGTTCCAGGCGCTTCTTCTTTTCGTCAATATCACGGGCCAACTGGCCGCGCTTGTCTTCGGCCATTACGGTACCGCCCTTGCTCAATTGATCCTGGAGCTGGACGATTTCCGATTGACGGTTCTGAAATTCTTTATTCTTAGGAACGAACTTGGCATCCAATTCTTGCGAGGCCTTCTGGCCGTCTTTGGTGCCGACAATAGCGCCCTGGATACTAATTACGCCCACTTTATTGGGCGCTTGCGCAAGGGCACTTACGCCTACGCACAGGAGCGCCATCGTGGAGATCAAACAACTTCTCATATAGATTCTCAAAATTCCTTTCGGGATACTTTACGTCACCCGTTGGTCAGTGACCCCTGACGGCGACAAAACTAGAACGTGCGACCGATTGAAAAGCGGAAGATATCGTGCCGCTCGTGATAAGGTTGAGGCGCTCCAATATATTGGATTGCGTTTTGATACGTCGCGTTGTTCGCGAAGAACGACCTGTCCGCTACCACTGGCGCTTGCAAGACCGTACTGACAATACTTGGATTATACGCCCAATAGAGACGGAATGGAGCGTTGACCACTGGCATTAGTACTTGTAACTCCAAGCCCGTGGAGATTCGGGGTACCTGAGTACCTGGCGCGATGTAAGCGCGCCTGCCGAAATTGGCTTGCGGATACAACGCGTTCAAACTATTGACTTCTCCTGGATTCAGGCCTAACTGGCTAGGCAGGAGCAGCTTATCAACACCAGCATCCACAAACGGAGCCAAGGTAACCGGGCCAAAAATTGGAATCCGGTATTCATAATTGAATACGGCGGCGGTATCGCCACCGGGCAGAATCAGGCGGTAGATCGGAGTCGTGACTTGCGCTTGGCTAAAGCCGATAGAGCCGTCGGGATTGACTACTTTTTGAACACGCGGTGTGCCGTCGGCGTTATAGACCGGAATCTGTTGGCTTGTAGGGATATAGGCAATCGGGCTGATGGTGAGAATATCAAACCCGCGGATATCACTTTCACCACCCATGTAATAACGATCATAGGGTGGCGCCACCTTCCCGCCGAAACCAGCAATGAAGCGGGCATTTACGTGGAATCCCTGCACATTGCCCTTAAATAGACCGCGCCGGAAGTAGGCAATATCCAAATTCGGCTGCAGAGTATTCACGTTGCCGCCCAGCACCACGCCAGTAAAGCCGAAGCCAAAGTTGACGCGCAAACCCCTGGTGGGAGTAATTGGATGGTTGACCGTGTTGTAAGCGAAGGTTGGGGTAATGGTGCTGGCTTTGATACCGCTCAGCGTATTAGGACCGCCTACACCTTCGAAATCCAAATAGTTAAAGTACGACTTGGCCGCATCGGTTAAAGGATCGACACTTTGATCGCGGAAGGAGTAAGTCAAACCAACACGCGCAAAACTGCGGCGCAACTGATAGCTGACAAACGCCGTAAAGCCTTTGCCGTTTGTTACGTAATTGAGAAGGTTTTGTGTACCCAGCGAGGCGTAATAACCGAGCAAGTTGGTGCCGGCGAGAATGGATGCCTGGCGGCCCTGGTCATAGCTATAGCGCTGATAGAAAACTGTGAAGCCCGCTTGCACCGGCTTATCGAACAAATAAGGTTCGGTAAAGCCGAACGTTACGTTGTCCATCAAAGTGCCGATCTGCGCGCTCAGGCTGAGCGTTTCGCCCAACCCCAGAAAGTTGTTGGTGGAATACGATGCCCCGATAAAGCTGCCCGAAATGCCGGAGACGCCGCCGTTGAGCTGGATAGAATTTTTGCCGCGCTCTTTCACCTTAATGAGCAGATCCACCGTATTGGTTTTGGTGTCGCGCGTCATGGTAGCGGCATCTTCCGGCTTCAGCGGATCAAAGTAACCAAGCTGATTGAGACGCAACACACTGGTTTCCCAAAGTTGCTGGCTATATAGATCGCCTTCGTTCACCAGCATTTCGCGACGAATCACACGATCGCGGGTGGTGTTGTTGCCTTGGAAATCGATGCGGCGGACGAAAAACTGGTGGCCTTCGTCAACGTCGACCGTTAAGTCGACTTGGTTATCGTTGATAGGCTCGGGATCGGGCGAGCCGACAAAATCAATGTAACCGAAGTTGCCGTAAAGCTTGCGCAGATCATCCAGGCCTTTTTGCAGTTTTTCAGTCGAAAAAGGATCGCCCTTACTCATGCGGAAAACCTGGCGCGCAATGAGATCCGGGGTACGGAACAACTTCATGCCAACAAAGTTGAACTTGTTGAGCGTATAGAGATTACCCTCGGCCACAACCATGGTTACGTCGACATGTTTGCCGGGCTTCTTTTCGTTCAGAATTGGAATCTTCAAACCACGGCCGTAAACATCGTAGACCTTTTCCGAATGGTTGATGACGCGCGCGGTGAAGTAGCCCTTGCCTTGGTAGTACTGGCGGATGCGTTCGCCGTCTTCATCCAACTTGGTGGAATCGAAGGTGCGGGCGAACAGACTTTCAAAGAGCAGAGAGTGCGGCAGGCCGATAGGCTTAAGGTTCTTCATGGCACGCACCACATCCCGATGGCTGAATGCGGTATTGCCTTGGATAATGATGTTGCCGACTTTGAGCTTAGGGCCTTCATCTATGGCAAAGTTGATATCAACGCCGCCAGGCGGAACTTGGCGTATCTGTGGAGTGACGGTGGCGTACTGATGGCCCCGTTCGGCTTCATATTCCTGCAATACGTTTTTCGCGCGTTGCACTTTACCTGGATCAAACTGCGATTCCGGGGTAAGGCTCACGTGCCGTTCTTTGAAGCGATCGAGGATTTCAGACTTGCTCATCGACTTGTTGCCCGTGTAATCGATGGTATGAACAGTGCGGCGTTCCGTCACAATGAAACGGAGCAGCACGCCACCATTGGGTCCGCGTTCTTTTTCAACACGCAGATCGTCAAAACGGCCGGAGTTCCAGAGCGACATGAAATCGCGGTGGACAGCTTCTTCGTCATAAACGTCGCCCTTTTTGGTGAAGATCAGGCCGCGCAGGGTGTCTTGCGGCACCTTGCGTTGACCGCGGAACTGCACTTCCTCCACGATGTTTTCGTCCATCGCGGCGGGTTTGGCTTCCTGTATTGCGCCAGCGGGCGGAGCGGCAGGGGGCGCAGCGGGGGCCGTTTTCTGAGGGGCTTCCGGAACGTTTTCGAACGGATTCTGCTGTTTGGGTTGCGGCTGTGGGGGCGTCTGCGGCGTTGCCTCTTTCTGCTGCGCCTGGTTAGGCGCAACTTCGGGTTCAAGCCAAGTGCCAAAAGCGGGAGCGCCGTCTTTTGAACCACTTGCGGAGCTAGCCGCATAGGCACAAGAGGCGATGCAAACGCCGGATACAAGGAAAAGATAAGCGGGCGAGACAATCGCGCGCAGGCCGCGGAGCCTGTGGTGAAGCGTAGCTAAAAACAAATCCTCTCCATGCCGTAAAAAATGAGTCTCCATCCCCGAAGGAGGCAAAAACCCCTGACGTCGAAGAACCCGTATAGGTTTCAGCGCGAGGTTCCTGAAGCGATAACAACCCCGAACGACCCAATTCCTTTAGTGTAGCGAATACCAAAGTCCCACACTGGGAATTTTGACGGGTCGCTGAACCGGGGGAAGGTCGCCGATTCACAATATCATGGATGTATGAAACTCCGGACAATCTTGATCGCCGTGCTAGCGGTGGTCGTCGTGCTAGTGGTCGCCGTGGTCATCCTCATGGGGAAGGTTGACAATTACCGGCCGGGCATCCAGGCGGAATTGCAAAAACAACTCAACAGGCCTGTCACTCTGGGTCATTTGAGCCTTAAATTGATACCGCTGGAAATTCAAGTAGACGGCTTCAGCGTTGGCGAGGCAGCGAATTTTCCGCAAGACCGGCCTTTTGCCACCGCGAGCACGGTGTTCGTCAGCGCCAGTCTCTTTTCTTTGCTGCGCGGCAGCCCTGAGGTGAAGAACATCGCCCTGGATAAGCCGCAGATTGAGCTAATTCGCAACGCGGCCGGCGTTTGGAATTTCTCATCGCTGGGCAAAAGCAGTAGCAGCGCAGGCGAAAGTAACTTTTCCTTGAACGCTCTGGATATTAATGATGGGCAAGTTGGCTACACCGACCAGTTGAACAAAGAGCCGCGGAGTGTCTACGATCACATCGATTTGCGGCTCACAGATTTTGCACCGGGCAAGCAATTTGGCGTGAATCTGGGCGTTCATTTTCCGGGCCAAGGACAGCAAATTCTGGAGTTCGCGGGTAAGGTGGGACCCTTGAACGTCGCCACGGAAAATGCGTTGCCGCCGGTGAGCGGGCACGTCTCCATAAAACAGGTTTCGATTGCGGGCGTGAATCAGTTTGCTTCCGGCACGATTCCGACAGATACGAATGCCGTGGTGTCGGGCGAAGCTGATGTGAATTCACTGGCCGATGTGTTGGCGTGCAAGGGCAATTTGAGTATGGAAAACACGGTCTTACATGGCGCAAAGATGAATTACTCAATCCATTCGACTTATAACCTGGAAGACGATTTCAAGCAGAAAAAGCTGCTGATTCGCAGCGGCGACGTGCAACTGGGGCCTACTTCTTTTATGGCGTCGGGAGACGTGAATACAGCCACTACGCCTGCCACCCTGAACGTTGAATTGAAGACCGATCATTCGTCGATTACCGAATTAGCAAAGCTGGCGGGCGGATTGGGCGTGGGGTTCAACCCGGCCTATAACGTGGCCGGAAAAGTCACCGCCGACGTGACCGCCAAGGGTCTAGCCAATGCGCCACAACTGACCGGCTCAATTCGCGCAGAGGGATTGCAGGCGAGCGGCGGCGAAATCAAGCAGCCGGTTTCGATCCCCGAGATTGATTTGAACTTGTCACCGGATTCAGTGAGTTCCAACACGTTCACAGCCAGCAGTGGTTCCACCGCGCTGACAATTGCTTTCACGCTGCTGCAGTATGCAACCGTTAACCGGAGTATTGATGCCACGGTGAAGACCAATGGCGCGAATGTGGCCGAGCTTTTGAACATTGCGAAGACTTATGGCGTGACCGCAACCGAGGGTATGACAGGCACAGGACAATTGTCGCTGAACGTCCGGGTCAAAGGACCGTTGGCGAACGCATCGGCGCTTTCGTACGCGGGAACGGCGAACGTGTCGAATTTGGTTGTGAATACGCCGGAGTTGAAGAAACCGTTATCGATTGCATCGGCCAACGCTAATTTTTCGCAGAATTCTGTGGCGCTAGACAACTTGGCTGCCACATTGGGCAGCACCACGGTGCACGGCAGCTTATCGGCAAAGAATTTTGCCGCGCCGCAGGTGGCTTTCAACTTGAATGCGGACAAGATTGACACCGCGGAATTGGAAAACATCACCAATACGCCCTCAAGCAACACGGCTGCAAAAGGAAAGACGGAAACGCCAAGCTTATTGCTGTCGACGACTGGCGGAGGCACTTTAGCGGCCGGCGAGATTAAGGCCAACGACATCGTTTTGAAGAATGTCAGCACCAAGTGCCAGTTGGATAAAGGCGTCATCTCGCTTTCGCCTTTGAGCACCGAGATTTTTGGAGGAAAAGCAAGCGGCTCCTTGAGCTTGGATGAGCGGCCGAAGGTAGCGGAATGCGCAGTAAAGGTAAAGTTCGCGGGTGTGGATGCGAATAGTTTGCTTTCGTCGGTGAGCTCTGTGAAAGACATGATTTACGGCAGTTTGGCAGCAGATACCAATATCAAGTTCATGCTGACGCAAGCGAATGAACTGGCACACACGTTGAATGGCGCGATTTCGTTTAATCTGACGAACGGGCAGATCAAGAACCTGAATCTGATGAATGAAGTGGAGAAGGTGGGCAAGCTCATGAAGGGAGGGGGCACGGAAACCGCGGGCGGCGCGACAGCGCTCAAGAAGTTCACCGGGACGCTCACAATTGTGAACGGCCTGGCCACCACCGACAATTTGACCGGAGAGACGAACGAAGCCACCATCACTTCAAAGGGCACGTTGAACCTGGTAAGTCAGGAACTGAACATGCATGTGACGGCGGCGTTGGGTGGCGGCGCGACTGCACAACAGACCGGCGGTGGTGGATTGCTGGGCACCGTGCTTTCGAATGGTAAGGGTGGCTTGGTGGTGCCGGTGATTGTGACGGGAAACATGGCGCATCCAATTGTTACGCCGGACGCGGCGGAATTTGCGAAGTTGAAGCTGAGCAATTTAGGCGGGGCGAAGAGTGCTGTGGGCGGAGTGTTGAACGGGATTTTGGGCGGCACGCCGGCGGACGGTAAGACTAAGAAGCCAGCGAATCCGCTGGGGTCAATTCTAGATCAGTTCAACAAGAAGAAGCAGTAGCGGCCGCGCGCGTAATATTCGTTGAGTGCGGCGATTCGCGAGATGGAAAAGCCGATGCGCCGGCGGTTGGGGTCGACTGTCGGAAACAGCTGCGGTTGCGGCGAACCGCGAGGTTCAGGCTCTTGCTCAGAACGTCGTAAAGCGCAAAGGGCGCGGAAGCGCTCCGTCATACCGAGGAGGAACTCCGCACACCTTCGGGCGGCGCGCGTGATACCGCGCCCGTCTTGCGCGCGGTTCCTCCCACGCGGCCAAATCGGCATCAATGAAAACTTTTTGGCCGCGAATAACGTAGGTTCGGCTTTCGATGGGAGGTACAGGACTTGCGGCAGAGCTGGACATGCAATTTCCGATACAAAAAGCAGTCAGAGCGAGAATCCATCATGGCGGTGTTTGGATCGGCGCAACGGCCCTAACGAAACAATACACCCGGTTCTCTACGCGCTGGCGAATTTCCGCTTGCGCAATTCATCAAAGCCGACCGCCGCAATAATCACCACACCAATCGTCACTTGCTGCCAGTAAGGGTTGATGCCCAGCAGGTCACTCCCGTTCGAAAGCAAGCCAATAATAGACGCGCCAATCAACGTGCCCACCACGCTGCCTTCCCCGCCCTGCAAACTGCCGCCGCCAATCACCACCGCCGCAATCGCCTGCAGTTCATAGCCTTGGCCTGCCGTTGGTTGCCCCGTCATCAGCCGTGACGCTTCCACCATGCCCGCTAAGCCCGCCAGCAATCCAGCAATCGCATACACCGACACCAAATGAAACTTGATCGGCACGCCCGCGTAGTACGCCGCACTT
>PMQB01000128.1 GCA_003169195.1 Bryobacterales bacterium
TCTTGGATTAGAAAATGCTGCGTGCAACCGACGCACCACTCCTGGCAAGGCTCAGTGCAGCCTACTGGAGTTTGGACCTAGCAGCGTTTCCAAACCGTAGCTTGATTCTCCCGCTGGTCGCAGACTCGGTATACTAAATAAGACCGTCAGGATGGCGCTATCGTCTAACGGTTAGGACAGAGCCCTCTCAAGGCTTAAATAGGGGTTCGATTCCCCTTAGCGCTACCAAGCTTTCAATGAATTGCCCGAAAAAGATACCAGGCAAAGCCCTCAACCGGCATTCGCAGAATGTCTGACATAGACTGATTCGCTGACAGTTCTCACCGGGGGCATGCTGCCGACTACCAAGGAATTGGCTCATTGACAATCGTGCGTACCAGGGTGCAATTGACCTACGATTACACGCCTGTCGCCGCTGCGCCGGATGCAATAAGCTCGGGTCGGCAACAGATGATCTTTCGCACTAACGAGTAGAGGCGAAACCGTCGTCTTAGTTTCGCCTCATCGCCAATCAAATCAGCGGCGGCCGCCGCCATGTCCGCCACCACCACTATGTCCGCCTCCGCCATGACCTTGCGATCCGGCGCTGCGTTCGCGTCCCCCATCATGCCCAGCATTGCCCGCGTGACCTTGCCCGTCTCGCGCCTCGTTCGCATGAAAGTGATTGAACGACTGGTCCCCACGCTCGGGAAGCGGTCCGTTATAACCGCGATGTGGATCATAGCGATTGTCCACGTGACCGTAAAAGCCGCGACCGCCGCGGAACCAGGGACCCGCCCCAATGAACAATCCGCCATTGAACCAATCCGGTCCATAGTAGCCATAGGGAGAGCAACTGTAGGGAGCATAGTCGAAGTAGCCGTAAGGACAGTTCGGAGCTAATCCGAGATTGATACTAACCTGAGCCTCGGCCTGGGGAACGGTAGCCGTCAAACCGATTCCCACAATAATTAATAAGAAACATTGAATTGCACGCATAAATTCGCCTCACAGCAGTTAGGGCACTTACCCGGCCAACTCCCAGACTGATCGCGGTGCACCCCATCTCACGGCTGCCTGCAATCCCGTGAGTCGAAACAACTGAAGGAGTTGCGAGACGGTGGGCCGAAAAGTCGACTGCGGCTGTCGGCTATTTCTCAAAAAGCCTGCGACTCAAACCAGCGACGGTATGCGGTCAACTGACGTAGCGGGGTCAACTGCAAGACCCTGTGCCCTGAAACATCGGTCACGAACATTTCTCATCCGTGTTACGATGGCGAATATAAGGCGAACATGGCACGCCGTCCAGAACTCGATATCCCTATGACCCGCGACGAACTCGCCGCTCTCCAAAAGCAGTTCAAAACGATGAGCGAGGGCGCCATTCAGAGCTTCTATCACGGTGCCTATCGTCGCTGCCAGTTCGTCAATCGCGTTCCCACCGCCAGGTCGATTCAAGAGCTGGTCGCCGTCTGGAAGTACATGCGGTCGTGGAAGCAAAAGACGCTTCACTAAGCCCCCTGTAGCGCTCCAGAAATCACGATCACAGATTTTGAAAAAAATCTCCCCGGCATTATCTAGTTATTCATCAGCTACTTAGCCGATCCCAACCCGAAGCCTTCGAACCCACCCACCCGCACGGCCTGCTATTTCTGAACCAGTTCACATCTCTGTGTGGACCATCTCTCCTCAAGGAATTTTTCGAAAACCATGGCAGCCGATCCCCCTCCCGAAGTCATTGTGGCGTCGCCCGCTCTGCTGCGCGACGCCTTTGATTTCACAGACGAGGAAGACGACGCTCTTGCCCTCAACCCCAAAACCTTCGCCGCTGCTGCGTCGGCCACAACCGGGTCCGCTTTCGATACTGAGAAGGAACTCGCAAAAGCCGCCTAGCGTGCCCGCAAGGTCGCAATCAACGGCCGCCATGCCGCACTCCGCGCCGGCAAGAATCCGCCAATCGCTCCCATGGCCGCCGCAAAGAAAAGGCCCACGACCAAAATCTCCGGCGTGACCCGAAAGCGAAAGCTCAACTGGCTCCAGGTAATGTAACTCCCAATCGCGGTCTCAAACCGATTCAATGGGAGCGCCAGCACACAGCCAATCGCGCCGCCCAACAAACTGATCAGCATCGATTCCACCAAGAAGCAAACCAACACCGATCCGCGCGTAAACCCCAAAACCCGCAACACCCCAATCTCCGCCGCCCTTCGTGCAATCGCCGTGTACATGGTGTTCATGCACGCAAACGCCCCGCCCAACGCCATGACGAGAGCCACCACAGTTCCCATAAACTGCACTGGGATCGCCGCAGACATTTGTCCCTCATAATAGTCGCGCTCACTCTCCACCTGAAGATTCAAGCGGCGGTCTTCCCGCAAACTGCGCACCAGCGATGCCAGATCCGCCGACGCCGATTCCACCAGCACCGAACTCAGTTGATTGAACCGATGATACTCCGAACTCACCTGACTTAGATCAGCAAAGATCTCACTGTTGAAAGCCGATTGCCCGCCGTTCATAATGCCCACCACCGTCCACGCGCCGTCGCCAAACTGCAGCGTTCCGCCTACGTGGGCCTGTGGGCACTTGGCTGCAATCGCCTGCCCCACCACCAACTCACGCGCGCCCGCTTGAAACAGCCGCCCTTCCGTAAGGGTCATCTGCGGTTGCCGCATCTTCCAGCCCATGCCGGTCATGCCCCGCAGCGTCACGTTGATCTCCGTACCTAAGGGCAGATTCAGCGACACTACCGTGATCATTTCGAGCGATGCCAAAGGCTGTCCGTTACCATCCTTGGCAATCCCCTCGCGCGAAAGAATGTCCTGAAAATTTTCGCGCGTCAGAATGCTGACCAGTTCCGACGTCGACCCATCGCGCATCAGAATCAAATGCCGCGGGCTCGCCGAGACATCGAACGAACTTTGCAAACCTGCAACAAGCGCCAACACCGCCACCAACACCAGCACACTCAACGCCGCCGCCAGCGACGTCATCAACGTGGTTATTTTACGGACTTGGAGATTCCGCAAGCTGTATGTAAGAGGAATTGCCATCCGGATGAGTTAGTCCGCTTGCGCCAGACATTCCGTTATGGGGCGGCGCGACGCACGCCACGCGGCAGGGACAGCGGCCACCACGCCGCACGCCGCCGCTAGCAACAGTTCAATCGCCATGATGCCCGGTGAAAGCGATAACGTTGTCAGACTCACCATCACCACGGGCAAATTGCGCATCGCGGCTATCAACACCTGCGCTCCAACTAGACCAAGCAACCCGCCAATCGCGCCCACCACCATCGCTTCTCCCGCGATCAGACACAACACCGTGTCCGGCGAGAATCCCAGCGCCTTCATGATGCCGACCTCCTGCGAGCGTTCCCGCACCGAAATCGTAATCGAGTTGGTCGCCACCAGCAGCACCGTTCCGGCGAGCGACGCACACACCACAAACAGAAACAGCTTGATGTTTCCCACGTAGCTTAGAAAACTCAAGCGAAACACCTTCTCGGTTTCCGTTTTAGTTTGCACCGTCGCGTTGTGGAACAAATCGTCAATCCGGCGTGCCACAGGTGTAACCGAGTCGGCATCATCGACCATCACCATCAGCATGATGGCGTAGTCTTGCTCCTTGCGCAAAGACTCCTTCAAATATTGATTGTTGAAGTAGAGGACCTCGTTATCAATTGCACTTTCATATACGCCCGCCACCACCAAGTCCAATCGTGCCGGAAAAATGTCGCCCAGCAGTGTGACTCGGTCGCCTAGCTTCATCCCCATTCGCTCGGCCAGCGCACGACCGATAATGCACGAATCGCGCCGCGTCAGGAAGCGATCTACCTGCCAGCTTGCGATCACATATTCAGGTGTAAGCGAAAGAGCTTCGCCGGCTCAATCGCAAAGCGCGCGAAGTTATTCAACGGCTGGCGCGCATCTTTGTACGTCCCGCCAAACCACTGCTGAATCATCACCTCACGCACGCCGGGAACGGTCTTGATTTTGTCGACATACGAAACAGGCACCGGATTGGCGAAAGAGATCTTGTTACGCACAATCAACCGCAATGCCTGATCCTGCACGGGTTCCGTGAGGAAGAAGAGACTATACATGGCCATCAAAACGCCCATCATGCAGAACGATACGGCGATGCTCAGGATGGTTAGCACGCTGCGACGACGGCTGCGTATGCTATTTCGCGCAATCAAAGACGCAAAAGAAAGCATCTGTTTAGAAAACGTAAGACAAACCTGCCATGGGTGTTACCCTTTGGCGCAAACCGCCATCATTTAAAGCGACAATGGCGTTCATGGTCATCAATAGATGATCCGCAAAACTAATCTTCAATCCAATCGCCGCGTCACTCTGGTTGTAAACCTGTTTGCCCAGCGGAACAATTGTCGAGAATGTGCCAACCTGTCCAGTCGTTGCAAGCGGTCCCGGCGATTGGAATGTTTGCGTTCCAATGCGCGGGGAGTTCGCTAACTCCTGCCCCAGATAATCTGCCGAGAGCGTCACGTATCGGGAAATGGGTATGTCTGAACCCCCCGAAAAAATCGCGAATCCCGGCAAGGTTCCTTTCGTTCCTAAATACGGATTGCCGCCCAGAATCGAATTGCCGTTCCATTGATAGCCCAAGTTCACATGCGGCGTGAGCCATCCTTCACGGAACGACAACGCAGCCACCGGCTTCACGCCCACCGTACCCGAACCAAGAAAATTCGTCGCGTCTCCGGTTGGCAAGCGAATGTCCGTCACAAGTGCAAAGCTCATTTGTTCGTTGTGAAAGAGGTTGGCCTTCGCCCGTAACGTCACATCGCCAATCCCCGCGGCGTTATTTTTGTTCGGATTCCAGTAAAGGTCGCCCTGTGCCGTGCTTTGGTTATTCGAAAACTGCCGAACAATGCTGGTGGCGGGATTCTTCGGGTCAAAATAATTTGCGAACACCGGACCATACGGCCCCGGTCCGCCGTTGCTACAACAGGCGATAATTGGCGATGACGAACTAGCGCTCGGAATGATGATCGGTTCTGTTCCAGCAATGCGGTTGATCGTCGCTACCGAGTTTACGTTGAACCCAACTTGCATGTACGGAACCGCCACCGAAAGATCAATCCGATTCGTCAGCCCGAAAGTCCCAAAGAGCGTGAATTGATTCATCTTGATATCAATCGAATTCTGGGTCGAAATAAATTGACCCGCCAGATATGGATCGCCCGGCGGCACCGAACTCTTCACCGCCGGCAACACAGCGGGCAAGTTGTGCAAATCAACGCCGTCGAGTTTCTGAAAGCGGAACCGCTGATATGTGCCGCCAAAGGAAAACTTATGCCGCCCAATAGTTTCGCCGCGCTCAGTCAGAACGGGGCCCAAGCTCTGCGTGGTGCGCGAATACAAGCCGGTCTGCGCATCGTACTGATACACAAAGCCGGAAGCCGGGTTCGCCAGGGGCAAGAGCGTTAACTGAGTGGCCGTAGCCGCAAAGCTCGTCTGGAACGTAGAGGCGAACGAGGTGGCGACGCCTGGGTTAGGCAGCACCAATCCGTAAGGCCCGTAAACGTTAGGGATCGCACACAATAAGTTAGTTTTACCCGTGCAAGCCGTAGGCGACGGAAGACTCGCGCTCAAACCGGGAACGCTCGAAATCGGCACCGCTTGCGAAAACACTGATGAGGCAGATACTGCAAATAAAAACAATCCCAACGGATAGGTTTTTGTCATTTGAGCGGCTCGTAGAAAGACTAGCTACGGCTTAAAAAGTTTCGTATTACTTTGTTCCTTCAATGGTCCAGTTGCCATCGTGTTTCGCAAGAACATAACTGACGATCACTTCTGGAATTTGCTTCCGTGTGCCGTCCGAAAAGGTCTGCGATGCATGGCGTCTGCATAAAACCACGGCCTGCGCACCGTCAATCTGGGGCGGCGAGGCAGGTGAGATCTGCATGTCGAGTTCTTTGACATGCGAAAGCTCAGCTTTGACCACGCGCTTGTCCAGGTTTCGTTGAATGGCGAGAATCGAATCCAGGTCTTTGGCGTTCCACGCATTCGCCAAACGCGAAATCACCATCAGAACAGCCGCCGTTTCGTTAGCAGACGTTCGGCCCAATCGAATCGTTGCTAGATCTACTTCGGCTTGGTTGTGATAGCGCCCGTTGATGGGCGTGTCTCGCAGATAGCTTTCGAGCGACGCTTCATCACGCCGGTTTACTTTCTTCCATGCCGCTTCTTCGGCCGCTAGCAACTCCGCCTGCCGAGCTTTCCGCTCTGTCTCCGCTGAAGCGATTGCCGCCGCTGCCTTAGCTGCGCGGGCCGCCAACATGGAGTCTAACTGCTGTTTTGCTTCACCCGAATGAACACTGTTGGGATATTGGCCAACAAACGCCCGCAACGAGTCTGGATTGTTTCTGTCTAACGATTGCCACTGCAACTCATCGGGCTGCGGAGTCATGACAGGGGGGTTAGCGGCAGCTAACGTCCGCGCATCATTCGATTCCAACTGCAAATCGCGGTTCGTCAAAACCACCGTCTCCCCCGGCGCCAAAGTCCGCGTCAACATCTTAGAAAGGAACCCACTGCGCGAAAGCTCAATCGAGTGTTCGCCCGCCTCTAATTGTTTGGTCACGCCGTTGCGAACGGCATTCTTCGCTAGCAACACGCCATCCACTTTGATTTTGGTGCCGATTCCTGCCCCGGGAATTTCCAAACGTGCCGGCTTCGGCGTGAGCTTCACATCCAAGACCGTCTCGGCCGCTTTGCCCACAGCCACCGTGACCGGTCCAAAATCTTTATAGCCGGGACGCTTGCCAATCACCTGGTATGAATCGGCGTTCAGTTCGACCTTCAGAGGCTCATTCGAAACGGTGTATTGCTTATCTCCAATGGCCACTTGCACGCCGGGCACCTCGCTGCGAATCACCAAGCTTCCCGTGGTTGGTTCAGGCGCCGCTACGGGCTCTGCCGGTTTCGCCACGCCTACGGTCTCAGTTACTTTCGCAGGCGCAGGAACAGGAGCCGGCGCAGACGGACGATTGCCACCCAGCCAATACGCAAGTCCCACCCCTAGCACCAAAGTAGCCGCAATCGAAGCAAGCTTGTAAAGGGTCGGCTTGCGCGCCGCCTTCGCATCTAGCGCGGCATTTTTTTCGTCAATATTGCCGAACAGTGCACTCGCCGCTTCACGCACATCCGCATGACTGGACGCCGCGTAATTGCCCTTCTCCGCTTCAGCACGCACGGCCGCAAGGCCTTCTCGTTTTTTAGTCGATTCCACCTGCGCATTGAGCGCGCCGATCTTATTCAGTGAAGACCAACGTGCCGACTCGTCCTTCGACTGCTCGCGCTTGTGGCGAATGGACGCCGCCAAGTCGGCCGGCACAACTGTTCCGGGCAAAACGCGCGCCGCCAGTTGCATCACTTCTTCCGCCCCTTGCGGATTGTCGCGAACAATGGACCGCGCATGGCCAGTTAAGATGCCGCTGATATGACCGGCGAGCTTCTGGTCACCGGGCAACTGCTTCAGCGCACTGGCAAATGATTGCTCAGCCAATCGGTGCTGATTTTCACGCAAGTGCCGTTCGCCGCGTTCTACTAACCGACGCGCGCTGTCCACGTTCTCTTGGGAATGCGTCTCGTTCGCCTGCCG
Source organism: Bryobacterales bacterium (assembly GCA_003169195.1). Taxonomy (GTDB): domain Bacteria; phylum Acidobacteriota; class Terriglobia; order Bryobacterales; family Bryobacteraceae; genus Bog-105. Next base: position 7,615 of record PMQB01000128.1, read on the forward strand.
CGATGCAATCTCCTTTTTCAGGTCTTTCAGATCTTCAAACTGCGGAAGTTGCGCACTCGCTTTCGTACACAAAGCATCTGCTTCCGTCAGTTGCCCCGCAGCCAAAAGGTCCTTGATGCGTGAAACCGAATTCGAATATTCATCCGCCAGCGAAAGCTCCCGCTCTTCTGCCTGCTGCTTCAGGTTCAGAAACAACTGGTGATGCCGCATTCGGCTCAACACCCAGGCGCACTCTTCCAGGCAGTCTTCGATGCGGTCTTGCTTCAACGCCGTCGCCGCTTTTTCACAAGTGGTGACTTGATGCTTAATATCTTCCAGAACACTGTTGAATTCCGGATCGGCGCTATAAGCGGCAGCCAGCGCTTCGCTCTGCGGAATATATTTCGGCGCTTCCGCCGGATCTTCTTCGCGCTGCATGGCGTCGCGCAGGTCGGTCAACTTCTTCAGACACTTCTGACGCTCGTCCCACTTGCGCTTGTCTTCAATAGTCGCCTCAATCGATTTGAGCCGGTTGGACAAGCTCGAATCGTCGGGATAGCTCGTCAGTGTCTTGTGAAGCCGTTCGCGCGCGCGGCCCAGTTCCGCCGGTTTGGCAAGCGCCGTTTCCGCCAGCACATTGGCAATCGTTTCTTCGCGCTCGGCCGCTTTGACTTCTGCCCAACACTTGTCTGGAACAACCAGCTTGGGATTCAACCGTCCCGCATCTTCGAGCAAGGTGCGCGCAATCCGCCAGTTCCGTTCGCCGAGTTCGCCGGCTTCCTCTACTCCCGTGTCAAAGGTGGATTGCTCAAGATTGTCAAATCCCTGGCTTAGATTGGCTGCTTCGCGATAAGCGCCCACGGCTCGCACAAATTCGTCACTATCAATGGCAGCATGCGTTTCTTTCAGCAGGGAATAAACGCGCGCAAAACGCTCGGACTGCCGGCGTTGTCTGGCGGCCAACCGCAGCAGTTGTTTATCTTCGGGCGTCCGCTCCAGGGCGTCGCGCAAGAGATTGCCCGCCGCTTCGTGATCGCCTTCGTCCAGAGCTTTTACAACCTGGGCCACCGTTGGATCCGCAGAAAGTCCTAGCGGTCCGTTATCTTTAGTACCCTCGGTTGGCTGCTCGAAATCAGAGTGCTGCATTTTCGGTACCTTCACCGCGCCCCAACAGCTCGGCTAGGCCTTTCCCAGATAAAGTTATGATCGAAAAACGTCTTCTGCTATTATGACCCGTTTTGAAATGGGAGATATCCCCACCTAAAGACACTAGGTAGCTACAGGGCATTTCTTAGATAATAGTACTAGAGTTGCGATCTGCGTATAGGACTGAAGTACTTGTCGCAAAAAAAAGACAAAAGGGCCATAGATTTACACAGATGAGCACAGATTAAAGCTAAAACCGCCTTCATTCCTTGGCTGGAGGTTGGTAGCAGGGGTGGCCGGGAGGGGCGGTGCGTTTTTGGCGGATGAT
>PMQB01000223.1 GCA_003169195.1 Bryobacterales bacterium
TTGGTTGGGTGTGAATTTGCGAGTGATTGTGTTGGTTGCCGGGGCAGTTAGGACGGGAGAAAAGCGACGCGATGTCCAAACTCCAGTGACGGACGGAAGTCCACCTGCAGGTTAAAACCTGCGCCACAGTTGTGGGAGTTGAGCGGTGATTTGTTGTTGACATGGAATTCCCTCCAGGACGAGGTTAATGGGCACGCCGGAGCGACATGACACCGGCGAACTGGCTAAATGAGGGTAAGTCGCTGAGTGTCATTGAGATACGGGGATGAAAATAAATCAAAATTTTTGTGACTGACTTTCGTTGCTACACTGCCCGCATGAATGCATGGAGTGTTGGGCTGTTGCTTTGCTTGGCGGCATGGCCCTGTCTGGGCCAGCAGCAGACCCCGGCAAAGGCGGCGGCCGAGTGGCGGAAACAGCACGAAGCAGTGATACTTCAGGAATTTACGACGCTGTTGGCAATTCCGAATGTCGCCGCTGACAAAGCGAATCTGCAGCGGAATGCCGAGGCATTGGTGACTATGTTGACAGCGCGGCACGTGGCGGCGCAGCTTCTTACGATTCCCGATGCGCCGCCGTTAGTCTTTGGGGAAATCAAGACGGCGGGCGCGAAGCGAACGATTGTTTTCTACGCGCATTATGATGGCCAGCCCGTTACGCCGAGCGACTGGGAGGGTGGCGAACCGTTTAAGCCAGTGTTCCGCGAGGTGAATGGAGAGCAGCGGATTTATGCGAGGTCCGCGTCTGACGATAAGGCGGCGATCATGGCACAATTGACGGCGCTGGATGCTTTGCAGGACGCGCATATCCCGCTGCGCGCGAACATCAAGTTCATATGGGAGGGCGAGGAGGAAGCGGGTTCTCCGCACCTGGAGGCTCTTTTGCGCGCTCACCACGACTTGATTCAAGGCGATGTGTATTTGATTTGTGACGGGCCGGTAGATCAAAGCCGCCAGCAAACGATTGCGTTTGGCGCGCGTGGGGATACGCATCTGGAGATCACTGTTTATGGGCCGAGGCGCGAACTGCATAGCGGGCACTATGGCAACTGGGCGCCGAATCCAGCGTTGATGTTGGCGCAGCTGCTGGCCGGCATGAAAGATAGTGAGGGGCATGTGTTGATTCCGCACTTTTATGACGGCGTTGCTGGGCTGAATGAGACGGAGAAGCGAGCGATTGCGGAGGCTCCGGTGAATGATTCTGCTCTTCGCGAGGAGCTGTGGTTAGGGCATGTGGAGGGAGGCGGGAAGCGTTTGTTGGAGTTACTGAACCTCCCGACACTCAATATCAATGGGATGTCGGCTGGGAGGACGGGACCGCGTGCGAATAATGTGATTCCGGCCACGGCTATGGCGGACTTGGATTTGCGTTTGGTTGTGGGGGTAGATTGGCGCGTGCAGCAGCAGAGAGTGATTGACTACGTGAGTGCGCAAGGATATACGGTGGTTGACCATGAGCCGAATCAAGAGACTCTTCTGAAGAACGCCAAGGTGGCTTTTGTGAAGCGCGATTCGGGTTATAACGCGGTGAAAACCTCAATGGATTTGCCGATTTCGGAGGATGTGATCCAAGCGGTGCAGAGTGCCCATAAGCCGGTGATCAAGCTGCCGACGATNNCACAGTTCGAATGAGAATATACGTGTGCAGAATTTGTGGGATGGGATTGAAACGATGGCGGCGCTGTTGGCGATGCAATAACGTACCTTAAGTGAATGGCCAGGTTTATTGCTATTGTTTCGACTCTCTGCCTTATTTGCCTACTGATTGGCATCGTTGTTTATCTGCGAGTATCTCGAGAAAGATCTGTCAGTGTGACTCTCGATTCCGCAGCGGTGATCAAGGAAATTCGTCCCCTGAATGAGTTAGTGACAGTCAAGTACGGAATCGAGAAAGTGGTTGGCATGAAGGAGGATAAATCTCCGGTGGGGAGTGAATCGATTCTGTTGCTGGTGCAAGGGAAAGTGTTGGCGGGTGTCGATTTGGCGGAATTGAAGCCGGACGATGTGATTGTGAATCGTGGGGTTGTGAATATTCGTCTGGGGCAGCCGCATATTCAGGAAGCTTTTATTGACGAGAAGAATACTAAGGTTTGGGACAGGAGTATCACTTGGTGGACGCCTTGGGTTTCGCCCGATGTGGATTTAGAGCATAAGGCGCGGTTGCAGGCGATTGAAGATATTAAAAAAGCGGCGCTGGATATGGGGATTTTGGGGGAGGCGAAGAGGAATGCGGAGATGGATATTCGGGGTGTTTTGCGGGCGTTTGGAATAGAGAAGGTGGAGTTCGGGTATGGGACGTGAGGGTGGTTAGATCAAGAAGCAGGCGAAAGCGCCTGCTCCACCTTGGATGCTTAGTGTGCGTCGAGGTACTCGATCCAGCCGTCCATCATTTCGGTTTCGCTGGCGCTGCCCCAACGAACGGGTCTGGTGGCATCGGGATTCAGAGGGTTGTTCGCTGAGTTATCGAAGGTTGCGAGGATCTCTACGCGCGTTCCTTTTGGCAGGAAGATAGGTTCTTCGGCGCGATAGGTGATTTGCCAGTTGAAGCTATAGGCAGGCACATAGAGAAGGGTCTTCTTCTCTCCACTAGGGAGGTCGGCGACAATGCGCATGGATTTGCCGCGCAAGTGCATATGAGGAGTGAGGCTGGTAACCAGAATGTCTTTGTTGAAGGTGTGACACTCCGTGACGGAATGTTCGGAATCGCCGGCAGGAATCATGAACATGTGGTTCGAAAGATCAATGCGGCGCGAAATTTGGCGCGGCGGTTCTTTCGCGAAGATGAGGCCTACGCTGGTGGCATCGACTTCCTTTTTGCCGGTGGTCCGGGAATAGTGGATTTGGAAATTCAGCGTTGCGCCGGCGGGAATTTTGCGAGCGGTACCTTCGGGATAAACGTCGGCTTCGCGACCGGGGAGGTATGAACTGATGAGACTTCCGAGGTCGGAGGTGTGTGAACCGGGGAACGTGCCGTTGTCATCCACGGAGCAGCCGTTATCAATGACGGGAGCTTCCGGACGGACCCATTCGATGGTGCCTTGTTTGATTTTGAGCCAATTGGCGTACTCTCTTTGCGGGTCGAGGTTGGTCGTTTTGGCGCCGGCGGTTTTATTCGGGTCGGGCGGATCTACGACGAAGACGTGCGCATGATGAACAATGCGGCGATTGCCGGGACGTAGCTCTGACGCAATAATCCAGCGGTCTTCCTTGAAGTTCGTAGGCACGTTCAAATACACATACTCATCGGGTCCGGTGCCTTCTATGGTCTGCTCGGGAATGGTGATGATAGCGTCGGGTTTGCCGATCTTCCAACCGTCGGGGAAGTCGGGCAGGGGAGGCATGTCCTTCGGATCGCCTTGGAGCTTGCCGCCGTCAATCCAGGCTTTCAGAGTGGCGATTTCGGTGTCTGAGAGTCGCGGGTCGTTTGACCATTTGCCGAAATGCGGGTCGGCCTTCCAGGGTGGCATCTTGCCGCTGAGAACCGCTTGCCGAATAGACGCGGCCCAGGGACGCGCGTCTTTATAAGTGAGCAGCGACATGGGCGCGATGTCGTTCGGGTGATGGCAGGCCACGCAGTGTTTGTAGAGGATGGGCGCTACGTCGTGAGTAAAGGTGACAGGCGTGTTGGCTGCAGCAAGACAAATTGCCAGCAACGGGGTTGTGGTGAATAGCTTGATCATCTGCAACGCGGACGAGCCTCTGGTTAGAGCATACTGCAAATTGAGTGTGATCAGCGTAGCTACCGGGCAGCGTGCCTTTCGAAAACGGCCCTTCCGCGATACACTGAAGGGTAATCCGCCTATGACTGCCGCCGAACCTATTACCCAATCCCGTGCCGCTGAATTTCGAAGCAAACTGCAATCGAAAATCGTGGTTGCCGATGGCGCCATGGGCACCATGTTGTATGCCAAAGGTATCTTTATTAACCGCTGCTTTGACGAATTGAATTTGTCGGCGCCGCAAATGGTGAAAGAGATTCATCAGGAGTATGTCAAGGCGGGCGCGGAGATTATCGAAAGCAATACGTTCGGTAGTAACCGAGTGCGTTTGACGGCGTTTGGTTTTGTGGAGAAACTGAAGGCGATCAATCAGGCGGGCGTTCGTTTGGCGCGGGAGGCAGCGGGCGAACGGGCATATGTGGCGGGTGCGATTGGGCCACTGGGCACCAAGATTGAACCGCTGGGACCGATGTCGTTCGCGGAAGCGCGCGAGGTTTTCAAAGAGCAGGCCGATGCGCTGGTGAGTGCGGGCATTGATCTGATTGTGCTGGAGACGTTTTCGGATTTGAATGAATTGCGCGAGGCTATTTCGGCGGCGCGTGAAGCGGCTGGTCCGGATATGGTGATTGTGGCGCAAGTGACGGTGGATGACGAAGGCAAACTGCTGGATGGCACCACAACTGATACGTTTACTCGCAAGATGAGCGAGTGGGCGGTGGATGTGATTGGTGTGAATTGCTCGGCTGGGCCGAAAGTGGTTTTGGAAACGGTAGAGAAGATGCTGCCGCATACCACCAAAGCGCTGAGCGCGATGCCGAACGCTGGTTTGCCTTCTACCGTAGAAGGCCGCAACATTTATTTGTGCTCACCGGAATACATGGCGCAGTATGCGCGGCGCTTTTTGCAAGCGGGTGTGCGCATGATTGGCGGATGCTGCGGCACAACGCCGGAACATATTAAGACAATTTGCAGCGAAGTGCGCAGCCTGCAGCCGATGCAGCAGCGCATTTCGGTGGAAGTGGTGGAAGAAGAAGGCAAGCCGCCCGTGAAGCGTATGCCAAAAGTGCCGATGGCTGAAAAGTCGCAGCTTGGTGCAAAACTCGCGGCGGGCAAGTTCGTGGCGTTTGTGGAGATTCTGCCGCCGCGCGGTGTTGATCCGGTGAAGGAGATTGAAGGCGCGAAGTTGTGCAAGGAGCATGGCATCGATTGCATCAACGTGCCGGATGGGCCGCGTGCCAGTGCACGTTTGAGCGCGCAGGTGACTTGCCAACTGATTCAACAGAAGGCCGGCATTGAGACGGTTTTGCACTTCTGTTGCCGCGATAGAAATATTCTGGGCATGCAGTCGGAATTGCTGGGCGCGCATGCGGTGGGTGTTCGGAATCTGATTTGCATTACGGGCGATCCGCCGCGGATGGGCACTTACCCGGATGCCACTGCTGTGTTCGATGTCGATTCGATCGGCTTGACGAACATTGTGAATCAACTGAACCAAGGCTTGGATATTGGCGGGAATCCGACGGGTTCGCAGACGGCGCTGTTGATTGGCGTGGGTGCGAATCCGGGCCATTTGAATATGGATGAAGAACTCCGGCGCTTTGCGTGGAAGGTGGAAGCGGGCGCGGAGTATGTGGTGACGCAGCCGGTGTTCGATCTCAACCTGCTGGAAACATTTTTGAAAAAGACCGAGCAGTACAAGATTCCGTTCATTGCGGGCATCTGGCCGCTGACCAGCTATCGCAACGCTGAATTCATGGTGAACGAATTGCGGGTGCCTGTGCCGGAGGAATACATGGAGCGGATGCGGCGTGCCGATTCGGCCGAAAAGGCGCGTAACGAAGGCATTAATATTGCGCGTGAAATGTGCGCGCGTGTGCGGCACATGGTGCAAGGCGCGCAGTTAAGCGCACCGTTTGGCCGCTATGAAATGGCCGTGCAGGTAGCTGAAGCTTTGGGTTCGCGCTAGACTTACCTTTTATTCGTGGCAACCGATTTAGTTGAAATTAATTTAGATAATCCGCAGCCGGAGATCATTGATCGAGCCGTTCGCGAAATTGCGCGCGGCAAGATTGTCGGCGTGCCTACGGACGCGTTGTACGTCTTAGTGGCAGACCCCTTGAATCTGCACGCTGTGGGGCGCGTGTTTGCCGCCAAAGGGCGCGAGACCGTGCGTTCGCTGCCGCTGGCCATCTCGGACGTGTTGATGGCGGAGGATTTGTCGAGCGAGTTGAACAGCCGGTTTTATATACTGGCGCGGCATTTTTGGCCGGGGCCGCTGACGATGATTGTGCCGGCGTCGGCGAAGGTGCCGTTGAAGGTTACGGGCAATACCGGGCGTTTGGCTTTGCGTAATGCGAAATCGAAAACGCTGAATGCGCTGATTGACAAGATTGGGCATGCGCTGATTGCGACGAGCGCTAATAAATCTGGGCAGCCTACGATTAATAGCGGGATTGAGTTGTTTGCGCAGATGGACGGGCACATTGATTTGGTGCTGGAAGGCGGGCTTTGTAATGGGCCGGGTTCGACGACGGTGGATATTACGGAGCCGTATTGGAAGGTGATTAAAGAAGGCGCGATTACGGAGAAAGAGATCGCGGAACGTTTGCAGTTGAATTAGTAGTTTGTCTTTTGCACTGAATCATGCAGCTCGTTTTGCCGGACAATACCGAATCCGCAAGGCTCATACTCGCTGATCCTTTGAACGAAGATGCGTATTTTTCGTTTTGCGAAGCGAATCCGGGCCTACGAATCGAGCGAACGGCGAAGGGAGAGATCGTCATCGTACCCCCTGCTGGCGGTGAATCGGATTACCGGAGTCTTGAAATTGCGGGCGAATTGCGTGCCTGGGCTAAAAAAGACCGGCGCGGAATTGCGTTTGGTTCCAGCGCAGAATTTCTGCTTCCGAATGGCGCCGCGCTGGCCGCCGATGCAGCTTGGGTTTCGCATGAAAAGCTTGCCTGCTTGAATAAAGAGCAGCGAAGAAAGTTCCTTCGTGTGGTTCCTGAGTTTGTGGCCGAAGTGATGTCGCCGAGTGATCGGCTGCCCGCTGCGAAAGAAAAGATGCTGGAGTGGATGGCGAACGGAGTCAGCTTAGGTTGGCTGATAGATGGTGATGCGCAGACGGTCTCTATTTATCGCCCGGGTCAAGCAGTGGAAACGCGCACGGGTATTAAGGTGCTGGCTGGCGATGGTCCTCTTAAAGGGTTCAGCATAAAGTTGGCAGACCTTTGGGCTGGACTTTGATCATCCGCCCCATCGCCCTCGCCGACGCAGCCGCCGCCGGGCAACTCAGTGCCGAATTCGGTTATCCCGTCTCGCCAGAAACTATGGAGCGCCGCATCGCCGCTCTGCAAAATCGCACTGATCACGTGGTCTTCGTAGCACTTATCGATGAGTCAGCGGTAGGGTGGATCGACGTCGGAATCATTCATCATCTGCAGTCCGAACCCTACGGCGAAATCGGCGGCTTTGTCGTCTCCGAAAAATATCGCAGCACCGGAATCGGCAAACAACTGATCGCGCGTGCGGAACATTGGATGCGAGAACGCGGATTAAGTCGCTCTTTAGTTCGCTCGCAGATCAAACGAGAGGCGGCCCATAGGTTTTATCTGCGCGAAGGGTACTCGCAAATAAAAACTTCCGCGGTTTTCGAAAAAGAACTGTCCGGCGAGTAAAAAAGCGCGTATTTTCTGTTATCCTGTGTTTGAAAAGTGTTCCCGGCGAGGGCGTCCGCCTGGTCTCCTAAAAATTGATCCGATAGTCAATGTCATGGAGTCCCGCTCGAATGAAGTGCTGGTGTGCAAGCTCCGGTGTGTAAAAGCGCCATGGAGAAGCCTGAAAGCACTCGGAGGATTCCCCCCTTGCTCTCTTAGGGGTCAATGACGGGGATTGGGGCCGGAAACCCTCGCCGGGGACGCTTTTTTCCATCCCGCTGTCCGCAATGAATATTCTTTTTATTGGCGATATATTCGCCTCGCCCGGTCGTGGCATTGTTGCGGATCATCTCAACCGCATCATCAGCGAACACAAAATTAGCTTAGCCATTGCGAACGCAGAGAATAGCGCGGGCGGTTTCGGCATTACACCGCTGATTTCCGAAGAGTTGCTGTCTCTCGGGCTGGACGTGCTCACCGGCGGCAACCACAGTTTTGATAAGCGCGAGATTTACGACTACCTTGCGAATCATCCGCGCCTGTTGCGACCGGCCAATTATCCAAATGGTCTGCCGGGTTCTGGCGTGTACACCGGGACCGCGCGCAACGGCGTGCCCTATGCTGTTCTCAATTTGCAAGGGCGCGCGTCTATGACCAACATTGACTGCCCATTCAAGAAGGCTGATGAGTTGTTGGCGAAGATAGATCCATCCGTCAAAATTCGGTTCGTTGATTTTCACGCGGAGCTAACGAGCGAGAAAGTAGCGATGGGCTGGCATCTGGACGGCCGCGCCACTGCCATGATTGGCACGCATACGCACGTTCCCACCGCCGATGCGCGTGTCCTGGCGAACGGACTGGCCTATCAAACCGACGCAGGCATGACGGGCCCGTATGATTCTGTCATCGGCGTTGAAAAGGAAAGCATCATTCGCCGCTTCATGACGGGCTTGCCGAATCGCATGGAGGCGGCGCGCCACGGGGTGGAACTACACGGCGTCATCATTCACGCCGATGAAGAAACGGGCAAGGCCACTGGCATCGAACGTCTTCATATTGTGAAGTAAATTTTCTTGTGAACTGAAGCGTTCTAGCGCTAAGCTACAACAATAGTCACTTCCATGAAAACATTCACCGCGGTGTACCTATTGGCAATTACCGGCCTGCTGGCGCAGCAGCCGTCCATGTCTCCTGAAAAAGAAAACGCCATCAANNAGCAAGTATCTGTCGGACATTCTGGAAAAGAACGGCTTCAAAATTGAGCACGGCATCGCCGGCATTCCTACCGCTTGGGTGGCCACGTGGGGGGAAGGGAAGCCTGTCATCTCGCTCGGTTCCGATATTGACGATATTCCGCAAGCCTCGCAGAAGCCTGGCGTCGGCTATCATGATCCGCTGATTGAAGGCGCACCGGGGCATGGCGAAGGACACAATTCCGGCATGCCGCTGAATATTATTGCTGCGCTCGCGGTGAAGAAAGTGATGGAGCGCGAACATATCAAAGGCACCATTCAACTCTGGCCAGGTGTAGCGGAAGAATTGGTCGGGACCAAAGCCTGGTACATCAAAGCGGGCGTCTTTAAGAATGTCGACGCGGTGCTGTTCTGCCATGTGGCCAGCGATTTTGGCGTGTCGTATGGGCCCAGTCCGGGGAATGGACTGGTGTCGGTGGAGTACATGTTTAAGGGCGAAAGTGCACACGCTGCCGGTGCTCCGTGGCGTGGACGTAGTGCGCTGGATGCTGTGGAACTCATGGACGTGGGTTGGAATTTTCGCCGCGAACATTTGCGGCTCGCGACTCGTTTGCACTATGTGATTACGAATGGCGGCGACCAACCCAACGTGGTTCCGCCAAATGCATCCGTTTGGTATTACTTCCGCGAGGCTGATTACGACCACATCATGAACCTCTGGCGCATTGGCGACAACATGGCGAAGGCCGCCACGTTGATGACGGATACGACTTACACCTCAAGACTGCTAGGCACTGCATGGCCCGGTTATTTCAACGAGCCGATCGCCAAAGACATGTACGAGAACATCAAGAAAATCGGCTTGCCGCAATGGAGTGAGGCCGATCAGACCTTGGCGAAAGGTTTGCAGCGCGAGTTGAAGCAAGAAGAAAAAGGTTTGCCCATGAAGATCCGCGAGCTGAAACCGCCGAAGAATCCGGAAGAGGAAAACATGGAAGCCGGCAATATCGGACCGACCGGTGGAGGTTCAGACGATATTGGCGACATCTCCTGGAACGTGCCCACCATTGTGCTGCGCTATCCGTCGAACATTCCTGGAGGCCCGGGTCACAATTGGGCGAACGGCGTTTCTATGGCGACGCCGATTGCGCACAAAGGCGTGATTGTCGGCGCGAAGGCGCAGGCGTATACGATGCTGGATCTTTTTCTGCATCCAGAGTTAGTGCAGAAGTCTTGGGACTACTTCAACAATGTGCAGACAAAAACTGTTAAGTATAAAAGCTTCATTCGTCCTGAAGACAAGCCGGCGATTTGGCTTAACGAAAAGATAATGCAGGAATACCGCCCGCGGATGAAGAGCTTTTACTACGATCCGGCGAAGTACGACACGTATCTAGAGCAACTCGGGATCAAATATCCGACGGTGAAGTGATTGAAGTGGGGTGGCGTCATGCGCCGCCCTATTGAAAAATACTTCTTGGCGTGTATACGTCCTAGCGTATAATAGCGGTTATGGAGTGGGTCGTCCAAGCAGGCGACGAGTTCGAACCGGAATTGCTTGCTTTGCCGGCAAACATCAGGATTGAGATTCTCGCTTTGGCTAAATTGCTTCAGCAGTTTGGTCCTGAGTTAGGACGGCCATATGTGGATACAGTGAACGGTTCGCGCCACAGCAACATGAAGGAGCTTCGCTTCATGTCCGGCGGGGGTGTTTGGCGAGTCGCATTTGCTTTCGATCCAAAACGACGGGCGATTCTGCTCGTCGCAGGGGACAAATCAGGCGGCAGCGAGAAACGCTTTTACAGTGAACTGATACGAAAAGCGGACATTCGCTTTGACGCCCATCTGAATCGTTTGCGAAGGGGGAAACATGGCTAAAAACATAGATGAAATTATTGCAAAGCTGACACCTGCTCAGCAAAAGAAAGTGAAAGCCCGCGCATCTGAGCTAATTCAGGAGGAAATGACTCTTCAGGAACTACGCCTAGCGCGCAAACTGACGCAAGTTCGCATGGCTAAGAAGTTGAAAATCGCACAGAAGCAGATTTCCGATATCGAGAGGCGCACTGATATGCACATCTCAACTTTGCGCCGAGCTATTGAGGCTATGGGCGGAAGGCTCTCGTTGACTGCAAGCTTTCCAGATCGCAAACCGGTAACCTTAGCTGGCATCGCGGACCCTAAACCCGAAACAAATAGAAGTCGCAAGCCCGTTTGATGGAACAGCGAAATTAAAACGGACTCTTCCCCTGCGCCGCCGCCGTCAACCCAATCGCTAACGCCGCCACTGCTACGCCGCCAATCACAAACAACCAAACCTTCGTCTCACTCAGCGGTTTCTTTGTTGTCGTCGCTGGTGACGCGCCCGATTTCTGAAAAGACATCTTCGTCCCCGCCGCCACCCGCGTCATCATTGCGCCGCCATCGGTCACACTTACCGGGCCACCCAGCGAAGCAATCTCAATCGTCTCTCTCTGCATGCGAATCACGGTTTGCGTTTCCGGTGTATCGGCTGCCACCGTCAAATCGCCCACCTGCACCGCATATCCGCCGAAGTGACTCACGCGCGCCGCACCTTGTTCCAACACCGCGTGATCGCCGAACACTGTCCCGGCGGATCGCGGGGCCAAACGAACGGCCACTCCGTTATCGAGCCGCACCTCACTCGCCGAGCCTTCCGTTTTGAGCGTCGATCCTGCTGTCAAACTCGTTTCGCCATTCCCCAACGAACTCACAACTCCAATCGTTGGAGAAGCACCAAAGCAAACAACAGAAAACACGACTGCACAAACAAGCGCGGTCAATTTCATATTGGTCTCCTTACGGTAGTAAAGCACACCCTAGCGATACCCGGCAGCCTGCAATTCAAATAGCTCGGCGTACTTTCCGCCTAGCGCCAAAAGCTCCCGATGTGACCCCTGTTCGGCGACGAAACCCTTTTCGAGTACTAGTATTCTATCCGCCATTCGAACTGTGGAAAATCTGTGGGAAATCAGGATCGCCATCTTCCCGGCGGTCAATTCCACAAAGCGCTGATAGACTTCGAACTCCGCCCGGGCGTCCAAACTGGCGGTCGGTTCGTCCAAAATCAGGATCTGGGCATCTCGCATATAAGCCCGCGCCAGGGCGATTTTCTGCCNNGCCAAACTCTTCTCGGCCGACCGCTCAATCCGTGCCTCATCCCCCGCCTGTTCAATCCGCCCAAAGGCAATGTTTTCAGCGGCTAACATGTCATAGCGCATATAGTCCTGAAAAATTACGCCGATCTCGTGGCGCAATTCTTCCACGCTGTAATCCCGCAAATCCACGCCGTCAAGCAGAATCCGACCTTCGGTCGGTTCATACAGGCGCGCCAGCAGCTTTACCAGAGTTGTCTTACCCGCCCCGTTTTCGCCTACCAGCGCAATCTTCTCCCCGGCGTCGAACCGGAAGGACACGTTGTTCAGAACTTTCTGATCGCGCGGCGGGTAGGAGAAGGATACATTCTGAAACTCGAAACCGCTGCGGATCGGCCGCGGCATGGGCAACGCGTCGGGCTTCGAAACAATGAGCGACTTGGTATCAAAGAAATCGAATAAGTCTTTGATAAATAAAGACTGTTCCGCAATCCCAGCCAACCCGGAAACCAAGTTTTCCATAATGCTGCGCGCGCGCGAAAACGCGCCAGTGGCCAATGTTAAATCGCCTACCGATAAAGCTCCGGCCAGTGCCCGCTGCAGGATCAGAGCGTATGCGATGTAATATGCTCCTGTCGGAGCAAGATTCAATAGCGCGCCTTCGGTGGTTCGTTTGACCGCGAGTTTCTTGTTTTCGGCATAGAATTTCTCGAACAGCGCTTTCGACCTCTCGGCTAAGTAATTTCCCAGGCCGAAAATCTTGATTTCCTTGGCACTTTCGCTGCTCGCGCCCAAATACCGCAGGTAATCCAATTCCCGGCGTTCCGGCGTGTAACGGTAGAGCATGGAATAGTTTAGGAGCGCAAACCGGGTCTCGCCCAGGAATACAGGCACGGTGGCCACCATCAGCAGCAACAGCAGCCACGGATACACTAAAACGACGGCTGATAGCATCGAGAGGAGGGTCAGAAATTGCTGAGCCATGCCAGCGAGACTGGCCAACATCCCCAAGCGTGCCGTCGTCTGCCGACGGGCGCGCTCCATTTTGTCGTAAAACACTGGATCTTCAAAGGAAACCAAGTCCAACGACATGGCATGCCGCATCAGACGAAGGCTCACATGATTCGTGAAACGATCCCCCAGTAAACTGTCGACCAGCGATATGACACGCCCCAAGATATCTGACCCGACAGCGAGCAAAAGCTCTATTATCAATAGCTTCCAAACCAAAGACCGATCCATTGGTTGATTGCGGATCGCTCTTACCACCAGATCGATAATGAGCTTCGCGACCCACAGGCTGGACAATGGGAATAGGGCGGCAATGAAGCGCAAAAGCAGCGTGGCGACACTCAGAACCGGGCTGGTAGCCCAAACCATCCGCAAAAGCGGCGGCACGTTCCGCAGCGCCTGGAACCGTTCCCGCCAAGTTTGGGGCGTTTCCGAGCTTTTCGGGGGCGCCGACCTCAAACTGGCACCCCAAAAACCGTCAAGCGCAAGAGAAAATGCTCATTCTTTTTGAGAATGAGCATTGTTCTTCCTGTTACCAGGCCTCTGGCGCACCAGAGGATACGTTTGATGGGAGAATCAGCTTCGACGGTATCGCAACCGCCAAAACCTGTTAGTGATTGGAGTTTAGGGCTAGCGAGAGGTGAAGTCAAGGGCATTTTTTCCGGCTCGTGGCGCTGGCTGTAAGTGACACCGTACAAACCATTTACGGTAAAAGATGTTCTGAGCGCCTTTGTGCAAAAAACCTGAAATAGCTGTGAAAAAGCCTGCGGATCATTCCGCTAACTGCTTTATTTTCTGCTATTTACTCACCTGTCAGGTGGAGCGTTGTCATGGCCTCTTCCGATTCCAGGTTGCCATACCGCCGCCGGTACAGCCGCATTCCGCCATAAACCAGGCCGCCCACCAGCGCCAAAAGCGACAATCCCGCGCTCATGTAGATGATGTTCAGCAATAGGAGGTAGAGAGGTTTAATCGGACTGGGTGGAGGCTCTTCATTCAGCGTAATGCGCGCTTCATATTCGATCCTGCTCAGCAGCGTGTCGGCCTCGGCATCCGTTGCGCCCGCCAACACCATCGCTACTAAGACATTCGAACGTTTGATGTGAATGTTCGGCAGTAATTTGAATTCTTGCGCATGCAAGCGCGCCATTTCCGGCGTGGGGTAATAAAAAATCGCCAAACGCGCCAATGCTTTTTTGCCGGCCGCATCTTTCACTTCGTATTCCGCAGTCTGCGCTTCTGCGCCATCGTTGAAGCCCGGCTTCGTGCCGCTCAATTCCGGCGCAAACAAATGCAGCGAGTCGGCTCCCAGAATGTAGCGCGAAGAATTCGGCACCAAACCATTGCGCGGAACGAACGTAAGAATAGGCGGCAGCGAGGTGTCGCGTTTGTTCGGCAGCGTGTTCAACAAGTTGTCGAGTTGTTCACGGGTAAGCGGCGGCCCGTCCATCGCCAGCAAATAATTCTGTTCGCTGATGAGCGTTTGTTTTTTGTCTTGCGCGCAAAACGGCGTCACTGCGCACGCATGTTGATCGGCCGAACGCTGCCACTGCCAAGCCGCCAGTGCACCGGTCGGATCTTTCATCCGGTACGCCGTAATCGTCCGCGTGCCTTGCTTTAGAACCTGCGTATCGGCTAAGCCAAATTCATGCCAAACCGCTTGATCATCGGCAAATGCGCAGGCAGCCAACAGGAGGCTTGCGCCAATTACGCGTTGGCGCCGTGACATTTTTTGTATTTCTTTCCACTGCCACATGGGCACAAATCGTTTCGGCCTACCTTTGGTCCTTTAGACACCTGCGCCGGTTCCGTTGTTCCCGTCGCCGAGGTGAATTGCAGTTCCGCCAGTTCGCGATCTTTCTTGCGCTGAATATTCCGCGTGAGATCCACCACAGATTTCGAAGCCTCGCGCTTCTGCGCTTCGGCCTCGGCCGCACTCAACTGCGGGGCTTTGCCATTGGGCGATCCGCCATTCATCGAACCATGCGGGCCATCATCTTCTTCATCGTCTTCCGCATCTTCTGGATACGGCATGGGCGGTGCGCCCGCCTCAATCCGCATGAAGTACAGGAACTTGATTGTCTCGTCTTCAATCCGGTCCATCATGTCCTGGAACATGACGAATGATTCCTTCTTGTATTCGATCAGCGGGTCCTTTTGCCCGTAGCTGCGAAGATTGATGCCTTCCTTCAGGTGATCCATCGACAACAAGTGGTCTTTCCACTGGTTGTCGACCACGTTCAACATGATGATGCGTTCGGCATGCCGCAGATTCTCGGTGCCAATCATCTGTTCTTTCTCGTCGTAGCGCTGGTCTACCAATGCCGAAAGCTTCTCTTCCACTTCCAGCGTCTTCAATCCGGCAAATTCTTCTGTCTCAAATTTCACGCCAAACTGATTCAGAATCGCCGTCTGCAAACCCACCAAATCATATTGATCGGTACGCAGTGTCTCCGCGCAGAACTGATCCACAAACGCCCGCACAATCCCGTGCACGATTTCGACGATGCGTTCCTTTTGATTCTCACCTTTCAGCAACTGCTTGCGCATGCCGTACACGGCTTGGCGTTGCTTGTTCATTACGTCGTCGTATTCGAGCAGGT
>PMQB01000396.1 GCA_003169195.1 Bryobacterales bacterium
GAACTAGATGCGAAGTCCGGCCGCTACCGCATCGCGCGCCTGTTCGCCGGACAGAACGAGGAGGAGCGCTACCGCTCGCCGCTCGCCGAGGTGGGCGTCGACGTGCACGTCGGCGATTATGTGCTCGCGATCAACGGGCGCGAGCTCGATGCCGCCCACGATCCCTACGAGCTGCTCGAGGCGCCGGCCGGCCAGCCGGCCGAGTGGCGCGTGGCGGCCTCCGCCGATGGAAAATCCGCACGCACAATCCGCTACAAGCCGCGAGCGAGCGAGGCCAATCTGCTGTATCTGGACTGGACCGCCGACAAGCGCGCCCGCGTCGATGCCTTGAGCCGGGGCCGTGTGGGCTACATCCACATCCCCGACATGGGCGAGGACGGCTTCTACGAATTCATCAAGTGGTGGTACCCCCAGGTGCGCAAGGAGGCCCTGCTGGTCGATGTGCGCGACAACGGCGGCGGCGAGATTTCGCAGATGCTCATCGAACGGCTGTCGCGCCGCCTGCTGAGTCTCGACTACGCGCGCAACTACGGCGCGCCCATGGCCTATCCGGAGGCCGTGCAGCTCGGTCCGCAGGCGGCGCTCATCAACGAGGATACGGCCTCGGACGGTGATATTTTCTCCTACATGTTCAAGCAGCAGAACCTCGGCCCGCTGATCGGCAAGCGCACCTGGGGCGGGGTGGTGGGCATCAACGAGCTCGGACCCTTGCTCGACGGCGGCACGGTGTACGTGCCGCAGGTCGCCACCGCAAGCGCCGCGGGCCAATGGATCATCGAAGGCCATGGCGTCGATCCGGACATCCGGGTCGAGCAGGATCCGGTGGCGGTGCTGGCGGGCCGCGATCCGCAGCTCGAGCGCGGCGTGGCCGAATTGCTGAAGCGGCTGCCGGCCGCACCGGCGGGTCTGCCACCGCCGCCCGCGCCGCCGCCGAATCCAGGCGCGCCACCAGCTCCGCCTTGATCACCACCGCCGAACTGCCCTCCAGGACCGCCCGGGCCTCCAGGACCACCGAATCGCATATCCGGTCCAGAATCGGCTTGCGCCCCTTGCGACATGCCGGGGCTCAAACTACCAGAGATCAGAAAGGAGTCGTTACTGCCCGTTCCAGCCGTTGGCATGTCGCCACTCTGTTGCGAGTTCAACTCGTTCTGAATTTCCTGGTCAAGTGCGCCGTTATCGGCCGCTCGCGTACGGCCCGCCGCGCCTTGCCCAACTGCTGCCGCATTACCATTACCACCGCCGCCAGTCGGATTCGCACCGGCGCGGTTGCCGCCCTGTCCTGNNGCCCCGCACCCCCGCCACCCTGCGCAAAGCGCTGCATACGCTCCATCATCTGTGACGGCTTCAATTGAATTTCGAAATTGACAGGTCCTGTGCTCGCGCTGAAATCCACATCCTTCTTCAGCGTCTCGAACCCGAACATTTCTACCGTGACATTCCAGGCTCCCGGCGCAACCTCATAAAAACCGTAATGGCCATCGCGGTCCGTCACTGTTGTCAACGTCTTGGCATTCTGCACAAGCGTTACGCTTGCGCCTGGAATAGGCTGCCCCCCGGATCGTACGAACCCGCTCTGCGCTGCCGCACATCCCGCGACACACACCATCAGTGCTATGAGTTTAGACAAGTGCCCCACATTCTGTCCGATCTGCTTTCTTCCTAAGAAATGATGCCGCTAGGACTAGCGAGGTTACCAGCCGCAAAGTGTTTGTCGCTTATTGTAAACAATTGAGCGGCCCACATTTCCGCCACCAATCTAGATTTGATAGGGTTGAAGCGGATGGCTTTAGATCTGGAAACCTTACGCAAAGAGATGCAGGCGCACTTAGAAAAATCCGGGACTCCCATTTTCTACGGCCGCCACCGCATGCTCGATTCCCTGATTCAAGTTAGCTGGGATACGGAACGCCGTCCGGACTTTCGCGAATTCCTCGACACCGCCCACAAATCCGGCGCCAAGCTCATCATCTTCAATCAGGAATCGTTCCAACTCGCTCAGATCGACCAAGCTCTGGAAGATCTGGAAACAGCCGATTTCACCCGCGAGGAAAAACGCAATTTCGAAACTCGTCTCAAGCAGCTCCAGGCGTATGAAGGATTCACCTGCTCGCTGCAGCTTTCCTTTGCCATCGATGGCGGCCTCTATTTATTTGAGCGCCATACCGATTGGTACGATTCCATGCGCGACATCATGAACGAATTGGAAATAGCTACCGACCCTTTCTCCAGTGAAGAGGAAGAAGAAGGCCCAATCGGCGGCGGTTACTTCTCCAACAATTGATGGCATCGCCAGCCCGCGCGGCAGCCCGTTGGACCCTGCCCAATCCAGATTCTTCCCTTGTTGAAACCTTGCGCCAGAGCCTCGGCGTAAACCGCGTGGTGGCTGCCGTTCTGGTTCATCGCGGCTACGCCGAGCCCGCCGCCGCGCGCGAGTTTCTCTCTAGTAAACTCACCGCTCTCGAAGACCCGTTCCAAATGCGCGACATGGAGCAGGCCCTCACTCGGCTCACACAAGCCATCAACCAGCGCGAACCCATTCTTCTCTACGGCGACTACGATGTTGATGGCACCTCTTCCATCGTCGTTCTCAAAAAGGCAATTGAAATTCTCGGTGGCTCCGCCGATTTCTTCATCCCTCACCGTTTGAAAGATGGCTATGGCATGCGCAACGATGTCATCGAGCGCGCTGCTGAATCAGGCGTCCGCTTGATAGTCAGCGTCGACACCGGCATCCGCGCTAACGACGTCGTCCGCCATGCCAAAGAGCGCGGCATCGACGTTATCGTGACAGATCACCACCTGCCCGACACCGAGTTACCACCCGCCGTGGCCGTGCTCAATCCCAACCGGCCTGATTGCACTTATCCAAACAAGAATCTTTGCGGCGCGGGCGTAACGTTCAAACTGGTGCAGGCCATGCTCTCTCGCAGCACCCTCACGCCAGAACGGCAAGCTGCTTTGCTCGATTCGTTTCTCAAGCCGGTAGCCATTGCAACCGTCGCCGATATTGTTCCTCTGATAGGCGAAAACCGCGTCATCGTGCGCCGCGGTCTTTCCGGCCTCCGCCAAGTGCGAAACCCGGGCCTCCGCGCGCTTCTGGCCGTGGCTGGTTTCGACGATGGCGAAACACCCTCCGCTCATCAAGTCGCCTTTCGTTTAGCACCCCGCATCAACGCCGCCGGACGCATGGCCAGCGCCAGCGATGTGATCGAACTCTTTCTCACTGGCGACGAATCTCGCGCCCGCGATTTGGCCGAACAATTGGACTCGCTCAACCGCGAACGCCAGCTGGTGGAAACAGAGATCGTCGAAACCATCCTCCAGCAATGCGAAGAAAACAGCAGTTTAGCCTATGACAAAACCGCCCTCGTCTTCAGCGGCCCCGGTTGGCATCCCGGCGTTCTCGGCATCGTCGCCAGCCGCCTGGTGGAACGCTTCTCCCGCCCTGTTTTCGTTTTGAGTGACGCGCTCAATATAGACGCCAGCGAAGGTCCACACCTCGGCGGTTCAGGCCGCAGCATTCCCGCCTTTCATCTCCTGGAAGCACTCGAGAGCATGCCGCACCTCTTTCGAAAATTCGGAGGCCACCGTCAAGCCGCCGGACTTACCCTGCCCGCGGAAAATCTCGAAGAGTTCCAAAGCCGCTTTCACCTCTTCGCCACCACCAAGCTCACTCAAGACGACCTCCGACCCACCTACTCCGTCGACGCACACCTCGCATTTCGCGAACTCTCCGAAGAGTGCATCCAACAAATCTTCTCGCTAGGTCCCTTCGGTTTCGGCAACGCCACCCCCACCTTCTGCGCCCTCGCAGCCGAAGTGGCTGGCCCTCCGAAAGTCTTAAAGGAAGGCAAGCATTTCAGCGTCCCTCTCCGCCACGAGGGACGCATGCTTTTCGCAAAGGCATGGAATTTTGGTAACCGTCAAGATCTACTCCAGCCCGGCACCAAACTGGACGTTCTGTTTCAGGTGGAAGACGATCCCTTCGCACGAAAGCGCGGCTACGCGAGTTGGTGCCTCTCGTTGAAAGATATTCGGCCAGCCTGAAATATCAGTCTCCTTGAGATTTTGCCGGCAAAACAAGACTTACTTGCAGAGGGAGTTTCTGTGTTTTCCATCGCTGTTGACGAAATCCTGCTCGGTGCTGTGCAACGCCAGGAAATGGATAAGGTTCTGGACGTTGCCAAGCGGTTCCTAAATTGGGAAAGCCCTTACTGGAACTCGTTTCACCATCCTGAGCACTTGGCTGGCTGGCTGCTGACAAACTTTCACTGCGCCTACTGCAAAGTAGATCTGCTCGACGAACACATTCGCTTGCGCCGCGCGCACACAGACCACCTTCTTCCGCAGATGAAATACCCTCACTTGCGCGACCACAGCATGATGAACGCCGTCGCCTCTTGCGATGTCTGCAACATTATGAAAGGCAATTGGGATCCGAATGAACGCGATCCGCTTTATGCGGGCGGTGACCTTTCCTACGAAGCCAGACTGCTGCTTATTGAGCGGACCAAGAACAAACTGCAACTCATGACTCGTCCCTCCCCGAATCAGGTACTCGATATCGACAAGGTCCGTCTAGCTGCAGACAAAGCACGAGAGAAACTGTACTAATACAGCGAAGGTCTCATGCTCCCGCCCAACAACGAATTGTTCATCAACAACAACGGATGCGTTCCCTCGCCACCTCCGAACGCAAATAGGAACGATACCTCCGGCATCCCTCCCAGTCTCAACGTCAGGCCGGGTGCAAAGCTATGCGCCAAGTGGTTAAAATCCACATCCCCCCGCGTAGCCGCCACTTTGCCGATATCGTAGACAAACTCGAAACCTAACGGTCCCCAAATCGAATGCTCAAACGTAGCCCGCACCACTAATAGATTCGGCGCTCGAAAGCGATAGTCGGAATACGCCGGCAACACTTTCTCGTTATTGATGTCCGCGCCGCCAATCGTCGGCTGAAAATAGAATGGCACGCTGTTCCCCGCCGGCGTAATCGATTGCGTGATCAACAAACGCAGGCCCACCGATCCAGTTTTATCCATCATCACCGGGCACTTGCGGTCTTTCACATCCGTGCCGCACTCATCCGGGCCATTATAGGAACGCGTCTTGGTAATCATGGAGTGATACAGCGGCACGTTCACCCCCACGTTCGTGTTTAAGCGTTGAAAAGAATATCTCGAGCCGGGCGCCACAAACTGCTGATAGGTCAATGCCAAGTCGGGCTGCACACGATCGCCAAACATGGTGGGTTGAATACGAATGCCTTCGCCCGCCTGCAGGAAGCCCGGTTGGTTTGCCAAACCCGGTGCAGTCGCATTGTTATACAACTCACTCACCCCCTGCCCTGCATTCCCCCCGTTGCGAATATTCACAAACCGGCCATTCAATTCCCCAAACAACGAAACGTGAAAACGAGGAATCAACGGATACAGCACGTTCGCACCTGCAATCGTTTCTCTCATCCCAAACACTGCCTCGCTGCCTTGCTGTGTGGACGGCCCAATCCCGTAGAAATCTATCGCGTTCAGCGAAATTCCCTGTACGTAGAAGTTCATCGCCGGATACTCAGGAGCTAAACTCAATCCCTTAGGCGCCAGCGGATCAGTAACCGCGTGCTTCGCGAATATCACCTTCAAGTACGCGCCCGCCCGCCAAGACGCATTCGTCGAAACAACCGCATCTGCGTTCAGCGCAAGCCGCCAGTCCGCGCTGTTCCGGCTCTCCACCAGGCTGGGCCCCACGCCAAATCCGTTTTGCGGCGCAATCGTACCCACAGCCACGTGAATCGGCTGCTCCGTAAACGCATCCTTCGTACAGTTAATAACCGCTTTCAGACCGCCTTCGCCGCAATCCTTCTGAAAATCCTGGATCTCCCGCTGCAACCCATTCTGCGAGTCCTGGTCCTGCGCACGCGCCTGAACCACCGCAGCCGCCAAAATGCCAAACACCAATAGGATTCGCTTCATACAACTCTCCAACAGAACACCGTCTCCGAATAACTGTCCAATCTCCGATTAGCCCCGCTACAGAACCACAACGCGAGGGAGCGGGCTACTGGACAGCCTTCATCGAATAACTAGTGAAGCGAAACTCCAGGGCGTTTCAAAAACCCTTAAAGAAATCCTCTTTCCAACCCGAAGTCCACACTCGCCTATCTCGCCTCCACTTGTAAGCAACATGTATGACAAGGCCGTGATATCTCTTGGCGCTTCGGTCTATCATCAGTCATAGATGATCTTTGACGGTCCAATCCTCGCCTGGTTTGCATTGGCTTTGGTTCCCATAATTCTGCCCGTTGGCGTTGCTGTTCTGCTATCTCGGGTCTTTCACGTCAAGTCGGGTTGCTTGCCGTTACTCCTGCTAGTTCTTCTAGGAGTGATTTCAGCCTACGCAATCACCGCTTATCTCAACTCCACCGGCAAACCCGTGTCCGGCGAATTGCTCGAAAAGAAAGAGTCGATTGCCTATCACCTAGACGGGAGTTGGAATCGCAAGATGGAAGCGGAAGTCCGCTACCGCACGTCCGAAACAGCATTACCCATCACCCGCTCCTTGGATCTGTCGCCTGCTAAGTTCGATGAGCTCAATCAAGGCGACTTCGTTACCCTGCGCTGTTCCAGCGTACCCGGCGTCTTCGCCATCACTCGGTTCGAAGATCAGACCGTTACTCCCAGAGTTTGGCATCTTGTTGAAGAGCAGCCCTTTCTTCTCTTCTTTGGTTTAAGCTTGATTCTCGTACTCGCCGCTGGCTTTGTTCGACAACTCAGCCTCCCCACCCTTTTCTACTTCGCGGCGCTCTCCACTATTGGTGCCTGGTGGATTAGTTCGGTGGCGATACCCCTCTGGCAACAAGCCAGTCTATTCACTGGATCTCTCGATACAGTCAACGCCAATGTGCGCGAAGTTCACCCTCCCTACCTGGGCAACGGACTCCAAGGTTGGTTCGCCACCAAAGTATTCACGCCCTATGATCTCGTTCTAGTTGACCTCATTCCATTGGGCCATTCACAACCAGTCCTCTCTGTCGACATGGTCGACATTGGTTCCACTTCCCTACAGCCGGGCCAGTCGCTAAACCTCCAATACTCAGCCGAGAATCCTCGATCCGCCTTGATACCCGACGCAACACGCAGTTGGGTCTGGAAGAACGGCTTGCTGAACACGTTGCTCGCCGCAATTGTAATCTTCGGCGTAGTGAAAATTGCCTCTGTGTTGGAAGACAGGCGCACGCCGGTCGATGCCGCCGACCGCGGTCGTCCCTAGAACTAAGATTCAGGCAACATACAATTGTTATCTATGGAAAAGATGTTCCTGCAGGACGTCGAGCAACACCGCGGCGATGATAACTACTCCCGCGCTATTGATGCCATGCAGCGCGCTGGCCAGGAGTATCCGCAAATCCTGCACATGTTCGCCTACAAACTGCAGGCCACCGTGCATCTGGAACGCTTCACCCAGGAGATGATGCGCGAAGCTTCGCCGCTGTCCCCCGGTATCCGCGAACTCATCGCAGCCTATACGTCTAGCCTGAATCAGTGCCCATTTTGAACGAAGTCTCACGCTGCGGTCGCAGCGGAACTATTGAAAGATCACGAACTGGTGAACGGCGTGATCGCCGATCTCGAAACGTCGAAACTCAGCGATAACGACAAATCGCTCTTCCGTTTTGTCCGCAAAGTGAATCAAGATTCGGTTGCCATTGGCCCCTCCGATATCGCTATTTTGCACGCCGCCGGTTTTACCGACGAAGCCATCTACTACGCCATCACCGTCTGTTCACTCTTCAATTTCTACAACCGTTGGATTGATGCCAGCGGAGTGCACGCCATGAGCGATGAAGCACATCGCATGGGTGCCAAACGCTCCGCCCAGCATGGCTATTCCAGAAGCTCACAACCGCTCTCTTCGGGAATCCCGCCAACCAAATAGAGCGCTACGCAATCCCCAGCTTCTTCTGCATATCCTCTAGCGTCACGCCCTTCGTCTCCGGATACACCGTCAGCACCACCACGAATTGCACCACCATCATGAGCGAAAACACCACAAACGGCAATCCGCGTGATTTGGCGGCCAGTGATGGAAACACCCACGAAATGGCGGCATTCATCGCCCAATGCGTAAAGCTGCCCAAGCTTTGCCCTTGTGCTCGCACCCGCGTCGGAAACACCTCGCTCAGATAGACCCAAATCACCGCGCCTTGTGAAAACGCAAACGACGCGATGAACATCACCAACGCCCACACCAGCAAGTCTTCATGACTATTCGTCAGGAAAATCGTGGCCGCACCCGCCAGCGACACGGCGCACCCAACTGACCCGATCAACAGCAATGTCTTTCGTCCCACTTTGTCGATGATCGTCATCGCCAGTGTCGTAAAGCAAAGATTCGTAAAGCCGATCAACACCGCCTGCTTATCGCCGGAAACGCCGGTGAAACCCGCTTTCGCAAAAATCTCATTCAAGTAATACAGAATCGCGTTGATGCCCGAAAGCTGGTTGAACATCCCCATCGATACCGCAATAAAAATCAACAATCCGTATTTCGCTTGATACAAAGTCTCCTGCCCGTGCCCGTGCTCCACGTCCACAGACTTGACAATGTCTTGCAACTCCGCCTCTACGTTTTCCTCTCCAATCGCTGTCAGCGTCTCTCTCGCCTCACCCAATCGCGATTTCTGCACCAGCCAGCGCGGGCTCCGCGGAATCACAAACAGCATCCCCAGGAAAAACAAAGCGGGCAATGCGGCCACGCCTAACATCCAACGCCAGTCTTGCGCACCCAGATGCCGCTCCCGAATCAGGTAATTCGAAAGATAAGCCACCAAGATGCCGGCCACTACATTGAACTGGAAAAACCCAACCAACCGGCCTCGCCATTTCGCGGGCGCAATCTCAGCAATGTACATCGGCCCCAGCACGGAAGATCCGCCAATCCCCAAGCCGCCAATCAAACGGAAAAAGAGTAGCGAATACCAATCCCACGCGATCGCGCAACCAATCGCCGAAATCAAATACAACAATGCCATGCCGCGCAAGCTATCCCGCCGCCCGTATTTGTTCCCGGGTACGCTGGCAAACAGGGCGCCAAAAATAGTGCCAATCAGCGCGATGGCCACGGTGAAACCCTTGGCGTCTTCCGACAGCGCAAAATGCGATTGCAGGGCCGCCGTCGTGCCTGAAATCACCGCTGTGTCAAAGCCAAAAAGTAGGCCGCCCAAGGCGGCCACAATCGTACTCTTTACTAACGTCCCGGTTAGTTTCACCCACGTCTCCCTTGATCGTGACTTTTCAGAATGTTTTCAAACTCAGCGCTCGCCGCTTCCTGCGCCGCTAGAAACAACGCACCCACTACGCCCGCATTTCCGCCCAGCAGCGGCGGCTGTATATATTCGTCCAAATGATCGAGTATATCCGGATGCCGCACGTAGCCATTCAGCACATACGCGAACTCGGTCCGAATCATTTTGAAAAGCTGCGGCTGCTGCATCACGCCGCCGCCCAGCAAAATCCTTTGCGGTGAAATCGTCAGCGTCAAATTCGCCAGCGCCACAGCCAGATAGTGCGCTTCCAATTCCCAAGCGCGATGATCAGCGGGCAACGCCGTCGCCTTCGTGCCCCACCGCTTCTCCATCGCTGGGCCCGAAGCTAACCCTTCCAAACAATCTTTATGAAAAGGGCAATTTCCAGGGAAAGGATCAACCGCCAAATCGTGCGGTATGCGCAAGTGCCCAATCTCCGGATGCACCAAACCATGCACCACTTGTCCATGCACCATCACGCCGCCGCCCACGCCTGTGCCAATCGTCAGATAGATTGCGTTCGCAATGCCCTGCGCCGCACCCCAGCGCCATTCGCCCAACAACGCCGCATTCACATCGGTGTCGAATCCCACGGGCACTTTCAAACCCTTCACCACCGCGCCCACTAAATCAAAATTTGCCCACCCTGGCTTCGGTGTCGATGTGATGTGTCCGTATTGGGCAGAGGCCGGATCAAGATCCACCGGGCCGAAAGACCCAATCCCGATCGCCTCTAAATCGCGTCCGCCATTCGAACGGAAAAACTGAATGACCTGCGCCAGCGTCTCATCGGGCGTCGTCGTCGGAAACTGCGCCTTCACCAGGTCATCAGGTCCCGTACCCACGGCGCAAATGAACTTCGTTCCTCCAGCTTCAATCCCGCCAAGCATTTCTTATGAGTATATGCAAGTGGCTTGCCAACTCCCGCTCGCTTCTACCCACTCTCGACGCCTATCCGCGCAGTTCGCGCAACGTTTTGCCAACGGCGCCAGGTCCAAAGTCAACGCGCGCTTCCGCAATACTCAGCCCTGCCACCTCAATTCGATTCAAATCCGCCGTACCAATGCCAACCGCTTCCGCCAGTTTTAACGAATTATCTCCGCGAATAAAGCAAGATTGACCGCGGTCTGCTTTCGTGTCATAACTCATCACCGCCATGCCCACCGCATCCGTGCAAACCGGATTGCGCCCTACCAGAATCACGCCCGGTGTCATGCGCTCCAAACCGGGCAGCCAAGGCCCTTCACCGCCGCGCACCGTCTCCACCCCATCCACAATCGCCAAATCAATCGGCCGAATCCCCACTTGATCCACCAAAATGCGCGGCACTCGATAGCCCGGGTCGCGCGGCGAATCCGGATGCAGTTCCGCATCCACCCCCGCTGGCGCTTTCGTCGTACCCGCATGCAACACGTCGCCTCGTTCCTTCGTCGGCGCTTCGTTACCGCTCGCCCCGCAATCGCTGCCGTACAGCGAACAAGGCGTATTCCCGAAGTTATTCTTCATCGACATCGTCACGCCCGCAATCCAATGGTTTTTCAATTTCGAAAGCGACGCGTACACATCACACTCTGTATACGCTTTGTTGATCGTGTACGCCGGATACATATACCCGCCCCACGGCACCTTCAACCGCACGTATTGTTTGTAGTTCCCTAAATTCTGAACGTTCTCCCATTCCACCTTCGTGCCCAGATTGTTGATCGCGTTCACATCCAACCCGTAGCGCGCCCATAAAGCCGGGTCCTGTTGCGCTGGAAAAAAGCTTTCAATCAACCGCACACGCCTTGCGCCGGCTTTCGCCAGCAGATGCACCGTCGTCGCCACCGTGCCTCCGTCCGTTCGATACGGCAGATCAGGCGTCAACGGAAAATTCTTCGGGTTACCCGTCAGATTCAACTTCAAAGCCACCGTCTTCCCGCTCACCACTTTGTGAAGGCCGCCAATATGATCAAAGGCGCTCGAAAGTTGCGTGCCGAAATCGTTGTAGCTGCGGCACCGCACCAGCGCCACTGGGCTAGCAGGCACTTCCGCCTTCAAAAGACTGGGCAGACTCACGCCCGCGGCACTCGACGCCGCCAACCATTCACGACGGGATAAACGCGTCATCATCCATTACCTCTGCTGTGCAGTGTATCTCTTTTTCTCGCCCTCCAACAAAGCTGTTTTTCGCTCCATGCCCCAGCGGTATCCGCCCAAACCTTTATCCCCGCGAATCACCCGGTGGCACGGAATCACCAGCGCCACTTTATTCGCGCCACACGCCGTCCCCACTGCGCGAGATGCCCCCGCATCACCAATCGCCTTCGCCACTTCCCCATACGTCCGCACCTCGCCGCGCGGAATCGTTTGCAAGTAGCGCCACACTTTCAGTTGGAACACGCTCGCCTTCACGTCAATTGGAAAATCCAGCGGCACCGCTTGGCCCTGCAAATAATCGGTCAGCGCTTTCATCCAGCCATCCATCTCTTGCCGTCCCACTTTGCCTTCCGCAATCTTTGCTTGCGGATACTCGGCCTTCAGTTCTTTCATCAACGCGTCGACGCTATCGCCAAACTGCACGAAGCATAAGCCTCTGTCAGTAGCCGCCGCCAGCAGCAGGCCCAACGGAGTCTTCGCATAGGCATACCAGATGCCAACATCCTTCCCGCCCTTTTGATACTGCGCCGGAGTCATGCCCAAATTCTTATCCACGCTTTCGTAAACCCGGCTGCTCGATCCAAAACCCGCATCATAAACCGCCGCCGTCACCGTTCCTCCTTTGCGCAGCTTGGTCTTCAATGCTGAAACTCGGCACGCATCCAGCAGCTGTTTCGGCGTAATCCCCAGCACCGCTTTGAACGTTCTGTGCAAATGAAACGGACTCCAGCCCGCGTTCTCCGCCAGCGTCTCTAGCGTAATCCCATCGCCACTTTCACAATTCGCCTGGATATACGCACACACCTCGCGAATTTTTTCCACCGTCTCTTCATCGGCTCGCCCCGCCAATGGCTTGCACCGCAGACAAGGCCGCAAACCATCGCGCTCCGCCTCTCCCGGCGATTCATAAAACCGCACATTTTTCCGCAGTGGCTGCTTCGCCGGGCACGACGGCCGGCAATACACACCCGTCGTTACAACGCCAAAGTAAAACTGTCCGTCACGTTCGGCATTCCGCGTCACCACCGCATCCCAACATCTTTCATCGCTCAGCATCATGATCTGATCCTAGTCCGCTTTCATCCACGCCGATATCCGCTTCTTGCCCTGCAATGTTCAGATATGATCTTTCTGTGACCCGCCGAACCGCCTGCTCCCTCATCGCCTCCGCCGCCACTGCCCTGCCTTCGCTTGCCGCTCCACCGCACAACATGTTTCTTTCGCTGAACAGCGTGCTCATCAACGGGCGCGTGCCTTGGCCTGAATTCGCCCGCCTCGCCGCCAAAGTCGGTTTCCCCGGCACCGACGTTGATCTCGACGCAGCCATGAAACTCGGCGTCAACGCCACCAAAGATCTCCTCGCCGAACTCAATCTCCGCCCTGCCTGTTTGAACTTCCCCGTCGAATTCCGCAAAGACGACGCCACCTTCCAATCCGGCATGCCCAAACTCCGCGACGCCGCCGTCTTCGCTGCCGCCATCGGTTGCCCCCGCATGATGACCTGGATCATGTCTTCCAGCCCCATCCCGAAAGTCGAACTCCGCAAGACTTATCTCGAACGCTTCACCGAAGCCGCCCACACCCTGTGGGACGCCAACGTCCGCCTCGGCCTCGAATTCCTCGGACCTCTTCACATCCGCAAACAGTTCCCCAACGAGTTCATTTGGAAGATGCCCGAGATGCTCGAATTCTGCATCGAATGCGGCCCCAACGTCGGCCTCACCCTCGACGCCTGGCACTGGCACCACGCCGGCGCCACAACAGACGACATCATACGCGCCGGCAAAAACCGCATCGTCACCGTCCACTTCGACGACGCTCCCAATC
>PMQB01000269.1 GCA_003169195.1 Bryobacterales bacterium
AACGGCTGGTCGAGGCCTTGCCGAAGATGGCGGGGGCGGCCAGTTCGGAGCGGTTGAGAGGGGCGTTTCTGGAGCATTTAGAGCAAACCAAGGAGCATGTGCGGCGGTTGGAACAGGTATTTAGCGTTTTGGGGGTTCCGGCGGCGCGTGAAACGTGTGAGGCGATGAAGGGTTTGATTAGCGAAGGTTCCGACGTGATTGAGGCGAAGGGGAATGCGGCGGTGAAGGACGCTGCGTTGATTGCGGCTGCGCAACGCGTGGAGCATTTTGAAATGGCGGCGTATGGGTCTGCACGGACGTTTGCGCAGCAGATGGGCTTTGCGCAGGCCGCTAGGTTGCTGCAAACGACGCTTGATGAAGAAGGCGAGACAGACAGGAAGCTAACGGACTTGGCCGTTCATGGGATTAATTTGGAGGCGATGCGGACGTCTGCGGGAAGGGCTGGGCGTTAAAGCGCGAGGCCGTCGGCTTTGGTGATGCGCTCTGAACCGACGTAGGGTTGCAGGGCTTTGGGGACGAGTACGGAGCCGTCGGCTTGTTGATAGTTTTCAATGATGGCGAGCCACGTACGACCGACGGCGAGGCCGCTGCCGTTTAGTGTGTGAACGAAATCGGCCTTGCCTTTGGCACTTTTGGCGCGGATTTGGGCGCGGCGGGCTTGGAAGGCTTCGAAGTTAGAGCACGATGAAATTTCTTTGTAGGCGTTGAGGCCGGGGAGCCAGACTTCGATGTCGTAGGTTTTGGCGGAGCTGAAGCCTGTATCACCAGTTGAGAGAACGATGGTTCGGTAAGGGAGTTCGAGGCGCTGGAGAACGTCTTCGGCGTCGCGCGTGAGTTTTTCGTGCTCTTCGTAGCTTTGCTCGGGGCGGGTGAATTTGACGAGTTCGACCTTTTGGAACTGGTGCTGACGGATGATGCCGCGGACGTCGCGACCATAGGAGCCGGCTTCGCTGCGGAAGCAGGGCGTGTAGGCGCAGAGGGCGATAGGGAGATTATCAGCGTTGAGGGTTTCGTCGCGGAAGAGATTGGTGACGGGGACTTCGGCGGTGGGGGCGAGCCAGAAGTCGGTGTTCTCCAGACGAAAAAGGTCTTCAGCGAATTTGGGCAGCTGCCCGGTGCCGTACAAGCTGGCCGAGTTGACCAGGAACGGCGGTAGCACCTCTTTGTAACCGTGCTGTTTGGTGTGCAGGTCAAGCATGAAGTTGACCAAGGCGCGTTCGAGGCGCGCGCCTAGACCCCAATAGACGGCGAAGCGTGCGCCGGTGACTTTAGCGGCGCGCTCCATATCGAGAATGCCCAGTTCGGGGCCAATGTCCCAGTGGGGCTTTGGCGTGAAGGCGAATTCACGAGGTGTGCCCCAGCGGCGGACTTCAACGTTATCCTCTTCGCTCTTGCCAACGGGCACAGATTCATGCGTCACGTTGGGCACGCGAGAAAGGACGTCGCGAAATTCTTCGTCAAGCTTGGCGGCTTGTTGATCAAGCTCGGCCATGCGCTCGCCCATGGCGCGGACGGCTTGCTGCTTCTCGGCCGTATCGACGCCTTCCTTGCGTAGTTTGCCAATTTCCACAGTGGCTTTGTTGCGGTCGGCTTTGAGTGTTTCGCTTTCAGTGAGGCACTGGCGGCGGCGTTGATCGAGATTTTGGAAGGCTTCCGTGTCGAGCGTGAAGTTGCGGGTGGCCAAGCGCTGGCGCATTTCGTCCAGGTGGCTGCGGAAGAAGTTGAGATCGTGCATTGTTTAGGCGCGTTTTTCGATGGGCACCCAAGGCTGGCCGTCGGGCAGGCCGGTGTAATCGGCGCGGGGGCGGATCAAGCGATTGTTGCGATATTGCTCGAGGATGTGGGCGGTCCAGCCGGACATGCGGCTGACGGCGAAGATAGGGGTGAAGAGATCAATGGGAATGCCGAGGGAGTAGTAGCATGACGCCGAGTAGAAATCTACGTTGGCATTGAGTCCTTTTGAATCGTGTACGGCTTGTTCGACGCGGCTCGACTTTTCGTAAAGATCTTGCTGGCCGGTACTCTTGCCAAGTTGCTCACTGAGGGCTTTGAGGTGAATGGCGCGCGGATCGAGAACGTGATAGACGCGATGGCCGAAGCCGGGAACCTTCACTTTGTTGACGAGATCGCCGCGCACTTTGGCGACGGCTTCATCGGGCGATTTCGTTTTGAGCAGCATTTGGATGACTGCTTCGTTGGCGCCGCCGTGGAGAGGGCCTTTGAGTGCGCCGATGGCGGAGGTAACGGCGGAGTAGATGTCGGAGAGCGTGGCGGCGGTGACGCGTGCGNNTTCTTGCCGGAGAGCGTATAGATGAAATTGGCGGCGTAACCGAGGGAGGGGTCGCCTGGAATCACGGGCTTGCCGTTGCGCAATTGATCGAACGAAGTAACGAGAGTAGAGACGCGCGCCATGAGCTTGATGGCTTTGGCGACATTGGCGTCGGTGGACGAATCGGCCGCGAGTGGATCATAGAGACTCAGCAGAGAGACGGCTGTGCGAAGGACGTCCATGGGGCTGGCGCCTTTTGGGACGCCTTTGAGAAACGCGGTTACCTCAGCGGGCAAATCGCGTTCGGCTACCAGCTTGTTCTTCAGCGCCGTGAGTTCAGCCTGGTTGGGGAGGCGGCCGTTCCAGAGGAGGAAAATGACCTCTTCAAATGAAGCATGGCTCGCCAATTCGTTGATGTTGAAACCGCAATAACTAAGGATGCCTTTTTCGCCGTCGATGTAGCAGATAGCAGAGGACGTGGCAACCACGCCTTCGAGGCCCGCTCCAGAACTAACCATGAAAGTTTGTAGGTTCTCCCGTTTCTGATTCTATATAATCGCGATCCGGGCGGGCGGTTTCGGGGGGAAGCCGGGGCGAATTGGCAATGTCGTTTTGGTTACGAGAGATAATGCGAAATGGTGCCTACGCCGTTAATGACAACCTCTCCAATTTCTCACGGCGCGCTCGACCGGGAGACGCTCATCCGCGCGTTCCGCTTGATGTATCTTTCGCGTTGTTTAGACGACCGCGAGGTGACGCTGAAGCGGCAGAACAAGATATTTTTTCAGATCAGTTGTGCCGGCCATGAAGCGATTCAGGTGGCGGCGGGCATGGTGTTGAAGCCAGGCAGCGATTGGGCGGTTCCCTATTACCGTGACCGGGCGCTGGCGTTGACGCTGGGCATGACGGCGGAGGATATGCTGCTGCAAGCGGTGGGTGCGGCGCGCGACCCAAGTTCGGGTGGGCGGCAGATGCCGTCGCACTGGTCGTCGGCTCGGTTGCGGATTTTGACAGGGTCATCACCCACCGGCAGCCAGTACCTACACGCGTTAGGTTGTGCCACGGCGAAGAGTTATGTGGCGCCAGATTCGCGCGAAATTACGTTGGTGACCTCGGGCGAAGGGGCCACGAGCGAAGGCGAGTTCTGGGAGTGCATGAATAGTGCCTGCATAGAACGCGCGCCGCTGGTGGTGTTGATTGAAGATAACGGCTATGCGATTTCGGTGCCGGTGGAGAAGCAAACCGCCGGCGGCAATATTGTGAATTTGCTGGGAGGGTTTCCGGGGCTGTTGCGGCTGGAAGTGGATGGGACCGATTTTCTGGAATCGTACCGGGTGATGTCGCAGGCGGTGGAACACGCGCGGGCAGGGAAGGGGCCGGTGTTGGTGAGAGCGACTGTGATTCGGCCTTACTCGCATTCGCTTTCCGATGACGAATCGTTTTACAAGCCGAAGGTGGAGAGGGATCACGAAGCGACGCGCGACCCTTTGAAGACGTTTCCGGAGTATTTGATTCAGGAAGGCATTCTGACGCAGCGTGCCATTGAAGACATTATTCGCGACACCGACGAGGAAGTAGGGGAGTTGGCGCAGAAGGTGCTGCGTGAGCCAGGGCCGGAACCTGGATCTGCGTTTAAGTTTTTGTATTCGGACAAAGTGGACCCTTGTTCGGCGGCGTTTGATACGGAACCGCAGTTGGAGGGTGGGCCGCGGACGATGGTGGATTCCATTAACCGAACGCTGGCCGAAGAGATGCGGCGTGATGCGCGGGTGATTGTGTTTGGCGAAGATGTGGCCGACGTGAGCCGCGAAGAGTATTTGGGCGAAGTCAAAGGCAAGGGCGGCGTTTTTAAGACTACGCATAATTTGCAGCGAGAATTTGGTTCGAAGCGCTGTTTTAATACGCCGATTGCGGAAGCGGGCATTGTGGGGCGCGCGATTGGGATGGCCGTATGCGGACTAAAGCCGGTGCCGGAGATTCAGTTCTTCGATTACATCTGGCCGGCGATGATGCAGATCCGCAGCGAACTGGCGAATATCCGGTGGCGCTCGAACAATGGCTTTTCCTGCCCGGTGGTGATTCGAGTGCCGATTGGCGGCTATCTCACGGGCGGAGCGGTTTATCACAGCCAGTGCGGAGAAGTGGCGTTTACGCATATACCGGGGCTGCGCGTGGTGTTTCCCTCCAATGCGCTGGATGCTTGCGGGTTGTTGCGCACGGCGATTCGTTGCGATGATCCGGTGTTGTTTCTGGAGCATAAGAAGCTCTATCGAGAACCGTATAATCGTTCGCCGCATCCTGGGCCGGATTATATGATTCCGTTTGGCAAAGCGAAGATTGTGAAGCTGGGGCAGAATCTGACGATTGTGACCTATGGCGCGTTGGTGCAGCGAGCCCTGATGGCGACGGTTCAGTTGGAGAAGCAGTATGGCGTGTCGGTAGAGGTGATTGATTTGCGGACGCTGGCGCCGTACGACTGGGAGGCGATATGCACGTCGGTGAAGAAGACGAGCCGGGTGCTGATTGCGCATGAGGATACGTTGTCGTGGGGATATGGGGCGGAGATCGCGGCGCGGATTGCGAGTGAGTTGTTTAGTGATTTAGATGCGCCGGTGGGACGGGTAGGGGCGCTGGATACTTGGGTGGCGTACAACCCGAATTTGGAAGATGAGATTTTGCCGCAGGTGGCGACGATTGTGAAAGAGAGTGAGAGGTTATTGGGGTATTGATCCCGACTTGTTCGTTAGACTCTGCAAAACCAAAGCGCTCAGAAGCAGCGGTACCGTCACCATCCAGATGACCTGTGAATACAGCCTATGATCTGACAGGTAACCGATGATAGGCGAGATCACAGTTTGCAGCAATCCATACGAGAAAGTCAACGCAGCAAGAGCCATGCCGGAACGCTTGGCGCCGAAGATATCGATGGGCAACGCATAGATATTGACGCTGCCTGCCAGGGCGAAGAAGAAGCTGGCGGAGATGAGTGCTGTCGCCCAACGCGCATCTGGGGCAAACGGCAGCGAGAGCGTGACGAGTGAACAGAGCGCGGCCACCCATACGGCGCGGAGGCGAGCAGGGATCGGATCAGCCATGCTTCTGGTCCAATGCCGTGAGAGCCAACCGCCAAAGAAGCCGCCCACATTGGAGATCAGTGGGGGTATCCAAACGAAATTCTTCGCCTGTTGCAAGGTGATGTTGTGGACGTGGGTTAGGTAGAGAACGGTCCAACTCGACCAGAGTGAGTAGCCTCCCATCCACAAAAGATTTGCCAGTATGAGGATGAGCAAATTGCGATCGCGCCAAATCGCAAACGAAGGGTTCTCGCCACTGGGGGGCGGGCTGAATTGCGCCGGTATGGAGCGGCTGGTGAACCACCAAACGGGAATCCAGGCGAAGCCGCACAAGCCAGCCATCATGAACGGCCAACGCCAACCGTGCGCTACGGCCTGCGAGATGCCCCAGTAGCCAGCCACCGACCCGCCGATACTGATGCCGATCTGATTGAGAGCCGCCCCGAGTGCACGTTCTTCCGGCTTGAGATAAACGGCGTTCAGCTTGCCCACAGCCGAAACGCCGGCCGACTCGCCAATGCCTAAGGCGGAACGGCAGATTCCAAGACTACTGAATCCGCGCACTAGGCCGGTTCCGACGGCTGCGCTCGACCACCATGCGACGGCGGCGTAGATGCTGCGATTCACGCCGAAGCGATCCAAGGCCCAGCCTGTGCCAAGCGCACTCAAGGCGTATGTCAGAGAGAAGGCCGAGATTAGCCAGCCAAACCCTGTTTGTGTGAAGTGGAATTCCGCCATGATGAAAGGCGCCAGCGTACCCAGCAATCCACGGTCGAGATAATTGAGGACCGAGGAAATCACGAAGACACTTACAGCGAGCCAGCGAAGAGAGACACTAGTGGGCATAGATGCCAAATTCCTATAATGGAGCACTGGCGATGCAGAAATTGAGCATAGACAGACGCAGCTTACTGAGAGCAGCGGCGGGCGCGGCTGTATTGCCGGTGTTTGCCGAAGAAAAGGCCGGCGTCCCGGCAGGCAGCATCGTGGATGTCAGCGGTGTCCGCGTAGGGCATTATACGGATGCGCGCAGGCCGACCGGTTGCACCGTCGTGATCTTTGATAACGGCGCAGTGGCCGGCGTGGATGTGCGTGGCGCGGCCCCAGGCACGCGCGAAACCGATCTGCTGAATCCGCTGAATACGGTGCAGAAGATAAACGCGCTGCTGTTGGCGGGCGGCAGCGCCTACGGCCTGGATGCGGCGAGCGGGGTGATGCGTTACCTGGAAGAAAATAAGATGGGCTATCACGTAGGTACAGCGATTGTGCCAATTGTGCCGGCAGCCATTCTGTTTGATTTGGGCGTGGGCGATTGGAAAATTCGACCCGATGCGCAGGCTGGTTATGCGGCGTGTATGGCGGCGGCGAGTACTGCTCCGCGCGAAGGCAACGTTGGTGCGGGCGCGGGCGCCACGGTTGGCAAGATGTTTGGCATGCAGGCGGCCATGAAGTCGGGTCTGGGAACGGCGAGTGTCAAGATGCCGGAAAGCGATCTAGTGATTGGCGCGATTGTGGCGGTGAACGCAGTAGGAGATGTGCGAGATCGCGAGAGCGGCCGCATTCTAGCGGGCGCGCGAGGAAAAGAAGGCTTCATGGATTGCATGGCACAGATGATGCATGGTGCAACACTGCCTGGGCATCACGCCGTGGAAGAGGGGGCGCACACGACGATTGGCATTGTGGTGACAAACGCTTTGTTTACTAAGAGCGAGGCGACGAAGGTGGCGCAAATGGCGCATGACGGGCTGGCGCGCACCATTAACCCCGTTCATACGGCTGCCGACGGCGACACAATTTTTGCAGCAGGCACGGGAACGTCTTCCGTAAGAGCGAATGTCACCACGATTGGGGCCATTGGTGCGGAAGTAATGGCGCGGGCGGTGAATCGGGCAGTGCTGAACGCAACTGGGATTGCGGGACTGCCTGCGCACCGTGACCTAACTTGGTTTAAGCGCTAGTTACCAAGCAAAGCTGCGCGCGTAAACGCCATCGTTCTCAATGTGAATGGTCTCATCGTGATGGCGGACTCCGTCGGAGAGACTCAGATGGTGGCGGCCGGCACTAAGCCGCACTTTCACGGGCGTGGGTCCATAGTCCTTACCATCGACAGACACATTCACACCCGCCGGATTACTGGTAAGCAACAGCATTCCCACATTCCGCATCATGGACACGAATACGTTGCCGGTAACAGGAACGTTGAAGATCTTGCGCGAGGTTCCATATCCCCCTAATTCAGCAAACAACGTGTGGCGACCCGGGCCAAGAGGTACGCTGCAAGGCGCAAGGCAGGCCAGGTCTGAGCGGCTATCCACTTCCACGCGCGCGCCGGGGGGATCGCTGACGAGTTCAACGTCGGACATGTTGATTACTGCGGGAGGAGCAGGGATGTGAACCGTCTGCTTGGCCGGTTTCAAGGGCTGCTGCGGCATAGCAACAGGCGGGGTCGCCACGACAGGTGGTGCTGTTTGTATCTGCCGGTTCGACGGTGCGCGGACGGCCACTGTAGTGCTGGAGGTGTTGGAATCTGTGCTGATGGGTGTGGCTACCGGTGGGACCGTCAAATCTGCGGGCGTGTTGCTGGCCGATTTGCTGGTGCTGAGATCCTCGGGCTGCGTTACGGATATGACGCGCCTGGATTCCAGGTCTTGCGTGTTCGGTTTCGGCGCGGACAGGATACGCAGAAGAATGATGCCCAACACCGCGATGCCTGCGCAGATGGCCATCGTGACGCCCCAAGTTCTGGCCGCCGGACGCTCCACGCCAACGCGAATCCTAGTGCCCGCCGTGTTTGCCCCGAGCGTTCGTTGCTGGCCGCTGGCGTATTCCTCTCGTTCGGCCGT
>PMQB01000517.1:0-847 GCA_003169195.1 Bryobacterales bacterium
ATTGGAATTCTTCGATGGCGTGCGTGGCGATTTGATCGGTGTAGCCGAGTTGTTGCCAGATGTTCTGTGCTGAATGCGGAAGGATGGGAGAGACTAGGCCGGTGATGATGCGCAGGCTTTCGAGTGCGGTGAAGAGGATGCGGTCGAGATTCTGTTGCGCTTCCGAACTCTCATCTTTGGCGAGCTTCCAAGGCGCGACTTGGACGATGAGTTGATTGATTTTAGTGATAAGCGCCCAGATCCGTTCGAGTGCTTTCGAGAAGTCGAACGCTTCGTAGTGAGTGACCACATCTTGATAGGTGTCGGCGATATCGGCGGAGAGTGCGTTGTCAGTGAAGCTGGGAGGAATGACGCCCGCGCGGTACTGCTGAAGCATGCTGAGGGTGCGGCTGCTGAGATTGCCCAGGCCGTTTGCGAGATCCGAGTTATAGCGGCCGACCAGCGCATCGAAACTAAAGCTGCCATCTTGCCCGAACACTATCTCGCGCAGAAGGAAGTAGCGGAGTGCATCCACTCCCATGGTTTCGGNNCCGCGCGACTTACTCATCTTGTTGTCTTCGAACAAGAGCCAGCCGTGGGCGAAAACTTGCTTTGGTAACTCCCAACCGGCAGCCATGAGGAAGGCGGGCCAGAAGACGGTGTGGAAGCGGAGGATTTCTTTGCCGATTAAGTGGAGATCGGCGGGCCAGCGATTTTCGCCGTCGACGGCGCTGACATAGGTTGTGAGGGCGTCGAACCAGACATAGAAGACATGCGCGGGATCGGACTCGACCGGGATGCCCCATTTGATGCTGGTGCGAGTGATGGAGAGGTCGACAAGACCTTGCTTCACGAATGCCAGAATTTC
>PMQB01000517.1:853-4435 GCA_003169195.1 Bryobacterales bacterium
TAGGTGCCTTTGTAGATGAAGCCGTTTTTCTTGCAGGCTTCAAAGAGTTCGTTGACGATTTTGGCGTGATTCTTGTTGGTGGTGCGCTGGAAGCGGTCCATCTGGAGGTCGAGCTTCTGCCAAGTTTCGCGGAATTCGGCCGAGATGACATCCACGAATTCTTCGGGAGATTTGCCTTGGGCTTTGGCGGAGCGTTCGACTTTGGTGCCGTGTTCATCGGTACCCGTGGTGAGGACAACGTCGTAACCTTGCATGCGCTTTACACGGGCGATGGTGTCCGCGGCGATGGAGGTATAGGCATGCCCGATGTGCGGCGCTGCGTTTACGTAATAGATAGGAGTTGTGAGGTAGTACTTGCCTTGACTCATTGTTGTGATGATTTCCGTTGTTGGGCGAAGAGCTGATTGGCTTCGCTGATGACTGTGCGCAGCGGCACGCCCTTGGAGGTGGCGGCCTGCCGGCAGTCATCGTATTCGGGAGCGTAACTCCCATTTTCATTGTGTTTGATGCGCACCTTGCCGTAGGAGGTTTCGACCTCGGAGATTTGGCGTGCGAGGACGCGGCGCTCGGCTTGGGAGATGCGGAGGCCGAGAGTGCTGGTTTCGGAGAATATAATGGCGGCGAGTGACTCAGTCCGTTCGCTCGTAGTGATGACGGAGATCATCGTGCCTGGGCGATTCTTTTTCATATAGATGGGAGTGAGTGTTACATCGAGCGCACCAGCTCCGAGGAGGCGTTCCATGGCATAGGCGAGAACCTGCGGAGTGGAATCGTCAATGTTGGCTTCGATGATGGAGACCGAGGTAGCTTCGAGGGCCTGCGTGCGTTCGCCGATGAGGACGCGGAGGACGTTGGCTTGGCCTGGAAAATCTTTGTCGCCTGCGCCGAAGCCTTGCGACTTGAGTTTCATGGCGGGCATAACGCCGAAGCCGGTGGCGAGAGTGGTGAGAAGGGCGGCGCCGGTGGGCGTGGTGAGTTCGGTTTGTGGACCGGCGCTATAGACAGGGCGCCCTTCGAGGAGAAGGGCAGTGGCGGGTGCGGGGACGGGGAGTGTGCCGTGTTCAGTTTCGACGGTTCCGCCGCCTACGTTGATGCGCGAACAGTGGATTTCGGAAACACCGAGCGAGTCAAGAGCGACGCACGCGCCGACGATGTCGCAGATGGAATCGACGGCGCCCACTTCGTGGAAGTGGACTTTCTCAATGGGGACGTCATGCGCTTTGGCCTCGGCTTCGGCTAGGCGTTGAAAGACCGCGAGGGCGTTGGTTTTGGCTTTGGTGGTCAGTTCGCCGGTGTTGATGATTTTTTCGATGTGCGGGAGGTGGCGGTGTTTTTTTTGCTCGGTGAAATCGACGCAGAATTTGGAGGCGGCCATGCCTTTGCGCTTGGTTTTGAAGAGGCGGAAGGAGGCGTCGAGTTGGAGGCTCTTAAGGGCGGTTTCGAGAGTATGCCAATCGGCTCCGGCATCAAGCAGAGCGCCGACAGTCATGTCGCCGCTGATACCGGAAAAGACGTCGAAATAGCAGAGGGTCATGGAAGTACTAGTGTAGCGAGGGAGGGGACGGCGTCCCGGTCCCTGATCAGTCAAATTTTTCTCACGCCTGGATTTCCCTTCGAATCAGGAGCTTCCGGTCCAACGTCCCCAAGCGCCGCACGCCACCCTGCCAGACTTGACACGAAAAGGATATCTCCGGATGCGCTTTCCCTTCCGAATTCTGGGCCCATTACCGCCAACCATAACTCTAAAGACATCTTTGGGCCGTAGGTCAGTTCGTTTCGTAAAAAACGCCTTTTGTTCGCCTCGCAGCCACGAACCTCTATCGCCACGTTGGCTTCGTAGCGCAAAATTTGGCTGCGCCCGCTGCCAGCCCGGAAATCCGTTTCGCAAAAAACGCTTTTTCTTCGCCCTCATTTGCCCCATAGCTGTGGAAATTGGCTTCGTATTGCAAAACATGCTTTATTGGACTGTTAGTTCCGCGCAGGCTTCAGTTATCATCACTGGAAGTAAATAGGAGCTTTTGATGAATAAGTTTGTCATTGCATTTTTGTTTTTGACGTCGGTTGTGTCGGTGTTTGGGCAGGGGTCGCCGGCGCATGGCGGAGCGGATCAGCCGTACGTCATGGAGTACTATTACAAAACTCAGTGGGGACATCAGCAGGAGTTTTTGACTTTGTTTCTGGCCAATCATTATCCGTTGCTGAAGAAGCTTACGGAAACGGGGCGCGTGTTGAGTGTGAAAATCGAGACGCCGGCGAACCATTTGCCGGAAGCGGAGCGCTGGGATTATCGAGTTACCATTCGGTTCAAGAACGCCACCTTGGGCACAACCTCAAACCCGGACGAAGCCACGCTGATCAAGCAGCTTTGGCCTGACCAGGCGAAGTATGAAGCCGAAGAGAAGCGGCGGTTTGAGATTCTGCTGGCGCATTGGGATGTGCCGGTGACGGACGTGACGCCCCGGTAAGGGGTGGACGAGTGATAGAGTAAATTTTCGGCGCGTCTCAGTCGCCCTGCCGACAGGAGAAACGAATGATAATTCGAGGCCGATGGCTTCTTCCGCTTTGCTCGCTTGCTGTATTTGGCATTGCTTCTGCACAACAATATGACGCCGGGTTGCTGGCGGGATTGAAGTGGCGCGATGTGGGCCCGATGCGCGCAGGCCGCACGTTTGGTGTGGCTGGACACGCGGACCAGCCAGATACTTTCTACATGGGGTCGGTCGGCGGCGGTGTTTGGAAGACTGAAAACTCCGGCCGCACCTGGTTCCCCATCGCCGACGATCCGGTGACCGGAATCCCGATCGGCTCCATCGGCGCGATTGCCGTAGCTCCTTCCGACCCCAACATTGTGTACGTGGGCACCGGCGAGCCGGACATTCGCAGCCAGCACTCATATGGAATCGGCGTTTTCAAATCAACCGATGCGGGCAAGACCTGGCATTCTATCGGGCTGGTTGCGACGCGGCAGATCGGCAAAATTGTTGTCGATCCCGCCGATCCGAACCTGGTCTACGTTGCCGCGCTCGGCCACCCCTACAAGGCCAACCACGAACGCGGCGTGTATCGCTCCACCGACGGCGGCGCGCACTGGACGAAGATTCTCTCCAATGCCAAGGACCCTGACAATGTGGGCGCGGTCGATCTTGCGCTCGATCTACAAAATCCTCGCACCATTTACGCTTCGCTGTGGGCAACGCGGCGTCCGCCATGGTCGGTTTATGCGCCATCGAATATGCCCGGCGGAGGCCTCTACAAATCCACTGACGGGGGAGACACGTGGCATCAACTCAGCGGCGGCCTGCCCACTGACGATTTCGTCGGCAAGATCGGCANNCGGTCGCGCCCAGCAATCCCAATCGGCTGTACGCGGCGGTCGACGATCTCGGCACCGCAATCGCGCGATCTTATCGCGTTCCCGCTGCGACAGGAGCCGATGCACCCAAACCCTCAGG
Source organism: Bryobacterales bacterium (assembly GCA_003169195.1). Classification (GTDB taxonomy): domain Bacteria; phylum Acidobacteriota; class Terriglobia; order Bryobacterales; family Bryobacteraceae; genus Bog-105. The sequence continues at coordinate 4,306 of PMQB01000517.1, forward strand.
CGGGATTTATATCTCAGACGACGCAGGAGCAACGTGGCGTCTGGTGAACAGTGAAACGCGCCTGTGGGGACGCGGGTGGTACTTCGAACAGATGGCGGTCGATCCAACTAATCCCGATCGCGCGTACGAC
>PMQB01000656.1 GCA_003169195.1 Bryobacterales bacterium
CGTTACATTCTCGAACGTGCCAGTGCTCGTGAAACCACCGCCCGCGTGGCCATTGGCGCACTCGCTAAAACATTTCTGGGTCAATTTGGCATTGAGGTTTTGAGCCACGTTGTCGGCGTCGGCCCGGTCCGTCTGGATCGTGCGGCCCATTGGTCAGAGATCGTCGCGCTCAGTCAGCGCGACGACNNTTCTGCTCGGCTGCGTCGATGCCGAAATTGAAACGCGCATGAAAGAAGCGGTCGATCATGCCTACCGCACCGGCGATACCGTCGGCGGAGTCTTCGAAGTGGTCGCGCATGGTCTCCCTCCCGGTATTGGTTCGCACATTACTTGGGATACGCGCCTCGATGGCAAACTCGCCCAAGCCATCGTTTCCATTCAAGCCGTGAAGGGCGTTGAGATAGGCGAGGCCGAACAGGGCGCGCAATCCTACGGTTCTGCCGTTCAAGATACGATACATTACGATAAGGACGCGCATGGCTTCCATCGCGGTTCCAATCGCGCGGGCGGACTCGAAGGCGGCATCANNTGAAGCCCATCTCGACTCTGCGCCGGCCGCTGGAATCGGTAGATTTACCCACGCGCGAACCTGCCCTCGCTGCGTATGAACGCAGTGACGTGGCGGTCGTCCCGGCTGCGGGTGTGATTGGCGAGGCCATGGTCGCGTTAGTGTTGGCGCAAGCCTTCCTTGAGAAATTTGGCGGCGATTCGCTACTGGAAACAAAGCGTAACTTTGATGGCTACGCAACGCAGGTAAAGAACTTCTGAAAAATGGTTTTAAAGATTCTCAAATACGGTGAACCGGTTCTGGAGCAACCGGCAGACCACGTCTCTGATTTCAATACTCCCGATCTCAAGAAGCTTGTCGAAGACATGTTCGACACTATGTACGCCGCTAAGGGTGTTGGCTTGGCCGCGCCGCAAATCGGCATCAGCAAGCGCGTCACCGTCATCGATATCAGCGTCGGCGAAGATGAGACCAAGAAACTCGTGCTCATCAATCCGGAAATCGTTACCCGCGAGGGCACGCAAGTGGGCGAAGAAGGCTGCCTCAGCATTCCCGGCTTTCGCGAACCTGTTACCCGCGCCCACAAAGTCACCGTCAAAGCGCACAACGAAAAGGGCGAGACCATCGAACTGTCGGGCGAAGAATTACTGGCGCGCGCCTTTCAACATGAAATCGATCACCTCAACGGCAAGCTCTTCATCAATCATCTAAGCGCGCTCAAACGCGACATCATCCGCCGCAAAATTAAGAAGATGCAAAAAGCCGGCGAGTGGGATTAAGCGGCCAGCCATGCGCGTAGTCTTCCTCGGCACGCCTGAGTTTGCTGTGCCATCCCTGGCAGCTTTGGCGAAGCACCATCAGGTAGCGGCAGTCTACACGCAGCCCGATCGTCCCAAAGGCCGCGGCAATCACTTGGCCGAATCGCCCGTGAAGATCGCCGCCAAGGTTTTCCACATTGAGGTCCTCCAGCCCGAACGCATTCGCCACCCCGAAAACCTCGACCCGCTCAAAGCTTGGCGCGCCGAAATCATGGTGGTGGTCGGCTATGGCCAAATCATTCCCCAAAACATAATTGACCTGCCACGTTTTGGCATCCTGAATGTGCATGCCTCGCTGCTGCCCAAGTACCGCGGTGCCGCACCCGTTCAGTGGGCCATCGCGAACGGCGAAACCGAAACGGGCGTCACCATCATGCAGATTGATGCCGGCCTCGACACGGGCGATATGCTGCTCAAAGCTACCTTGCCCATTGGTCGCACAGAAACCGCTCCTGAGTTAAGCGCGCGCCTTGCCCCATTGGGTGCTGATTTGTTGATCGAAGCCATCGAGAAGATCGAAGCAGGCACGGCTAAGCGTGAGAAACAGAACAATGAACACGCCACCCTCGCGCCCATCCTGAAGAAGGAAGATGGTCTGGTTGATTGGCAGCGCCCTGCCGCGCAAATCCATAATCGTTGGCGCGGCTTCAATCCCTGGCCCGGCGCTTATACGTTCTTTCGCGGCCAGCAAATGTCCATCACCGGTGCGAGTTTGGCCGGCGAGACACAGTTCATACCCGGTCGCACCTTTACCGCAAAGCGCCGTCTGTTTGTTGCTTGCGGCGTTGGCACCGTCCTTGAGTTATTAGAAGTACAGTTAGCCGGCAAGAAACGCATGAGTGCCGAAGATTTTCTCAACGGCTATCCATTGACTGAAAACGAATCGTTGGGAGAAAAGCCTTGAAGCTTCCTTTGGGATTCCGCTATGCCGCTACGTACGCCGGCATTCGGAAAGTGAAAAAAGACGACGTGGCGCTCATCGTGCCAGATCAGCCTGCGCGCGCAGCCGCTGTGTTCACGCGCAACATGGTGCAAGCCGCGCCGGTCAAGCTCGCCAAAGAAAATCTAAGAATCTCCAAGGGCAAAGTCACCGGCGTTCTCATCAACGCGGGCAACGCCAATTGCGCCACTCGCACCGGCGAACGCGTCGCGCTCGCTTCCTGCAAAGCGCTGGCAAAGGCGCTCAAGTCTCGCCCTGAATACATCTTCCCCGCCTCCACCGGCGTTATCGGTGTGGAACTCGACGCCAATCTTCTCACGGCACCTCTGCCCAAACTGGTCGAACACCTCGACGCCGGCCATTTTCAGGCCGTCGCCGAAGCCATCATGACCACCGACACTCGCCCCAAAATCGCCTCCGAAGAAGTGCAGTTTTCTGGCGGCCCCGTTCGCATCGCGGGCATGACCAAAGGCTCCGGCATGATTCATCCCAACATGGCCACCACCCTCGGCTTCGTCATGACCGACGTCGTGGCCGACGCCGAAGAGTTGGAAGAAATGCTGCGCCCCGCCATCGAATGCTCTTTCAATTCGTTGAGTGTCGATGGCGACATGTCCACCAACGACACCGTTCTGCTCATAGCCAGCGGCGCGTCGAAAGTCAAACCGTCCGGCAAAGAACGCAAACAGCTGCAGGAAATCGTCACCTGGGTGATGGAAAGCTTGGCCGAACAAATCGCCGCCGATGGCGAAGGCGCACGCAAGTTGATCATCGTCCGCGCGCTCGGTTTCAAAACGCGCGAAGACGCTCGCAAAATTGCGCGTGCCATTTCAAATTCGCCGCTCGTTAAAACCGCCATCGCCGGCAGCGATCCCAACTGGGGCCGCATCTTGTCCGCCGCCGGTTACGCGGGTGTGGAGTTTAACCCCGATGACATCGATATCGAACTACAGCGCGTGCCCGTCTGCCGCGGCGGCCTCGCCGCCAAATATGACGAAGACGAACTGAAACAGAAACTAGATGAATCGGAAGTGCGCATTCGCATCGTCAATAGAAAAGGAGGCAAAGGCGAAGCCCGTTTCTTCACCTGCGATCTCACGGAAGGCTACATCCAAATCAATGGCAGCTATCGCACTTAGCCGCTCAATCGCGCTCTTGTTGGCTCTCGCCTGTGTTCTACCAGCGCAGCAGAGCAGAGCCATTCGCGATCAAGTCGCCCATGTTGGCACCGCGCTCAGCTCTGGCAACCCGGAAGAAGCCATGACGCCGTTCGATAAATCTTTCGACAACTACGGCAGACTGAGCGATTATTTTTCTGCACTCACCAACGCCTACACTCTGACGAACGACCTGGAAATTACCGACGAACAAATCGTTAAGCACGCAGCAACGCTCACAATACATTGGATTATGACTCTGAGCGATCTGAAGTCCGGTTTGAGCGAAGTTCGAGTCCAGGACGTCACCGTCAAGCTCGCCATGAAGAACTACGATTGGCGCATCGTCAGCATCGCACCGCTGGCGTTTTTCGATCCCGAGATCAAATCAAAGTAGCTCTTTGAGTTCTGCAAAATTCTTCTGCGTGGTTAGTTGAAACTCCACCGCCATCGAAGTAAAACTCTTGATCGTTTCCAGTTGCTCGGGTGACAGTTCTCGTTGCCCCGCCACCACCAGGTGTCCGGCCCGCAAATCCACCGGCACAATGTCGAACTGTCGCGCGATATGAGCGGGCAAGCTCCAGCGCACGCCCTTCTTGATGCTCTTCGGATTGAACAGGCCCATCGGCGCGCCCGTGAAAAGACTCCGCGCCCGGCATAGATCTTCGTCGCTAAGCGAGCCCCGTTCGAACAAATACTCGCCCAAGTCTGCGGTCGCCGGCATGTTCTGCTTAGCAGCCGCCAAACTCTCTGCGCTCAGAAAGCCGCAGTTCACCAAAATTTCGTCGAAGTCGCGCCGGTGCTCCGCCAGAGCGGAATGCTTCGGATACGCGTGCTCAGTCTTCTGCCAAACCAGTTTCCGTTTATCGCGCTTCGCATGGAAGTAGCGCCACAAAGCTCGAATCGAAGCGAAGCAGTTCACCAGGTTGGCCAAGAAAGACCGCATCGGCACACCCATCGCAAACCCAACTCCAAAGATGCGCCCCACACACAGCATGCGCAGACTCAACCGCAGACACTGCAGCCCCGTCGTGAGCCCGCAAAGAAAGATCACGTTCGGATTATCCACCGCGAACAGCCACGGCCGGTGCTGTAGCATGCTCAACCCCAGGTCAATCAGCCCGGTGAGAAACAGAATGTTTGTGAGCAAGCTTAGTGGATTGGCCACCAGCCCTTTCCGGTCGCGCCAAAACCAATAGCGCGTACCAAACCCACCAGCCCACCCACGCCGCTCCCAACACTGCAATGCAATTCCCGTCACCCAACGCGTTCGCTGGCGAATGGCCGTTTTGGTCGTGCGTGGAAAATACTCGCGCGTGGCCACGAAGCCGTTATCGCCTTTCTTGATCGGTGCGAATAACTGCCGGTAGCCCTTGTCGTGAATGTAAACACCAATCTCGTAATCTTCCGTCAGGCTCTCCGCATCGAACACTTCGCCGCGCTCGCACGCCAGCCGCTCCAGAATCTCGCGCGCAAAGCCCGTGCCGACTCCATTCGACGGCACAAACGATCCGCTGAACTGCCGCGCATGCATATCGATGTGTTGGAATTCCGCAAATTCATCGCAATACACGCCATGCATCAGTTCGAAAAACGGCGTCGGCAATGGCAGCACCGGCACCTGCACCATGTCGTACCTCGCGCGTTCCCGGTTGATCAACGAAAGCGCCTCGGGGTGAATCAGATCCTCGGCATCATGCAGCACCACCGTGTTGAACCGCACGCCTTGTTCTTTTTCGAAAGCCTGCATCTGGTGGTAAATCGAATTCAAGCAATCGGCTTTGGACGTCGGCCCTGGGTCGGGACAAACCGCCACATGCACATTGCCAAACGTTTCCGCCAATTGCCGTCCCACGGCCACCGTCGGCTCATCGTTCGGATACGCGCCCAGGAAAATATCGAAGTTCCGGTAGCGAATCGCCGTCAAATTGTGTCGCACCATGTTGCCGATCACGCCCGATTCTTTCCAGCACGGGACAAAGATGGCAATCTTGCTTTCGGGCAGGTTCGCCTGTACGAGCCCGCTTGGCTCGATGGGACGGCGCCCATTCCGCCAATACCGGCGCAGCAGGATGGCCAGCGGAATCAAGTCATCCATACCGCTCAACAACAGCGTGACGGCCAGTCCGCAAAAAGCATCGATCCAAAGTGTGTGCACAGCGCGCTCTCAGAGGAAGTGCCGCCGAGCGTTTATCTTTCACAGAATTTTCAAGATTTTTCGCGACTATCTTCCACTTCACACTTTGAGCGCAACCCCGTTAGAGTGGACATCTTTTACGCAGTTGATTCAGGACCTCGTAGGCGGTGCTGTCCGTCGCAATCGCTTTACGCAAAGGGAACTGGATCTGCTGTTAGATTTACAGACCTCAAAATTGCGAAAATCAGCGAGAATCGACGCACTTCGCCGGTACTTGCGTGCCGTACAGGCCGCACAGGCGCAAGGTGCCGACGAGCCGCCTAGATTGTCAAATTTCCTGATGGAGATCGCGCCGCGCAAAGCAGCCGCTAGCGGGGGCGCTGCCAATTAGCAAGTGGGCTATCCTCAAAGTTAAAGACAACAAGGAGATCAGCCGATGGGCAGTACTACCGGGCCAGCCCCGCAGACTGAGCGAATTGTCCACTGCGTCAAATTAAACCAGGATTTGCCAGGCTTAAGCGAGGTGCCGTTTGACGGCCACCCGCTCGGACAACGCATTTACGACAATGTTTCCAAGCAGGCTTGGGGCATGTGGGTCGAACAGATGAAGATGATCATGAACGAATACCGTCTGAACCTAGGAACGGCCGAAGCGCAGGAATTCCTGCTCAAACAGATGGAAGAGTATTTCTTTGGCGAAGGCGCCGCGCATCCTCCCGGATACGTCGCCCCGGGCCACTAATCATTGAATATGCAGTGGCCATTTCCACAGAGCGGCGCAAACCGACGTCTCATTAGTATGGCGCTGCGAATGTTTGTGTTTTTTTGCGTGGCTTGGCTGGCCGTAGCTGCTCCCAGCAGCTCGGCCATCGCCAAGCGTTTAGCGGAACGCGCTCGCACAGCCAGAGATGCCGGCGAAGTCGTCCGCGCCTATATGCTCTATAACGAGGCCGCCCGGCGCGACCCGTCCAATCCGTCCTATGCCGCTAGTCGCGATGGCCTAGCCCCGGCTGCCAATCTTCTGATGAAAACCCAATTGGAAGACCCGGTGGTGGCAGCCGATATCGCCAGAGTCGAAAGAGAAGAAACAGACGCAGAAGCTGCCGCCAATCCACCCCCGCCCGGCACCGAGGAACTCCAGCAAAGTTTGGCGACGTTCCCGCACATACAGCCCAGTGACATTCGACGTGATTTTGACATCCGCGGCGACGAAATTTCCCTGATCCAGCAAGTGGCCAAAGCGTATGGCGTGCGCGCCGCCTGGGATCCGCAACTCGACCCCAAAAGCAATCTGCAGATGCAGATCACCCAGGCCGACTTCCGCACCGCGATGGAGGCATTGACACTGGTCACCAACACTTTTGTTTTCCCCATTTCGCCGAATACGCTCTATTTCGCTCGCGACACCGAAATGAAACGAAGCGAACTGGAGCCATTGATCCTGTTAACCGTTCCGCTGCCAGAATCGATGAGCGAGAAGGATTTGATCGACGTCGCCAACCAGGTGCGCGGCTTGTTGAGCCTGAAGACGTTTGGCTGGGATTCGGTGAGCCGTACCGTGTTCATCCGCGATCGTGTTTCACGAGCGCTTGCGGCGCGTTCGCTGCTCCAGGCGTTGCTCCTGCCCAAAGCCCAAGTCGAGCTCGAAGTACAGATCATCACTCTCGACATCGATACTAATTATCATTACGGTATTTCTCCGCCCACTAGTGCCACTTTTCTGAATTTTGGCAAGCTGAATCTGAGTTCCGCTCTCAGTAGCGTGGGAGCATTTACCCAGTTCTTTACTTTCGGCGGGGGCCTCAGTCTGTTCGGCTTGGGTGTGGGCCAAGCGAGTCTGTTTGCCTCGTATTCCAAATCCGTCGGCAAGACGCGCTACGACTCGACGAACGTTACAACCGACGGGATGCCTGTCACCGTCCACTTTGGCACTAAATATCCTATCCCGCAAACACTCTACACCGGTTTCGCACAAAGCGCGGCCAGCATTTATAACCCGGTGCCGCAGTTCCAACAGGAAGATCTCGGGCTAGCGCTCAAGATGACACCGCATGTGAACGGCCAAGGAGATGTTGCTATCGACGTGGATGCTGAATTCAAGTCCCTGGGCACGTTTACGCTGAACACCGTGCCTTCGGTGAATCAACGCAAGTTCACTGGCAACGTGATTTTGCGCGACGGCGAATGGGCGGTGCTGGCTGGGCTGGATCAGGATTCCATCAACCGTAGCCGCAATGGCTTGGCCGGCTTAACCGAGGTGCCGGGCCTAAACCAAATCCTCAGCGAAAATATGCACGAGAAAACGACCAGCGAGACGCTGATCCTCATTAAGCCGCGCGTGACGCGCTTGCCGATGTCGGCGACCACCAGCCCACAGTATTTGGTTGGCCCTGTCCGCGGATTCAAAGTACTTCTCTAATTCCGCGCGGGCGAACTGCTATCTTCGACATCATGTCCACCATGGCGGCAGAAATTCGCCAGCAGCCGGCCGCGATCGAAAAGACGCTCAAAGCTGAATGGCGCAATGCGGTAAAACTTCGTGAATATTTCGCTCAACATCCCGTTCGCTTGATTGTTCTGGCGGCGCGCGGCACCTCTGATAACGCGGCGCAATTCGGCCGCTATCTTTTAGAGATTTCGACAGGAATTCCGGTCTCGCTGGCCGCGCCTTCTGTCTTCACCTTGTACGGCGGCAAGATGAATCTTAAGGACGCGGCAGTAATAGCTATTTCACAATCAGGCGAATCGACCGACACGAATATCGTTCTGGAGAAGGCGAAAGCGAGCGGAGCCTTTACCGCTGGGATCACCAATGAAGCGGAGAGTACGTTGGCGAAACTGGCCCAGCATACTTTTCTGGTGAGGGCCGACAAGGAGCGGAGTGTCGCCGCGACCAAAACATACACCGGCCAACTTCTCTGTTTTTACTTACTGGCCTACGCCCTTGGTGCACCGCTGGAGTTGACCGATTTGCAAAAACTCGCCGATTGGGCCGACGTGGCGTTACAGCTGGAGAAAGAGATTCTCGAGAGGGTTCAGCGCTACTGCTTGATGCGGCACGCCGTATGTGTGGGACGCGGCCTCAACTACGGCAACTCGTTTGAGTTTGCTCTCAAACTGATGGAGACTTGCTATGTTGTGGCGGAACGCTTCTCGTCGGCAGATCTGTTGCACGGTCCCATTGCGATGCTGGAAGCAGCTTTCCCGGCCTTTGTCTTTTGCCCGGCCGGAGTGACTTGGAAGGCCACCAAGGAACTGCTGATCAAGCTCCATTCCATACAAGCGGAGACATTGGCTATTACCGATCTCAGCAATAAGGCAGCTCGCGCCAAAGGAGTGGCCAACGTAACGCTGACCATACCAGCCGAACTGGCGGTCAAATCGAAACTGCCAGAGGAGGTATTTACGCCGATCCCGTATATCATTCCGGCACAACTATTCGCGGCCAGCTTGGCAGCGGCAAAGGGCCTAAATCCAGATCAGCCTAGGACTTTGAGTAAGGTGACGTTGACGATTTGAGGAGCGCTACTTGCGCGCTCCACGGGTGGTGCCTTTGAGCGAAGACTGGCGACGTTTGCCGTCTTTGCGTTTCGGCTTAACAATGTGAAAGGTTCCGCTGCCCATGTAGGTGGCTTGGTAAATACCTTCTTTTTGCTTGAGGTTAGGCGAACTGGCGTGTGCCGGTTTGCTGGTGGTGGCTTGCTTCTCTTCGGGCATAAAACTCCTTCGAATTCGTGAACTTTTAGTTTAGCGAATGGCAAAGTGAAGATTTGCTGCAATCCATTACTATTTAACCTTAACGCGATACTTTCACCTGTTCGCGGGCCTTTTGATAATGCGAGGCGACCCACGCCCGCATCGCGAGAATAGAGTCGCTTAGATCTTGCGCACCGGAATCTACCTGTTGCGGATCACCGGCAAAAGAGAAGTGTTTGAGCGTCTCGTTCAAACCTGTGGCTAACGCAGCGAGTTGCTGCGCCATGGTGGAGATCCCCTGCGTTTTCGAGCTGTTTGCATGCACCACCGAATCGACTTTGTTCATAGAGGTCGTCACCAGTTCCACTCCCTGGCTCTGTTGTTTCGACGCAGTGGCAATCTCGTCAACGATTTCGCTGACGTTCTTGACAGAGCTGATGATCTCTGTGAGCGCCTCACCTGAGCGATTGACTAAGGTAGCGCCATTGCTCACGCGGTCTAACGAGGTGGCGATCAGACGCTCGATTTCCCTGGCAGACTCAGTGCTGCGCAGCGCGAGATGACGAATTTCTGAAGCGACGACCGCGAAGCTGCGGCCACTTTCGCCGGCATGAGCAGCCTCGATCGAGGCGTTCACCGCCAGCAGATTGCTCTGGAAGGACAACTCATTGATCGCTCCCAGAATTTTAGAAATCTCGCTCGAAGATTGCCTGATCTCTTCCATAGCGGTGATGGCCTGCTGCACAGAAGCATCGCCTCTTTCCGCCGCCTGGCGAGCGGAAGAGCCAAGTTCATTCGCTCGCTCGGTGTGGGCTGCATTGTTGCGAATCGTGACGGAAATTTCTTCCAGGCTCGAAGTCGTGGATTGAATGCCCGCCGCCTGCGTAGTTGCGCCCTCCGCAAGCGAATAGGCGGTAGTCGCTAAGCTGTTGGACGTGGACTTCAGTTCATCCGACGAGCGGCTTACCTCCAGCAAGGATTCGCGGATCGAGGTAAGCGCACGATTCAAACTTACCGCCACTTGTCCGGTTTCGTCGGCCGAACTGACCGGGAGCTGTTGCGTGAGATCGCCGGTTGCCACGGCTTCCAGCACCCTCACCATGCGTCCTAAAGGGCCAGCCAGCAGGCAACTGAATACGTAGCTCATTGGGCCCGCCAGGAAGGCCGCGAACGCGACCAACGGCAGCACCACTGCGAGCGCGCTTAAGTACTGTGCTCTCGAAATCGACTGTGACTTGATCGCTTGCGCCTGCGTGATCATGCTGACCTGGTCGAAAGAGTGTTGTATTTGATCGCTAAGCGGAACCAAATCCTTGATCGTGTTGCGAAAGCCAATGATGTCCCCAGCTTTGGCCGCGGTCACGATTGAGCGTGCCCCCTTTTCGAATTCAGGCAATCGTTTGAGCGCTGCTCCCAGTTGCTCCCTGCCTTCCTGGGAACGTAGCTTCTGACGGCAAAGAAGGATCTGCTTTCGCTCGTCACCAAGATTCCTTGACAGCTCGCCTGTCAGTTTCTCGATCTCCTCGTTGTCGCCGGCCGCCAACACGACGCCTAGCAACACTCGCATCGCTTTCAGCTGCGAGATGCCCGCTTCTTTAACCGCGGAAACTGCGGGCAAGTCTTGCTCGTAGGCGGCATTCACGCGTCCGCTGAGCAAAGACATCGCCCAAAAACCAGCGATTCCGACTAATGCCGTAATCGCCGCCATAATGGCGAATGCCAGTCTCAGTTTGACCGTGATCTTTAGATCGTTGTACCAGGCCAACAGGAACAAACACACTTTTTGGAACATATTGCATTACTCCACTTTCAGGATCTTCACACCGGCTCCGGCATCGGCGGCTGGGACGCAACTGACTGCGCCAGGCGAAGTGCCTACAAAGCGAGCAATGGCCGCTGTTGTATCGAGCGTTTTCGGTGGGGGAACAACTTTGCCGAGAAAGCTCAATTGAATAAAATATCTTTTAAAATCAGGCCCGGACATTCCAGTCGTGCACTTAATGGCGGGACCGTATTCGGGACGGTCTGGACTGGGCGTGATGGCAACGACCTTCGCGCCACCTGCCCAAGTTGTTTTCTCGCCCTGGAACATCTTACGGAGGTCGCCGGCACTGATGGAATCGGTTGCATTTGCTTTGTTCACGATAACGACGTAGTTGTCGGCAAATCCGACTAGCGCCGGTGCTCCCACGAAGAACAAGCAAATCGAAGCTGTTATTCCGAGAAGAGACAGGCCGCAAAATTTATAAGTCGAGTTTTTCACTTTGCTTTTCATGTTGTCTTTCCTTAGAATGTGAACGCCATCTGCAACTCCAGGCCGTTTTGCGCCGCTGCGTTGCGAAGGAAAACTCGGTTGTATTGCAGCTTGAGAGCTGCATAGTCGAAGAAGTCAACTCTTAATCCTGCCGACGGTCCTTCGTATCTGCCCACGAACGCTGTCACCGGATCCGCGTTCGAGATGTTTACCTCTTGGAATCGGAAGTAGGGACGATATTTGCCAAAGTGATAGGCAAGTTGTGTGTAGCCGAGGGGCGAGTTGAAAGAGCGGCCGCCAGCGGTCACTTGTTGGTGCAGTAGCACCGCTTCGTTCATGAATTCCCATTTAGGATTGATGAAGACGGCGTAGGCGCTCGAAATCTGTTGAGATACCGTGGGTGTTCCGTTTGAGGGAATCAGGCTGCCTGTCAGGAACGAACCGCCAACCTGCAGACCGGACAACCATTCGGGCTTAATATAAGCCGCAAAGTTGATATCCTTGCGATTGCGGTCTGATACAAAGTTTTCAACTCCGTCACCAAACAGCGGGCTGCCTGTTTCTGAACTGCCGTTACCCACTTCTGCGATCCAATGTAAATTCAGCTTCCCCGACGGAACATAGCCTGTCATCGTCAGGCCAACTTCATGCACCGGCAAAACACCGCCGCTATCCTCGAAGTAGTACATGAATGGCCGGCCGGTGGCTGTCGAGAACCAATTGCCATGGTGAAACGCAGTGTTGTAATAGCCGATGGAAGTGTGGAACCGGCCACCGCCAATTTCAAAATATTTTGAAGGCCGGTAAGTCAACTGGAAACGCTCGAGGTCAAGTTCGAAAGCATTGTTGGGGCTGGTCGAAAAAACCAACTCACTCACGAAGCTCAGCTTGTCGGAGAGTTGCGACGTCATGAACAGGTCGAATTCGCCGGCTCGGAACGAACCGCGTGCTGGAACACCGAGAGGATATTGCAACTGCTGGGCTACCGATCCCTGGTCGTAGTCAAAATCAAAAAAACCGCGGAAATGCAGCGCGGGTCCGCCTGGAATCTCCATCATGTGGTCGTGAGATTCTTCCATGGGTGCAGCAACAGGCTCTGGCACCGGTTCTGGAGTGGTTGGAGCGGCGGGCGTCGCCGGAGCAGCCACTGCGGCCTCGGGGGCGGGTTGTGGCGCCGCAACCGTTTGATTGCCAGCTGGTTTGGGGGACTGCGCGGCTTCAAGCTGTTGAATTCTTGCTTCCGCCGCAGCCAAACGCTCCACCAACTTTTGAATTGTTTCGTTTGAAGGGGCTTGGTCTGCGGTCGTCTGCGCACTCGCAGATCCGCTACTGGCGCAAAGGCCCAACAGCCCGCACGCGCCCCAGAGAACGGCTTCTCTCATTGGCCTAAAAAACATATTTGAGACTCTCATCTGCTGTCTACTTCGGCAGTAACCGCCTTCTTGCAGCGGTCAAGTGCGCTCATTAGCTCTAGGATTTTCCCGGCTGCTTTCGCGACATCACGCGACCTGACCGGCTGCGCGCACAGCTATAATCACCCTGGGAGGATATTTGCTCCGCATCAAACGACGTCTGTGGCTCCTCTCCTTTGCTGGAACGGCCGCGTTTGCACGTCAACAGCAATCCACCAGCAGCGAAGCGAACACTAATACTAATAAGGACTGGATCTGCCCAATGGATCCTGACGTTCGCTCCGAAAAACCTGGCCTCTGCCCTCGTTGCGGCATGAAACTTGTCCTTAAAATTCCCGAGCGTGTGGAATACCCGCTCGAAGTCGTCTGCGCCCCACAACCACTCCAACCGCAGCAACCGTTGGAACTCACCCTTCGCGTGCTCCACCCCGACACCGGCAACATCATCACAAACTTTGAAATTGTTCACGAAAAGTTGCTACATCTTTTTCTGATCAGCGAAAACCTGGAATACTTCGCCCATGTGCACCCCGCCTTCCAAAACGACGGCCGTTTCATCCTGCCGTTAACCCTTCCCTATGGCGGTATGTATCGCTTGCTCGCCGACTATTACCCATCCGGCGCCGTGCCTCAACTTGCCGTCAGCACTCTATTTGTTTCCGGCCGCGCACCCGATAGTAAACTTGAGCCTTCTCTTACGCCGTGCAAGTCGACGAACTTGACCGCGACCCTGCGCACCGATCCAGCCGATCTGCTGGCCGGTCTCGAAAGCCGTCTCACGTTTTCGCTAAACCCTGTCGATGATTTGCAAACCTATCTGGGGACCTGGGGCCACATGCTCGCCGCCAGCAGCGATCTCATTGACCTCCTCCACATCCACCCGTTTCTCGTGAATGGCGGCGATATTCAATTCAACATAATCTTTCCGCGCCCGGGCCTTTACCGGATCTGGACTCAATTCCAACGCGCTGGACAAGTCAACACAACGATCTTTACTGTCCCGGTAAAAACCCTCTAGACGCTACGATAAAGCTAAGATGAGTTCCGACAAATTTCTGGCTGCTGCGATTGAAGAAGCGCGTCTGGGTCTGGCTGAAGGCGGCATTCCCATCGGATCCGTGTTGGTCTGCGATGGTTCCATTATTGGGCGAGGTCATAACCGGCGCGTCCAAAACGGCAGTGCCATTCTGCACGGGGAAATGGATTGTCTCGAAAACGCCGGCCGCCTGCCCGCCAAGGTCTACCAGCGCTGCATCATCTATACAACCCTTTCGCCCTGCCCAATGTGCAGCGGCGCCATTCTGCTTTACAAAATCCCGCACGTCGTCGCCGGCGAAAATAAAACATTTCTCGGCGCCGAGGACTATCTGCGCAGCAACGGAGTAAAGGTCGATGTCCTGCAAGACGCCGAATGCATCGAACTAATGCGCCAGTTCATTGCCGATAAACCAAGCTTGTGGAATGAAGACATTGGGGTTTAAAAGGCGACGGATGGACTTGCGATGCCTCCTTATCCGGTTGAATCGGTGGGGATACTTCGATCATTCCCGTTTCGCGGGATACGTAGAGTTGTAAAATTGAACGTTTGAAAAGGATTTGACCCGATAAATCAGTTAGCGAGCTGGAGTTCCACAACTATGAAGCCAGCGCAAAAGGTCCAATCCGACACCGGAATTACTCTCGACTTTCCGTCGGATCAGTCTACGAATCCGCGGAACCATTAGAGCCATTCGCTTCAAGCCACTTCGAAACATCAGCAGCAGTCTCGAATTGAGGTTAATCAGATCGGCATATCTGGACTTTGCGATAGCCCTGCATCGTCTGTGTCGGCCTGTTCCTGTCTTATAATAGTGTTACGAATGGCGCATGATTGATGTTGCTGCGCGCCGTACCGGCGCTCAATCCGTAAAAGTTACACGCCTCCTGGAAACTGCTGTTAATTGGTTCGCGGTCTTATTAGCCGGGGTTATCGCGTTCGTCTCGCTCGGCTATACCTTTCTTGCCTATCCTCAAACAGACGACCTCGAACGCACTGGCGCTTTGCGCATCGTCTCAATGTTTCACCGGATTAGAACCGATTGCCTTAGCATTGAAGGTCGCTGGGGCGCGGACCTGCTCGAGTATCCCGCCTACTTTGGTGGACACGTAATCGCTTGGTATCCGGCTTTGCTGATCGCCCTGATGGTGATTGGCTTTATTGGCTGCTGTTGTGTGGTTTCGCTTGTCATGGGGCGTCGGATTTCCGAACCACGCGTGATTGCCAGTGGCATGGCTGCCTACTCGGTGCTATGGCTCGCCGCACCGTTTGGCGAACAATTCTACTGGTATCCCGCTGGCATTGAAGAGTGGCTGGTCCTGGCGCTCGGAATGATTCTTTTGTGGTTGATGTCCAACTTCACGGAACCGTGGGCCAAAACTCTGGTCGTCCTTCTAGCTTTTTTGATGCCCGCGATTCAAGAGGTGTTCGGAGGCTGGATTATCGGCGTGCTGGCCGCGATTTGGCTAGTCAAGCTGACGACACGAAAGAAGACCGGCACAGTGGCAGCGGCAACGCTGGCGAGCGTCGCTGGTGCAGCGTCAAACCTCTTGATGCCGGGGGTGAGAGGGCGGGCGTCCGGCTCTGCCCACCTGTCTCTTCACGGTGCCGTCGAGCAAGCACTCTATATCGAGCGCGTCATTTTCCAGAATTGGGCCGCGCTGCTGCCTATTTTGATTGTGATCCTGTTGGCCGCCGCGAGCAAGCGCCTTCGGCCTTCCTGGTACGCCGAGGCCCCTTTTCTCATCAAGACTCTCCTGTTGTTCGCTATTGTCGTGGTGCCGTTCGTCGTGCTGACGATGACATGTTATGCTTTGGGCGGGGCGGTTGCGTGGCACACGTACGACGGATTCTTTTTGCTGTTAGCCGCTGCCATAGTGCCCTTCGTCGTGGCCTGCGGCTTTGACCTGGGCCAGTGGGATACCGCGAGAAACCTCCTCGCATCGCCCTGGGGTTCGCTCCTCCGCTCTGCTGCATTGGTCGCGGCTTTAGTTGCGACAATTTTCCTCCCGCGCTTTTACGCTGCCTTCCACGACATCCGTCCCGCAATGAGGAACCACGCCGTGTGGGTCCAACGGAACGCCGAAATTACATCCCAAGCAAAGGCCGGCGTTCGTGACGTTTTAGTCGGGCAGCGGATGTTACCACTCACCATCCTTCCCTTCTACTTCGATATAACGGAAGATCCGAACTGGTACGCCAATCAGCATCTGGCCGGCTACTACGGTCTCCGCAGCCTAAAACTTACACCCGCCGTCGATCGGACTGTCGATCGCGCGCCCACCGGCCTTGTCGAAACAACACCGGTTGTGTGTGATTTGATTGTCGACTCTATCAACGGCCTATCTCCCTCGATGGCGCCCGCCGTAATTGTTGACCGATTGACCGTCGAGGGGTGGACTGTCATTTCGGCCAAGAATGGCATTGCGCCTGAGCGTGTCTTTTTGACGTTGTCTAATATGAATCAGAGGCTCTACACCATCGCGCGTTTGGTGCCTCGCCCCGACGTAAATACTGCCCTCGGCCAACCCCGCATGCACGATTCCGGATTCAAAGCGGCCCTTGATGTTTCTAACTTAGAGGGCAGCTATACGCTGGGTATTTCACGCGTTTATCAGGGCAAGATGGATAGTTGCAGTCAGTTCCACCCGGTTTTCTTCATCCGTCAACGCACCGACAAGTGACCGCGCGTGATAGCCGACGACGGCTCGAATCAAATTCGCCATGCTGCGCTGACGTGTTGCTAAACCTCAGAGCATTGATTCTAGTAGCCAGCCTTATCAATCACAGCAAACTCTGCTGCGTAGGGAACTAAATACGGACTCACATAATGAGCCGCTCCCGGCTGAGCGTTAACAAAGCACCACTGAAGCAGATCGTGTGGAAATTGCGGCGATAAAGGATTAAACGCGCTTCTTAGGTCACCACCCACTTGGTAAACCTCCCACGCCATACGAATCGCTTTTTCCTGTCCTGGGTGTCTCGCAATGGCGGCTTCCATACTTTTTGGCATATGCACGTAGCTTTTCACCGATTCAGGAACAGCAGTGGAATCACCGAATGCACTAAACTTATTGGCCTCTAGAAAATCGGCATTCCTTCTGACCATGGCTGCATCGCCGAAAAGGTTACGATCTAGGACCAAATCGGATTCCTCTCGGTTGTTGATCAGTTGCGCAGCCGAAAGTCCGTGGTCTGATCTCCAACTGATACCATTCACCGTGGAGTAGTAAGCAGAGGAAAACCAAGCGAGAGAAAGAATCGCGCCAACGCAGAATTGCCCCAGTCGCGACGGATAGAACTGGGGCAAGCTGTCGTCCTTTCGGTACAAAATTGATAGCACTCCAAAGTAAGTCAAGATGGGATACGCGGTGTAGTGAGAATCGCTGGCCATGTCGCTCCCAAACCTCGCGCGGCCCAGTGAGATTAGAAATACAAACAAAACTCCGAATGCTATAAGAGACACAGGAAAAGCATACCCGGCTTTTTCTTTTGAAAGGCACACTTGGGCTAAAGCAACAACCAGCAAAGCCAGCATAACGACCCCAAAACGCAGCAGCCGGTGTACGCCCCAATTGCCCCACAGGTCGCCATGTACGCCGATAAAGATATCCACGAAAGCGCGCAAGTGAAAGACACCGGTCTCAGGGCCGAAACCACCCAACTTTTCGAAAATGTACACGATCAGAATCAACGAGAGAACCGCCGAAATTGTCCACCGGCGCAACAGAATATTCCTCAAAGACTCCTTGAGATTGAAAGAGCAGCGAGCAAACAAGAAAACACCGCCGGCCACCCATACGATGCTCCCTTGAAAAGACGTGAAGCTAGCCAGCAAGGCCGCAACAACTGCTCCCGTGAACCACGCGCTTGCACCGTCACCCCGCTCCGTATCAATCTCACTAGCTCGTTGCAAACAAATCAGATTGATAACCAATAGAAGTGAAACCAGGAACCACGCGGTTTGAAAAGCCCAGAGGAGGTTTTTGTACTGAGCCATCGAGAAAAGGATCAATGATGAAAACGCCAGCCAATAAGAACGCCGACCTTGCGGAATAGATTTCCAGACCGCCCATGCCAGCAGGAGAAAAGTAAGTCCCTGAATCAGAACCCCTGTCACGAGTTGCACCTTGTAGTCAAAACCCGTCCAAAGAAACTCCAGCGCCTCCAGCGTAAACGGCACACCCATTAGATGTTCGTTGTGCTTAGTAGCGGCCAGTTTCCACCATTCCAACTGCCCTGCATGAACCAGTCGCGCCTGATCGAGCAGTTGAAAATCATCCCAGTAGGGAACGTTGACGCCAAATGCCAGCACGTATCTCAAATAAATACAAAAGGAGGCAGTGACCACGAAGATAGCGAAGAGCCAACGGGCGGATGGTTTGGACATTTGGAAAAGTTGATAGGGCAAGTCTTGATTCTAAACGAATGTGGTAGCTAAGTCCGTACAACAGGCAATTACCGTTCGCCTATATTAGGAAAGTGTAAGCCAGTTTGATTTTGGCGCTTCATCTTCGGTTGCCCTGCCTAGCGCCCTTTGTTAGCAATGCCCTAAAGTCGCGGGACTTCTGCGTAGCCGCCAAACAGGAGAGAAAGTTTGCTTCCGGAACCCAATTGGTCTTTGACCCACTGCCGAGACAACCAATACCGAACAGAATTCGCGGAGGTAGTCCGGGTGTTGAACGAATGGCTCGCTCCCTATGGAGGATTCGAGGGCAAAGATCTTCTCGATTTCGGTTGTGGTGAAGGCACCGCCGCCTTGGGAATTGCTCTTCAACATAAGCCAAATAAGGTTGTTGGGATTGATCCCGGAGCGAAAGTTTGGAAATGTCTTGCCAACGGGCAAGCACAACTAGGTCTGGAACGACTTCCCGAGAATCTCAAGTTCTTCCAAATTGAACCGGATGCGCAACTGTCCAGTTTAGGCACATTCGACATTGTCTATAGTTGGTCTGTTTTCGAACACTTGCAGCAAGACTGGATAGTCGATCGTCTTAAAGCAATAAGGGGCGTTCTTCGGCCGAATGGCGTGATGTTTCTGCAGACCACTCCGCTTTATTATTCCGCGTGGGGAGCACACTTCAGGACGCAGCTTCCCGTGCCGTGGGCTCACCTATCGATGCAAGAAAGCCTGCTCTTTGAAGAGCTGCGCAAGGGATGTGCCTCAGCCGATGAGGCTAATTTTCTTCGAACTCAAATATTTGAAACGTTGAATAAAGCAACCGCTCCTGGTCTTCTCCGAGCTTGTGAGGAAGCCGGATTTCAGATCGTCCGCAAGTTTTGCACGTGCACCGAGGAATCTCCGCCATCTGAATTGATAGAGATTTTTCACGAAGAGATACTCACTACCGAGCAACTCGTTTTTCTGGCTGTTCCTTCATAAGCCAAGGGCCGGATTCTATCGTCGATGAGCGGGTCTCCGCATATTTTCGGCAATCACTTTGGGCACGGGGCGCTGTCTCGCAGTGCAACGGCTGACCATTCGCCCCAACCCGTTCCTCCATCGGTAAATTTGGCTACGAACTGGCTTTGGAGCGGACCGAATCTCGAAAAATCGAGCATCGACCATTCCGTCGTGACGGGCAGTACCACTTGCGGTCTCCCGTCGATTTCCAATATCTGTCGCCCCCCTTTCGGTCCGGAGCGATAAAGCAGCCGATCTCCTCGCCGAACACGCAGTGAAATGGACCCTGAATCGGCGTCGCCGTGTTCCTTGAAACTTCCATATATTTTCAACCCAGCCGAACACAAATTTGTATGGAACGCGTCGGAACCTGTCCAACCATTACCGTCGAGAATGTTCGCCTTCGCGACCGTGACTTTTTCGGGAGCGGTCGCCGGCGGCAGCAACGCCGTCGTGCACGATGCGGTGTCCCGGACAGCAATGGCTGACCACTCGCCCCAGCCCGATCCAGTATCAGTGAACTTCACCACAAACTGATCCTTTGGCAGATCTGGTCCGGAAAACGCAAGTTCGATCCAAGTGAGGGCGACGGGAAGGATCACCGGGGGCTGACCGGCAATCTCCATAACTTGGTGTCCATCAATAGGTCCCGATCGATATAGAAGGCTGTCACCCCGCTTGAGCCGCAAGGAAATGGAACCGACATCGGAATCTCCCCGATCCACGAAGCTCCCGTAAATGCGCAATCCCGATGAGCAGAGATTGGTGTGAAAAGAATCGGCGCCCGTCCAGCCGTTTGCTGGAAGAATATTGCTGCTGTCCACGGTCACCTGATCGGGCTGAGGTTCCACGGGCTTGAAGGAATACAACGCAGCGGGTATCACCGCATTCATGCGGCAGACCGGTCCGCGGCTATTCTCTCCTTGAACGATCACGTTCGTTCCGGTCGCACTCGCTAGAACATAACCGCGAAACCGCTGATCAAGAAGCCGTTTGCGGAGGTTCTCGTCCAGATCCGGAGTCGTCTCGCCCATAATGGCTGCGCCAAGGTCCCGGCTCGCCATATCGAGAAATCGCACCGACTTGACTTTCTGATCATTTGCGGAATTAACGAGGCGGCCGCTTACGCCAAAGAATCTGGAGTCGCTAATAGTCTCAATGCCGTCAATCGAACCTTGGCAAACCTGTAGTCCCGGCGGCGACGCTATCACAGTTCCTAGTTGCTCTCTCAAATTCCGAAACGGGAACCAGCCAAAGACTGACAAGTGACGGTAGTATGCCTTGTCGGCGACCCGCGGGACCAACGTTACAGCCCAGCCCGGGCCTGCGATTTGGCTTGTCGCCTTGAAGTCTCTAACTCCGAGGGCCAACCCCAACGTGGCAGCTTTCGCCTCAAAAATAGGTTCATCCCAATTGGAGAGCGCTTTGATCTGCGCTTTCGCCATTAGAAACATAAGCGGCAGCGCCACAAGCGCCAGCAGAGTCTTCCATTTTGGCGCCTCGGTCGCAAGACGTCGGGAATAGAGCGTGAGCAAACTGGCCCAGCCTACAAGAGCAACCGTTGTATAACGGCCACTCGTGGCTTGTATGTCTTGCGACATTCTGCCGTTAGTTATTCCAGCTACTGTGACGAGAACATATAAAACGTAAAAAACGATAGCAGTTTGCAGCGGATCCAGGCGGGGCTTGGGCAAAGTCTTGGCTGCTTTATAAACGGCACAGATAACGAACACCAGGCCAAATGTTTCCGCGATATACGGAGGGTTGCCTTCGAAAAGAAAGGCGAACGGGCTCCCCAGTATCGTTAGCGCGTATAACGAGGCCTTTAGCGGTTGGGCAAATAAGGCAGGCGATAACAAGGGATGTTCGCCAGTCGAGCCGGAACGATACAGGAGAATAAAGATGACCGAGAGCAGCAGGAGAATTCCAATGCGAGAGATACGTTGTCGCGTAAGAATCGCAAAAGCGGCCAACAACGGCAGAACTAAGAGGCCACTAGCCATCGCACCAACCGCCAACACGCCGAATGCGCAGGCGATAACAAAGCTGCGGGTGTCCCCTTCCGCACAAGACTTCTGTGCAAAATATAAAGCACACAAGGGAAGCAGGAATACGAACCAGAACTGATTCGTTTGGCTCCAGGTTAGGCTTTCGCCCTGACAAAGAAGAAACAAACTAGCAGTCGTAAACAATCCTAAGAGACACCACGTTGTCCCGAATTTGCTCCGAGGGATTCGCCTTGCCAGAAGCAACCAGAACACGGTCACGAGTAGCGCATCAAGTACGTAGTTCGCGGCTAACATCAACACGCTGCCCCCATGGAACCAGCGAATATCAGCCCAAAAAATTAGATAGGCGAGAATGAGCCGGTGTTCATTATGCAGCATCCACCAAGCCGACCAGTCGCCATCCGAAACTCTTTCGTAAAACTCCAGATAAGCGTGCCACATATCCCAAACCGATGTCGGATTGTAAATCTGCCAAGTATGAAAAACGGCGACGCTAATCATGAACGCCGCCCATAGTGCCGTGACGGCAATGAGAGCTCGCTTCAGAAACTCGGTACGGGCGGGGACAAAGTTATTCATACGATAAGAAATCAGAACTTAAGATCTGGTAGAACCGTTCCCGGCTAATCGTCCGCGTCATCGCTTCCTGTGGGAATAAACGCATTATTCAATGCAGGCTTTAGAAGTCCTTAATAGGGTAATCTTCATGCCCGAATTTCGCCGGCTACGGACGCTGTTTCGCCGATGAGCCTGTGTTTACTGGCAAAATTGTAGCATCCTTGCCTGATAAGCTTTTGAGGCAACGAGCAATTTCAGTTTTTTGTTCTCGAGGTCTTCGCGGGAATCTCTGCCATGGCAGCGGACCGCTATAGAAATCCGGAGCGTTGAAAAGAGATGGCCAAAATTCAACACACCCATGAAACGACTGGACGCTATCCAATCCTCTAGTTCCGCGTCGAACCGGCTAATCCTAAGCGAATCCGAACCACAACGTTCTTCCCTAACGTGATGAATCGCATCGCAAAGAATCTCAAGTAGCTTAATGCGGTTGGAATCCACCTCATCTTCGACTCTCCGTCCACTCTGAAAATGAAGTGGATCGGTTCCTCGACGATGCGAAAGCCTTCTTCATGTGCCCGGATAAGAATTTCCGGCAAAAAAGCAAATCCGTCGCTGCTAAAGGAAATCTGCTTAAACGCTTTCATTGAATAGACACGGAAACCGGATGTCATATCCGCTACCGGCATTCCAGCAAGCCGCCGCATAAAGCGGTTCACTGTATCGCTAACCGTCCGCTTAAGTCGCGGCGCTCCCGTGGTGGCACTACCGCTCACCTTACGGGATCCAACCACAATGTCGGCATTGCGACCAGCTAAAGCATTTAACAACCGGGGTATTTCCTCGGGTTGGTGGTTTAAGTCCGCATCTAGAGTTACTACAGCTGTAGCATCTTTGGAAACCGCGTCAAAACCTCGGCGGAAGGCTTTGGCTAAACCGCTGGGTTTGGTGCTGTGAAGGACTCGGATTTCAGGCCGGCGAGCCGCAAATGTCTCAGCAATTTCGCGGGTTTCGTCTGTGCCATCAATTACGTAGATCAGCTCCCAACTTGACAGCGGGACGCTATCCAGCGCAGAAATCAGCCGCGTCGTGAGAGGCCCGATGTTCCCGGATTCGTTGTAGGCGGCGATTACGACCGATATCTTCATGTGAGATCTAAAGACCCGTCCTCCCAAAGGCTTGCTTCACGGCAGGTAGACCGTCTTTCGCAGAACATTTTTGGGATAGTCTCACGATTCAAATAGAATCCTATCATTTCGATTGCTCGATAGGGGAGTGCCAACAACTTTGCTTTTACCTGTATAGCTCTCTAGTAAAACTGACGGTGAACAATGCGATTAGAGAGCGTGCGCTGTCACGCCAGTATCAACCCGTAAACCGATCTCAACTTGATATTACCTGCGCCCCAAACGCGCTCGCGCAATTTCCGCCGGAGTCTTAGAATGGCGAACGAACTAGCGCCGGCGTTGAATTTGCTCGCTTGCCCAGCGGAGCGGCGCAGTCAGTTTCCAACTTTTCGAGGCGCAAAGCGTGGAAATCAGTGTGTTGATTCGAGCCACTTCGCTAATCTGCGTTGAAATCTGGGCATTAAGTTGAGCAATGCTCTCGTCCCTTTGCGCCAACACAGCATGAAAATCCGAGATCACATTACGAAAATCCGAGATCTCAGCACGAAGATCCGAAATCTCGCCTTCTTTCTTTGCCACTTTCGTTCGCAGAAACGCGATGTCGGCATCGTTTTGCGCAACCAGAGCCCGCAGATGGGCAATGTCGGTATGGCGCTGCGCTATTTCGGAATCTCTCTGGGTTAGCAAAGCACTCAGTTGAGAGATCCTATCATCCATCTGTTTGGCAAGCGCCGACTTTTCTTCGTAGACCGCCTGCACCCGCCGTTCGAAAACTTCCTGTTCGTCAGCTCGGATACGCTGTAAATTAGCGTTATCGTTTTTTAGGTGGTCTAATTCCAATCGGGATGCTTCGTACCCGTCGAGAAATTGAACGCCGCCTGTCTGAGCCGCATAACTCTGGCGAAGCACCTCGACTTGGTACTGCGGCTTGTTCAAAAGGGCCAGTGCCAGATCGTCTGCGTCTCTAATATCTAGTAGCAGCTCGCATGGGCGCGGCGGAAAGCTTCGCAGCTCGGCTTCCCGGCCCCCTGGAACTCCCACCAGTGCCACTTCACGGCTATCGCCAAAAATATTCTTCTCCACGTGGAAGAAGTTATCCGCATTGAACGCGTCCACCACATGAGCAAATACCTTGTACCCGGCACGCTCCAGGACAGTCGCGGTTTTCATGCCAGCCGCTAGAGCGTTGCACTCGCAATAGACAACTGGCGAACAGCGTTCAAGCGTTTCAACAGCGCCGCGCAACACCATGTCTTCCACTCCCTCGACGTCTACCTTGATCAGCGCGCAACTTTGTAGCTGGAGAGAGTCAACGGTGATGACGCGAACACGTGCGTGATCCTGCTCGTGCGCACTGCCCCCATTGACCACCGCGCTGGGTGGCGGGGCGGTGAGGCTAGTCAGCAGCGACGTGCTGCCAAAGCTGCCGGGGTGCGCAATGTCCATGGTCGGAATGGCGATTTGCGCCAGTTCTGACGACGCAATCGCATTTTCAAGTTGAACCACTGAAGCACCATCCGCCACATTTGCGTCGACATTTTTCTTCAATGCCACAAAAGTGCTCGGCTGCGCCTCCACAGCAATCACCCGTCCAGTAGGTCCCACAAAGCGCGCGAAAGCCAAGGTATGCGTGCCGATGTACGCGCCAACATCTAGAACAGTCGAGCCGCTCGTCACAAACCGCTGCAGAAAGCTGATTTCATTCTGAGCCCATTCGCCATATTTCCTAAGTGATTCTGTGCATGCGCCGGTGTCATGGGCCAAAACGGTGACCGCCCCGTATCGGCCCTGGACAACGTCGTACGCCGTATTAGTGTTCATCTGGATTTCGATTACGTGGTAGCCGTAGTAGGGCGGCTTTCATTCACTATTAAATCATTCACTATTACAAAGACGCGCGACGGCACGCAACGGCTTCGTGAGATGCCGCGATTTGGATCGGAGAAAGCTTTGCCTGAGTTGTCGGTTCGGGATATGATTTGGTGCTCCCGCGCCTATTCGTGTAAAGCATTCCGGCAAGTTTCGTTCAAGGGCAGCAAGAAATTGCGTGATACACTTCCCTCTGTGAGCCGCAGAGCTTTAATAACTGGAATTACGGGCCAAGATGGCTCGTATTTGGCTGAACTGCTACTGGCGAAAGGCTACGAAGTGCACGGTATTGTACGTCGTGTAGCTTTGGAAGACCCAGAAAACCGTTTGGCGCGCCTCGGCTCGATGCGTGATCGAATTAAGCTGCACGCAGCTTCGCTAGAGAGCTATGCCAGCATTTATCAGGCAGTAGCATCAGTTGTTCCCCACGAATGTTACCATCTGG
Organism: Bryobacterales bacterium; assembly: GCA_003169195.1. GTDB lineage: Bacteria > Acidobacteriota > Terriglobia > Bryobacterales > Bryobacteraceae > Bog-105. Next base: position 25,371 of record PMQB01000656.1, read on the forward strand.
CGGCACAGAGTTTTGTAAGTTACTCCTTTGACGACGAATTCTCTACTTTGAACGCCAACATCAATGGAACCCACTTCCTGTTGGCCGCTGTCAAGAACGCCGCGCCGCATTGCCGCTTTTATTTTGCCGGTTCGAGTGAGATGTTTGGCAAGGTAGANNGAATTGACCAGGAATTATCGCGAAGCGTATCACCTGCATGCCAGCAGTGGGATTTTGTTTAATCACGAATCCCCTAGGCGAGGATTTGAGTTTGTAACCCGGAAGATCACATCCGGGGTCGCGCGCATCTTGGCCGGAAAGGCCAAAACCCTGAAATTGGGTAATCTTGACGCGAAACGAGATTGGGGTCACGCGCGCGAGTACGTGCAGGCCATGTGGCTGATGATGCAGCAGCCCGAGCCCGATGACTTCGTCATTGCCACCGGCGAGACGCATTCGGTCAGAGAGTTTGTGGAAGCCGCCTTTGAAATTGCCCAACTAGATTATCGTGAATTTGTCACGAGCGACCCGGATCTCTTCAGACCTGCCGAAGTAAATATTCTGCTTGGGGATTCAGGTAAGGCCAACAGACAATTGGGCTGGAAGCACAAAACGAATTTCCTGGAACTAGTGAGCGAGATGGTTGAAAGCGATTGCCAAAGGCTCGGTGTATCCCTCGGCACCCCAGGTAAAGTATCATCCTCCGCACTCGCTTAGTCGTTTCAAAACCCGGATAACTTCACAGTCGAACGCTAAATCCCACTGTCCGCTTTGTTGTAACATCAGTGACTCGGTACCGCGGATTATCCAAAAAGGTCAGTGCCAGATCGTCGGGCAGGATTCATTCACTACCAAAAAGACGCGCAACCGCACGCAACGGCTTCGTGAGACGCCACGATTTGGACCGCAGAAAGCTTTGTCTGACTTCTTCCACGGCGGCCAGCTCCGCCGACTGGTCAATGCCACCTTTTGTCAGCTTGACGATTTGTGCGCGCTGATGTTCAAGATCCCGGTATAGATACATGGTCTGCTGCCGCATCCCTTGAAGGGAACGGGTCGCCCCTTCATCTTTCGCTCTCATCAAACGCTGAAAATACACGCCCATCTCCGGGTCAGCTTTGCTCTCTACTAATGCCATGCTGCCGAGTTCGTCCACAACTTCTTTGGTCTCCTCCAAAAAGCGCCGCCCGTAGCGCCCATCCGGCTCAACGTAAGTTCCTTCGCACCACTCATTCCAAGAATGCAGAAAGACAATTTGCTCCTCCGCTGAATAGCGCCGGCGCGTGTCGATCAGGGCCTGAGACAACCAGAGCTTGTAGGAGTCGTTGTCGGTATTGACTTGAACCATGGCTCGCGGACCGTAGCGCGGTGTATTATCCCAAGGCGCCATGACGGTGCGAAAGCGCTTGTGGTCGGGGAAGGGACGACCCAGGTGAAAGGAAGCGAACTTGCGGTAATCGACGATTTTTCCGTCAAAGCCATTCTTCAGACCAAGAAGCTTGGTGTGCTGCCATAAGGCCTGCTCTGGAACAAGATTGGACGGAATCTCATAAGACGCGTCAAAGCCAAGCTCTCTCGGATGAGGCAAATCGCTCGCCCAATCGTCTGCCATAACTAAGTAAAGACCGTGAAATCCGTTCTTGGCCACCTCATTCCGCCATATCTCAGTTGATTGCAGAATGTTGGGGAACAAGTGAGTCTTGTAAATGGCCAGTATTGGCTTGCCCGCCACTTTGACGTAGCGGTCGTCGGCAAAAATAGGCAACAATTCACGAATAAAGGCGAGATCGTCTTCCGGCGAGTGATTTTGCGAAATGATAATCTCGTTATCGCCACCATCCCAGCGCCGACTCCAGTTTTCATTCGCCCACAAGAAAAAGAAAGGCGCCTTAATATCCGATTTGATGTAATTATCAATCGGCTTGTAGAGCAACTTCTTCCCCTGAAAATAGTAGAAGTAGAAACAAAATCCCGTAATACCGTGGTCGTTGGCCAGTCTGATTTGCTCGCGCATCACATCCACGGAACGAAGGTCGTAGTAACCCAGTTCCCCGGGAACACGCGGCTGATAATGTCCCTTAAACAGCGGTCTAGCTTTAATAACGTTGTCCCACTCGGTGAACCCCGGCCGGTGTCCGTAATTATTCTCGGCAATCGGATGGAATTGAGGCAGGTAAAAAGCGAAAATACGGGGGAGCGATTTATTCTCGCCACTCGCCTCCGTTGTAGCTTGCGGTTGACTCCACAAACTAGCGAGCGTCGCCGTCATATGTTCGTTTGTTGGCTGGGTTTCGACTACAGTCGATGCGGCGTGGGGGCACGGACGCAATCCTTCGCCTCTACCGAAATGCAGATAGTGCTGTAAGGGATCGCTGACCACCACCAAATCCGGGCGCTGGCTGTTATACCAAGCCGCATCGAACCCTTGTCCCGGCGAGTGACCCGACTGACCGCCGACCGTGATGAAATAATCCAGCGGATCAATTCCATTCTGCAGAGACTCTGGATGATGTGTGACATACCAGGCGCGATCGAAAAAGCCCGACTCCACTACCATCCGACGGTAATTAGCATCCACGGATGCTATGGGCGTGGCCGCCGCAGCCATTTCGGCGTGGGCTTTGGCTTGGGCGTCTCGCTCGTCCAGAATATGCATCAAGTAGCGAATGGCTTCGACGACTTCATCCAACGGCAACTCGGCCACCGAACCAGTCAAGTTGCGCAGCAGGCGCACCTCTGGCGAACGGCCTGCATAAAAACCCGTGAACGGCGTGTATTGCCGGAAATAGCCAAGCCGCCCCAACAAAATAACGCCGGGTGTTTTGACCGCATTAGCCAGGTGAGCAGGTCCGCTGTCGATGCCGATGTAGAATCGGGCTCGACGTATCACTTCGGCCGTTTCCAGCAGGCTCGTGCGATTGACCAGATCAATCACCGATGAGCCAAACTCGCCGGAAGTGTCTCCTTGCGGTTTGCCTTCTCCTGGCTTCTTCTTCGTGGAGCCAACTTCCACTACTGGTATCCCGAGTTCCTCCACGAGAAAGCGCGTCAGAGAGCGCCATTTTTCAGCGGGCCATTCTTTGGCGGATGAGTTCGACTCCCGGTGGATGACACAGTACTGCGGCGGCAGCCGCAACTGATCCACTCCTATCCTGTGATCGTCCTTTATGTAGACATGTGGCTGCGCCGACAGCGCCGGTAACCCCGCGCCCAGACAAAACGCTTCCAGGATCGGACCATAGTCGAAATATTCATACACGTTAACAAAAGGATTCCCGTGCTCCTTGATCAGCGGAACGCGGCACTTTTCACACACGCGTAAGTTAACGTGTAGATCGACGATAAGATCGAAGGTGCTGTGTTTGCACAGCTTAATCCAATCCGTCAAGCAACCGAGTATTACGGTCTCTTGAATGTTTGGATTCGAATCGATGAGTTCACGATATGGGCTTATGACGGCCCAAGATATGTGAGCCTCTGGATATTTTTCGCGCAGATAGCGAGCCACCGGTTCGCATGCAACGATATCCCCAAAGTGTTCGATCAATCCGATGATTACCTTCATCTCAAATGCTCCCCATGGAATAACAAATGGTAGCAACTTAGATGGGTTTTGCTTTGAGGATCAGGAAAAGTAGCGAGACATCAATGATTCAAAACCGGCTGTTTTGAGCGGTGTTTGAGCCGCACTCTTCCGCGGCCCAAACCTCCTCATCCTTACTTGACACCAATCGGCCTCTTGATCTCAAGCAAGTTCTCAAGCAATCCCTCGAACCCGCCGTTCACCGTCACCCGGTCCACCTTCTCCACTAATTTTTCCAGCGTTTCGAGTTCTTTCAACCGCACCAGAATCGGATTGTCCTCCAGCAGTTTCGCCGTGTTCAACAGCGAACGAGTCGCAGCCGTCTCCTCGCGCCGGCGAATCAAATTCGCTTGCGCCTGCTTTTCGGCCGATACCACCTGGTTCATGATCTCGCGCATTTCCCCAGGCAGAATAATATCCTTCAACGCGATCGCGCCCACCTCCACGCCCAACGCGTTCATCTCCGTGCGTACCGTNNATGCTCTGCTTGGCCTTCACCGCATCCTTAACTTGATACTCGGCCAAGATGTTCACCCGCAGCGAAACTTTGTCACGTGACAAAATCTCCTGTCCAGGAACTTCAATCGTCTGGCGTCGCAGGTCAACCACGTCGACCCGCGGAGATCCGCTCACGGCCCAGAAGCCGTATTTACCCGGTGGGAGGCTTCGCACAAACCGGTTGTCGATGTACAACAAACCGATCTTCGCCTCCTCCACCAGGCTGAAAGAAGCCAGTGACTCCTTTCCCAGCCGCTCTAACGCCGGCAGCTTCTGGGCCGGAACTTGAGGCTCGTCAATCACGTTCACAACTTCTGCGGTAACGTCTACCGCGCCGCGCCAGAACAGCAGGCGCTTCGCCGGTAACATTACTTTGTACAACTTGCCGTCCACGTAAATCATGGCCACCTGCAAGTCGTTCGTCTCAATGCGCGTGAAATGACGGTCCGCCACTTCCGGACGTTCCTTCGCCAAATAATCTGCCCAGGTGCTTTGGAAGACAAGGTCTCGCACGTTGTATTTCTCAACGTTCAAAGACACGCCGGGCATGACGAATAAGCGGTACTCGCCAGGCGCGAGAATCCCGGCGAAGCGCCCGTTCTTGGTAATAAGCGCCCGCTCCTGATCACCTACTAAAATTCGCTTCCACAACATAAGTGCACCTCCGACTTACTTCGTTTCTAACTTCGGTTAATGATTAAATCCGGCCCCACTCTTGGCCTACCATCGCTGCGCGGAAGAGAGCTAGAGTTGATTGCATGACTACGGAATCAACAGTTTCAGTCTCTTGCAAGGCGACGCCATGGCTGCGTTGTCTCTCAAACCACAAAAGAAAACGCGCGGCTTCCAAGCAGAACCGGATCAGGGTGTCAACCTTTACAGGGTTGGAACGATAACGGGAATCGAACCCGCTGCCTACAGATTCGAGGTCTGTAGCTCTACCACTGAGCTATATCGTTGAGCCGGAAGACCAACCGCATGCCGGTATACGAGACTTCATGCGAAGTCGTACCAGTGAGGATGGGGAACCTCAGCTTTTGACATGTGATTGACATCGAGTGTGATACCTTCCGAGTCTCTAATCATAAACGCAACTTACTCACTAAGTCAAGCGCTTTTTTGTCAAGAGACATCAGAATCTTTTCACTAGCAATTGCACACCTGGTTTGTCGATGAGGTATTTCGAGTCTTCCTGATAATGGGCGGCCAGCCATGCTTCGATCCGGGACATACGCAGCCTCGAAACGTCGCTTCCGGGGAACATCCGCAGCAGATCACTCGCTGCCAGAGGCGCATAAACGACTTTCGTCGGAGGGTACTTCTCAAGATCGGAGAGCGCCTGACTCTCATCTTGATCCGTCATCAACCCAGGATGCAGGAAAGCGAAGCGTGTTGGATTCGTACCGCCAGTGAGGAAGTAAGCAATCGGCATGTACGGAAAAACGAAAAGACGCTCGCCCGGCTTCACCGCGCGTTCCAGCGAGTGCACAAACGAAAGTTCTTGCCGATCTCCGGCAATTTGACCTGCACGCGATTCGCTTGTGTATAAATTGGCACGCTCTAGGATAAACGCTGAAACAAAGAAGCAGGTGGCGAAGCTGAAAACCACACCCGCATAGAATCGCAGACGCACCGGCAGCAAGCTCGGGAGACTCACGGCTGCCATTAAAAACGAAAGTGGAGTGGCAACGGCTAGGTGAGCGATATCCATCCTGGGATAGCAGCTCAACACAACAAGCAAACCGCTCAGAAAGAGAAACCGCTCTTGCCCCCGAAAGGCGCGAAAGTTCTTGAGAAACCCGAGAGCCGCAACCAGTGGCGCACACGCAGGCAGAATCAGGAGTCCTGTGAACAGCACCAGAAGAACGAGCATAAGCCCATGCGCATCGTGGAATAAAGCTCCATAACCTGCGAAAATCCCTCCGTAGAAGATCCTGCTGGGATTTGAGTAGTGGGCGGCCGTCCAGCGAAGATGCTCAATCATGGGCTGCAAAGATTCCGTTGCCAGCAGAAATAACCCAATCGGCAAACAAACAAACGCAGCTCCAGCCGCGCAAAAACCCACGCTTCGGTAGTCTTTGGCGACCACCAGCCAGACAAACATGCCGCCCAACACCAGAATCATGGAAGGCGTGGCCCAAGCCGCATACGCCGCGAACAGCCCGGCCGCGCAGAAAAGCCAACGATTCTTCGACGAAGCGAGTGCCGCGTAAAAGCAACTAATCCCCACAAGCGAAAGCGCCGCGCTATCCCAGCGATGATTGACGATCAGATTCCCCGGGTACAGCATCAGCAGCGCTGCAAACGCAGCAGTTAGCCCCAGCGTCCTCCC
>PMQB01000362.1:0-5588 GCA_003169195.1 Bryobacterales bacterium
CATCTTGTGTTGGACAATTCTAAACCATGCCATTTTCGTTTTCGGTGCTAACATCGCAAGATAAACAAAGTTTCCAAATATGCGTTCAGATCAGGACCACAAAATCGTTGGACTTGAGGCTCTACGCTTCCTCTGCGCTTTTTCGGTTGTGGTCTTTCACTATTCGATGTTCGCCTTCGTTGGAACAGTGCCAGTCGGTTACGAGCCCAAGGCGGCTCCATTCTATAACATCTTGTTCCCTTTCCTGGATCGCGGATTTTTTGCAGTACCTTACTTTTGGTGTATCAGCGGGTTTATTTTTTTCTGGAAATACCAGTTCGACGTGAGAAACCGCATAACAGGGCGAGAGTTCTTCGTATATCGGTTTTCCCGACTCTATCCTCTGCATCTGGCGACACTGCTATTGATTGCCATCTTACAAACTTTCTACATGGCATTGACTAGGACTTATTTTATATATCCAAACAACAAACTAACGAGCTTCACATTACATTTATTGATGCTCGGCAACCTGAGCTTCCCCTACCATCTCTCTTTTAACGGTGTTATATGGAGCGTGTCGTTCGAGGTTTTTGTCTATATTACTTTTTTCTTGATTTGCCGCTATTCCCGGCATCCTGGCATCGCTGCGGCATTAATTGGGCCGCTTAGCGCTATCATTTGGATTGGCTGGTTTCCTGAGTCTCGCTTCCAGGGCTGGATCAATGAGTCGCAACTTTTGCAATGCCTGTCGTTCTTTTATTTCGGCGGTATTGCGTGCATCGTTCATCGCTGGCTAACCCAGCGTCGTCTGACGTTTGTCTCGTCAATTATCCTTTTGTCCTACTATTGGGTGCTATATGCCATACGGAATTCCTGGCCGCCTAACGGCTATTTCAGAATGGTCATCTGTATCCCTCCGACCGTGCTAGCGTTTGCGTGCCTTCCCATTCACCGAATTGTGCCGAAGGTATTCGTTCAAGGGCTAGGTAACCTAACATACTCAAGTTATCTGCTTCACTTCCCGGTTGTTTTAACCGCGATGATTGTTGCGGCTATCCTTGGCCGGCATTTGGACTATCGATCTCCTTATCTCCTTGTTACATTTGTTACTACGGTCTTCGGCATGGCACCGATATGCTACCGCTATTTTGAGATGCCAGCACAAAGGGCAATCAGACGGCTGTTGCTAGCACCCAAAGAAATCAGTGGCACATCGAAAGCAATAATTCAACCCACAAAGATTGAGAGTTGAAGTATCGCAGCCTTGCCGCCTTCCTCCTCACCAATCTAAAGCTACTGGTCGAGCCAAATATTATCTATGCCCAACAGAAATCGCGGGATTCGGAACAGGCTTCGCATCGCTGTATTCCGAGGTAAGATAATCAAGCAATATCTGCCGATCAGGAACCGTAGCGCCCCAACCCACCATCTTGTCCATCTCTTTCCCCCAAGCTGCTGCCGATAGTCTTTGCGAATCAATCAGCCGCAAACTATGACACGCCACACAAGCTGTCTGCTCTGCTTTTCTTCCCGCTTCATTTGCCTGCGAATCAGCCGCAAAACAACCCGCGGCCACCGCCCACAACCCGCCCGCAACCAACATCATCTTTCTCACGCGCCCTCCACCACAACACCAATCCGATCCACCGCATTAAACAAATATCCGGATGGATTCCAAGCCGCCACGAATGGCTGCACGCGACCCGCAGAGTCAGTCGCTCTCGAAAGCACGGTGTAGTATCCGGCGCGCATTGGTTTCCACTCGGCCGTCCACAATCGCCAAGTGAACGGCAGGTTTTGCGGAGAAAGTTTGGCCTCGCGCCAAGTGCTTCCACCGTCAGTTGACACTTCCACTTTGGTTACGTGCTCTTCGCCGGCCCAAGCCATCCCTCGCAGCACAGTTGCCCCCATCGAAAGTTTGTCTCCATCCGCGGGCCCCGCGATGTAAGACTTAACAGGCATGCCTTCAATTACCTCTAAGTCTGCCCGATCCACCGGCGCCCCCGGCGCTCCCGGATGTTTCGGAAATCGATAAGCGGGGTTCATGAAGAAGCCTTGATCCGGTTCGTTCGCCACCGTGAGTGAGGTGACCCATTTGACCCAACTCGTACCGTCCCAGCCCGGAACGATCAGGCGCAGAGGAAAGCCATGAAGATCCGGCAGTGGTTCGCCATTCATCTGCAAAGCCAGAAGCGTCGCTGGATGGATTGCTTTGCGCATGCCCAATGAACGAATGAAATCAGGTGTTTTGGCAACACCCACATCCGCGCCATTCACCGTAACAAACGCAGCTTGCAGATCCGCGCCTGCGAGTTTGAGAACGTCAAGCATTCGCGGACCGCTCCATTCCGCGTTCCCCACCGCGCCGCGGCCCCATTGTATTCCGGGAACGCGCGGTCGATAAAAACCCCTGCCGTTTCCCGTGCACTCCAGAACGGCTGGCACTCGCACTTGCGGAAGTTTTCGCAGTTCCGCCAAAGAAAGCTGGATCTCTTTGCTTACGCGCCCGCCTATGCGAAGCCGGAAATCTGCCTCGCGCATTTCTGGTCGTGGCAAATGCTGCCGCACAAAGAAAGCGTCATTCGGCGTAATCCACTGATCAAAGTATGCCAGCGGTGTCTCAAGATCTTCGGGGCGATCATTATGCACAATCATTGCGCGCTTGCCCGGAATCGTCACAACATCCTGCGCCTGTGTTACTGCTGCTGCCGAAAACAATGCGATTATTTCGCGCCTGCTTGCTTTTTCCTTATACAAAACGGCTCTCCTCGATACTTCCAAGTGTAAGCGAACAAGCTGGATGAGTTCTGATTTCGTAAAAGGCCCGGACGCGAGGCGCCATTTTTGAAAAACAAATCAAAAATAATTTTGACCTCAAACCCAAAAGTGATATAGATATATGCTTGAAACGTTTAAAAGATCCGGGCTTCCTGTCCGCCGGATCCAGGGGTTAAGTTCTCAAGGGGTGTTTATGAAATCAACTGGAGTGCTCGTCTCTCTCCTGTTTCCGCTGTTGGCCTTGGCGCCAATGGCTAACGCGCAAACCGTAACCGGTTCCATCACCGGAACCGTGGTTGATGCATCTGGCGCTATTGTTTCCGGCGCCTCCGTGCAACTCACAAACGAAATTAGTAAGCAGACACGCCAATTTCAAACGTCCAGTAACGGCACGTTTGTCTTTCCTGATCTTTTTCCTGCCGACTACGATCTGAGAGTCACGCATCCTGGCTTCAAAACGTATATCCAGAACGGGATCACACTCGGCACATTAGAAAAGGTCGATCTGCATGCGGTCCGGCTTGAGGTCGGCGATGTGGCCACATCCGTGGAAGTGAAAGCGGAAGCGGCCCGCGTCGTAACCGATAGCTCCGACCACGCCACAGACGTCAACCTTAAGCAGCTTGAACAAACGCCTATCCGCGGCAGAAACTTTCAGGCTTTCATTCATGATCTGCCAGGCGTGATTGATGTGGGCACCTACGATCAGCGCGGGTGGAATCAAAACTCTGCGGTGATTAACGGCGGCCAGCAGGGTCAAGTGCTCGTAACTCTTGATGGCATGGCCGCGCAAGATAGCGGCGCACCCAGCCTCAGCACATATCAGGCACCATCCACCGACGCCATTGCCGAAGTAAAGCTTCTTACCGGCAACTACTCCGCTGAATATGGCGCGCGGAATGGCGGCCAATACAACATCACCATCAAAAACGGCACGTCACAATTTCACGGCAGCGCCTATTACTATTACCGAAACGAAGAATTCAATGCCAACGAGTTCTTTAACAATGAACTGAATGTGGCCAAGCCTAAATATCGGTATGAGAATCCAGGCGGCACATTCGGCGGACCGATACTCATTCCTGGCGTCAAGTTTAATAAGACCCGCAATCGCTTATTCTTCTTCTGGTCTTATGACCAACTTTGGAACACTCAGAGCACCGCCATCAACAAATACACTATGCCTACCGCGCTCGAGCGCACGGGCAACTTTTCACAGAGCGTCAACCCCAACGGTTCGCCAATTATCATTCGCAATCCGAGTAACGGGCAGCAGTTCGCAGGCAACCTGATTCCCATGTCGAGCATGAATCCTATCGGCGCCGCGATGCTCAACCTGTTCCCATTGCCAAATACGACGGACCCCACAGGTTCGCGACAGTATAACTTTACCGATCAGCTCAGTAATACCGATCCGCGGACCGACAAGATTCTGCGCGTGGATTACAGCATTTCCACCAAAGACACAATGTTCGTGCGCCTACTTCAGGATTATCAAGCGCAATCTGGCTACGGCGCTATTCTAGGTGCGGCGGGCGACGCCTGGGGTCAGTTTCCCCATAGCTACTTCATTCCGTCGGCCGGCTTTGCCACTACTTACATCCACACCTTTAAACCGAATCTGCTGAACGAGGCCACAGTGGGCCAAAACCGCGCTCACCAACAGAACAAGGAGACGAACCCTGCTCTTTACGACAAGAGTCTATTGCCGCTCACGTCGAACGGAACAAATCTGGCTCTTCCCTCAATCTTCGCGAATGCAAACACCCTGAATCTCTTGCCGAACGTGAACTTCGGTTTGCCCTCGGGCTTCACCGCCTCGTCCGCTCCCACTACTCTTCCCAACCTTCCATCGTTCGGTTTCGATAGCCGTTGGCCGTTCGATGGCACCGATAACCTGGCCACGTTCACCGATAACATCACCTGGATCAAAGGACCCCACACCATTAAGGTTGGTTACTACTTTGAGCACGATGCTCGAAACGTGAGCGTCTACTCCGTATACAACACTGCCGGCACTTATTATTTTGGTTCCGACCTTGGCAATCCTGTTGACACCGGAGATCCGTTCTCCAATGCCTATACAGGCAATCTGTATGGCTATGGCCAAGACAATCTCAAGCAGACCAACCGGTCCCGCTACAAGCAAAACGAGTTTTTCATTCAGGACAACTGGAAAGCTACTCGTCGGTTGACGTTCGACGTCGGCATGCGTTTCCAACGCCTAGGTGCCCTGTACGAAGCGCCCGGCGAAACGCAGGGCATCTTCCAGGCATCGGCGTATAGTTCGAGTGCACAGGGGCAGTTGCTCTTCCCAACTTGCACGGTGTCAGTGGCCTCCACTGCTAAGTGCCCAACTGCAGATAAGGCATCTATCAATCCCTCCAATGGGCAACTCTTCGCCTATGCCCAGCAGGGAACGTTCGCTCCCAACAGCACGTCTGGTTTAAACGGCACACCTTTCTCCGGTATCGTTCAGCAAGCCTCGGGTTCGGCTGCCTATTTCAAAACCCCTGGTTTAGCCTTTTCGCCTCGTGTGGGCTTCGCGTATGACGTGTTTGGCAATGGTAAAACTGCCATTCGGGGCGGCTTCGGTATCTTCTACGGACGCGCGTTCGGTGTGGATACCAACGGCGCCAGCGGTGTAGGCATCGGCCCGCTTGCCACGCCCCCACACTTCCTCGCACCAATTGTGCTGAATACGAATATCTCGAGTTTGTCCAATTCTGCGCTCGTGTTCACACCGCAAACCACGGTCGGCGGTCCTTTGAGTTATAAGCCGCCATCAACCTATGACTGGAGCTTCGGTGTCCAGCAAGACATGGGCA
>PMQB01000362.1:5607-22143 GCA_003169195.1 Bryobacterales bacterium
GCCAACGGCGGAACGGGTGGTTTCTATTCCACTAACCTGATCCGTGCGCTAGCGAGTCCATTCCCCGGGTGGGGCGGTATTCAACTCTACACGCAAAACGGTGAATCGAACTACAATTCGCTGCAAGTCCAATTCAACAAACGTGTAGGTGAACGATTTCACTTCGGCAGTAACTACACTTGGTCCAAAACCCTGGCGTATTCCCGCCAGCAATGGGTTCCCGATAAGCTGAACTACAACGTGGCCGGCGTAAACAGCGCTACCGGCCAGCGTCCCCACGCCGTCAACGTCAATTTCGGTTATGCCGTTCCGGGTGCCAATCGGTGGTGGAACAACAAGGTCGCCAACGCCATTACCAACGGCTGGAATGTCGAATCCGTCATGACCTTCTATTCGGGCACTCCGTTAGATATCACTTGCAGTGCTAACGGCGCACCCATCGGTTATTGGACGGGAACTCCGACCGGCGGTATTCCGTTCCGCTGCCAGCAGACAGGGCCACTCTTCAGTTCTTCCGTGACACCCACCGTAGCGGCACCGCTGTTCTATAACTTCAACCCCGCTTCGTTCGGCCTTCCCGGAGTGAATTCGCTCGGTGTCGGTAACGAACAACCAACCGTCACATACGGCCCCGGCGTAGAAATTGTCGACCTCAACGTCTTCAAACAATTCCATGTCTTCGGCGAAAAGCGGATTCTGGAACTGCGCTTCCAGGCCTTCAACGCGCTTAACCATTTCAATCCCGGAAACCCGAACGTGGCATTGTCCATTAACTGCGGACCTATCAACGGGGCCTGCACAGCGGGGGGTGCGAATACCAACGCTGCCTTTGGCACCATCACGACTCCAGCAGGAGGCTCCGGCGTTTTGGCGTCCAGAAAAGGAGTCGTCTCACTTCGGTTCACCTTTTAAACGAAGTCGCTTGATGCTAAGGCTTCCGTCCGCTCGCCATCCAATGGGGGGCGGGCGGAGGCAGTGGCTTGACCGTAAAATCTTGGAATCCAGCCTGCTCCATCCAGCCTTTCAATTCCAGATCTGAAAATACCCAGCCATGCTCTTTTGTGAGTGCCATGTTTACGGCGAACATCGCTGAGAACGGTGGATCTGTGTGGGTTGCGTCCGTCATCATGTCCATCACATACACCACACCCCCGTGAACGAGCGACTCATAAGCGCGCTTCAGTAAGTCTTGAATAGTGGGTACGGGTTCCTGGTGCATCATCCCGAACAACAGCACAACATCATTGCCGCCAGGAAAGGGAGTCGAGTGATAATCCCCAGCCAGCATTTTCACTCTCTCGCTTGCGCCTTGCTGGTCTAATAATCCCTGACCGATCGCCGCAATCGGTGCGAGTTCTAGAACGGTACAGAGCAGTTCGGGGTTGGTCTTGGTTAGGAGCGCGGAGATGGTACCCGGTCCACCTCCTACATCGAGTAGTTGTTTTCGTCCCTTGACATCAATCGCCGAAAGGGTCTGTTGAGCCATTGCCATTGCCTTGCCATGCATGGACATCACAAACGCTCGAGTGCGGGCTTCATCCTCCCCTAAGTGCAATTCCGGTTTCTCTACCGGCGTTCCCGTCCGCGCCAATTGCGCCACTTTCCCCCATGCATTGTAGACATCGCGGTTATAGCGCAACGCATTCGAAAGATCACCCGGTTTACCCGGCACCAAAAACGCAGCCGCCTCCAATGAATTCGTATATTGGCCGTCTTGCTTCTTGAGTAATCCCACCGCAGTGCAGGCATCCAGCAAAAGGCCAGCTCCCCTAGGGTTTAGATTCAAAGCTTGCGCCAGTTCGTCGGCAGCAGCAGGAGCTTCGCTGAGTTTCTTGAATATGCCTAGATCGGAAGCGGCAAACAGCAGACAAGATTCCTGAAAGGCGCTGGCCATTTGCATAATGCGAGAAGGGTTGGTCATAAAGTTTTGAGAAATTTCACAAGGGCCGCGCGATCTTCCGGCTTTAGATCGAGTCCGAATGGATGCCCCTTTACCGTCTTGAGCCGGTCAGGATTGAACATTTCCTCCAGGCTGCTCACTGAGCCATCATGCAGAAAAACGTTACTCGTCCAGATCATTTTCAGCGATGGCACTCGATAGAAGCCCGTGCCTTTGCGTGTCTTCAGCGCGAGGCCAGGATCAGTGCCCACACTCAGATTTAAGATGTCATACTCCTTCAATTCTTCTGGAGTTGGGGTAAAACCTTCCGCGACTGTCAGTTTGTTGTTGCTATAGAACGGAGGCGTATGGCACTCCGCGCACTTGGCCTTCGTCAGAAAAATTTCTTGGCCATGCCGAGCTTCTGCGTCAAACGGGTTAGGGTTTGGAGGGCCCTCCAGAGAGTTGATGTAAAGAGCTTCGGCATACAGCAGCGCATCGGGTGTCCGTCGGATACCCTTCTGCAGACCCAAATTGACCAGCACTGAATGCGCATTAGGCCCATCTCCGTAGTTGGTCAAAGCATCGCTTACGTCTCCAATAGCACCTGAGTAGCGCATCAGGTCCGTAATGTCGCGCTGACGCGCCGTTCCGGTCCGATCGAAATACTTATAGCCCTTAACATCAACCAGATTCGCTATCTTCACCGGATAAAGCAAACTAGTGTTGTTGCGCGGATACACTCCCAGCGGCACGCGCGCGTACAGATCGGCAATGTCATTCGCCGGCAAATCGCAAACCGCCAGATTTGGATCATCTTTCAAATACGGAACGCGGTAGTCTTCACGCATGTGGCTGCGTCGCCGGTTATCAAAAAGCTGAGGACTGATTTGCGCGTAGCGGCGAGTCAGATCAGCCATTAGCGGACCAAACGGCGTGTAGTTGTTCGGCAGACCCGCGTACAGTTTGCCATCGTGTATCTGCGCATGACACATGGAGCAGGTATCTGTACCCAATTCCACTTTGCCTTTTTCCCGAACCACATACCGTAGGCCGATCAACATCCCATCGGCCGTGGTTTGCACGCGATAGGCTTTCAAAATTTGTGGATTCCGGATGAGTTGGAGATTCTCTTCGCTGCCGGTAAATCGCGGCAATTCACGGCCGAAGAATACCTCTTTGCCCGCTGCAATCCAGTCGGCTTGCGTATGCAGCTTGTCAATTTCCACCAGGGGCTTAGGATCTTGCTGCCTGAGCCAATCGAGATAGTTCGGAGGTTCTTTGTCTGGCGTATAGACCGGGTACGTTTTAAGATTATTTTCCGGCAGCGCGTAGTAAGCTTGCTCCGAAAGCATGCGCGGTGCCTTATTGAGTCCGGCCAGAGGAGTTCTGAACCCCGTGAGTTGTTTGTCGGTCCAGGATTGTGGCGGCGTCAATGTAAGATCCACTGCGGCCATTGCCGCGGCCGCCACAACGCACAATCCGAGGATTGATCCAGTCTTCATATTGTTCATCACCTACTGCGCGAAGGCGCTCCGCGTGGGCACTGGAGGATCAGTGTGTTTGATAGCCCGCCACAGAACATCATTTAGTTCGTCGTCATCGGCCAGATCCGCATCATGGAAATCCATTCGGGCCGATGCGGCCGCACCTAAACCTTTGGCCGCATTGTGATCCGTGAGAGATATCTTCGGGTTAATCACCGTATACGGCTGCGCATTGGGTGACTGGCTGAAACTCCCGAACATCGGCCTCGCACCAGCGTCAAAGTGAGTCATCGGGCGCATGCCCAGGACTAACTCCATCGTTCGAAGCACGCTGGTTTGGTTATACATCGTGCTATCTGTCATGCCCCGGTGAGTGAACGGAGAAATGACCCATACCGGAGCTCGATGAGAATCTACGTGGTCCGGTCCGTTCTGCGCATCGTCCTCAATGATGAAAATAGCCGTAGAAGACCAGGCATTGCTGTGTGAAACCGCATCCACCAGCATGCCCACTGCATAGTCGTTATCTGCGTTATAAGAAAGAGGCGTTAACTTGCCTGGCGTTGTGCCCTGCGTATGATCGTTTCCCATCCGTACAATAGACATCTGCGCCACTTTCCCGACAGCGTCCGACTCTTTCCACTCACGAATAAATTCCTTTGCCCGGTCCACATCGGCATACTCCAGATCGAAGCCACGGTAATTCATGTCCACGTAAGGCACAAGTGCCGCATCCTTCACGGCGCCAATCTGTTTCGAGCCCGTGACCTCTTTCAAAGGAATATTTGTTGTCCACTGGCCGTAATCACGAATCGAAATGCCAGCCTGCAAAGCGTTGTCCCAAATGTAGCCAGCGGGCGGTGTGTTGGCCGGCTCGCCGCCTTCAAAGTTATAGAGCTTACTCCGATGCCCGTATTCACTGGGCCAGATCTTCACCGTGTAATCCGGAGCAATCGCGGCCGAAGCCCAGTTATGCCCGTCTGCACTGACATCTGCATTCTCGTAGAAATTATCATAGAGAATAAACTCCTTCGCCAACTGGTGCAGATTCGGCGTGATCTCCTCGCCGAATAAATTGAGTGACTTGTCGCCATTCCCTTGACTCATGTCACCCAGCACCTGATCATAGGTGCGGTTTTCTTTAATGATGTAGATCACGTGTTGGATGGGGGAAAGATGCCCATCGCGTTTAGCGAAATACGCGGTCTGTTCGTCCGTGATCGGCTGGTCAAGCAGCTCATCTTTATACGGCGAATTTTCGATCACGGTCCGTGTGAGCCCCGCAATCCTTTCGTCATCCGGCATGGGCAGAAATTGCGCGCTGCCCGTCTGGATATGTCCCACATATTCCACCGGCGAATTACCTTGCGCATGCAACTGTGCCGCACTCTTCATCGGATTCGGGCCATTGGGGTTAGGATGGCTCCCCAATCCCTTTCCATTCAAAATCGCCAGTTCTCCACCCTTGAGCGCCGTGATGGTCGTTGGGTACCAACCCGTTGGAATAAACCCCTCTACCCGGCTATGTGCTCCGGAAATGTCAACCTGGGCCACCGCATTGGCATCAGAACAAACAACAAACAGCTTCGTCCCTTTCTCGTCCGTTGCCAGCGCCGAAGGAGTCATTCCTAGAGGATGCATCGGAGTAGTAGAAACATTTAGCGTCTCCAGTGCAGTCAACTGTCCATCGCTCGTAACTCCGAATACGTAAGTGTTATTAGTGTTCGCCGCTGTGACAAAGAGTCGCCCCGTAAAGCTGCTCGATGGGCCTTCTTCTGCCGCGGGAGGTTTGTTGATCCACAGCATGTCAGTGGGATGCGCACCCACGCGGAGTTTCGTAGACACCTTGCCATCTTTGTTGTCATGCACGTAAATAGCGCCGTCACCCCATGCTGTCACTAATAGCTCATGACCATTAGGCGCAACCATGATGCGGTACGGCCGCCGGCCCGTCTTCCAACTTCCGAGATACTTTCCTTCGCGCACATCGAGAACCGCTATGTCGTCTCCATATAAATTCCCAGCATAGAGATAATGCCCATCTCGTGATAACTCCACATCTCCAATCAGTGCCGAGCCTTTATTCGCCAAATCCTCCACCGCTTGTATCTCGCGTTTTGGGGTGACTGCGCCGCTATCTGGATCAAGCGCAAACTCGAATACTTTGCCGGTAGTGCCGCCTCCAACATAAAAGAGGTCGGCCCGAGGATCAATCCGCAGCCCGAGCCAGGCATCGGCTACGTGCGTCTTGCTCAATTCTTTCTTCGACGCCACGTCAATCACGCTAATGGTGGGCGGATCATAGCCCGCATTCAGCACCAGCAGGTATTTGCCATTTCTGGAAAGCACGGAACTCATGGGAAATGTTCCTACTTCCACCTGCTGCCCCGCCGGACGAATCGTCCAACCACTGTTCAATAGAAACGCGCCATCAGGCAGCGGCCCCACCCTTTGTGGGACTGCCTTCTGCGATGTCGCCATGCGAATGCCAAATGTGCCGGCAGTAACCGCCAGTGCTATGAGAAATAATCGTTTCATTCAGTGAACCTGTGAGCTATGGGGAACCGGCGTCCAACGCCGAATGCTTTCCTGGTAATGCGCAAGCCCGGTGCGGCTTGCTGCCGTTTGTATTCGTTGCGGTCAACCTTGCGCACGATGTCGCGCACCAGGTCTTCCGAGATGTTCAGTTGAGCCGCGATCTCTGGCACCGCTTTGTAATTTTCAATATAGGCCTCAAGGATCGCGTCCAGCACCGGGTATTCCGGCAGACTGTCTGTATCTTTCTGGTCTGGACGCAATTCAGCGGAAGGCGGCTTGATGAATGTGTTCTCTGGAATCGCTGCCGGCCGGCCTTGTTCCAACGCCCGTTTATTCGCGATTCGCGATAGACGATAGACCATCGTTTTCGGAACGTCGCTGATCACCGCCAGCCCCCCACACATATCTCCGTAAAGCGTGCAGTAGCCAACTGCAATCTCGCTCTTGTTACCTGTTGTGAGAACCAGCGACCCGAACTTGTTCGAAAGTGCCATCAGCGTAACGCCCCGTAGACGCGATTGCAAATTTTCTTCCGTCGTGTCTGCTTGGAAGCCCGTAAACAGCGGGTTGAGCGTGGCCATCATTGCGTTGTACCCCGCATTGATAGACTCAACCTCGAAGCGAATACCCAAATTCTCCGCCAGCGAACGCGCATCTGTCAGACTATGTTCCGACGAATGCGGCCCCGGCATACCCACGCCAATCACATTCTCCTTGCCAATCGCCTCTACCGCAATCGCCGCCACCAATGCCGAATCGATTCCGCCGCTTAATCCCACCAGTACGCTGCGGAAACCACACTTGCGAATATAATCGCGAGTCCCCAACACCAGCGCCTGGAAAGCAGCGTCATTATCCACTACGTGATTGCTATGATCGTCCCCGCTGTTCGTGGCCGTGTCGAAAACAATCAGATCTTCCTCAAACGACTTGGCACGCGCAACAACTTCACCCTGCGCCGACATCGCGAAACTCGTGCCGTCGAAAACAAGCTGGTCGTTCCCGCCCACCATGTGCACATAGACCAGCGGCAAACCAAACCGTTTGGCTGTTGCTCGAAATATATCCTCGCGTTCATGCCGCTTGCCAATGTTCCAGGGCGATGCGTTAATCGAAACAATGACGTCCGCACCCTTATTGGCCAGTTCCTCAATCGGGTCGCGCTGATAACGCCGCTGCTGCCAGAACTGTTTATCGTTCCAACCGTCTTCGCAAATAGCCAGCGCTACTTTCACACCGCAAAGTTCGCAAAGCTCCTGCGATGTGCCTGGCCAAAAGTAGCGGGCTTCATCAAACACGTCGTAATTTGGTAGCAGCATTTTCACCTGCTTGAAAACAATGCTCCCGTTTTGAATCACCGCCGCCGCGTTTTGCGCCCGAATCGCGGCATTTTCCGGGGCACGCGCAACATAACCCAATATCAGCGCCGTCTTCAGTTTCGCGCTCTGTTCGGCAATGTTTTGCAGCACCAAGGCGGTCCGATCCAAGAACGAATGCTTTTCCACCAAATCCCGCGGCGGATACCCGGTCAGCGCCAGCTCCGGAAAAACAGTCACATCGGCACCCAACTGCTCAGCTTTTGCGGCAAATTCCAGAATTTTGGCAGCGTTCGCATCAAGATCGCCCACCGTGTTGTTGATTTGAGCCAGAGCCAGCCGCATGTGAATTAACCATTGTAGCGGCGAGGTAAAGCGCAGCCAACTTTGCTATTTGGCTAAAACCGAATAAGTCAATGCGCGCTCGATCGAATCGCTACCCTGCATAGCCTTGATCATCACCGTATAAGCGCCTGGTATCGCCGTGACATCGATCAACACCGGCACTCGGCCACTTGCGTCCGGCTGCGGCAAGTTGCTAGCGGTGCGATCCGCCATCAGTTTGGCATCGCGCAGGCAGCGAATCGTCAACCCAAGTTTTTCTGCACTTTTCGGATTTGGATAAACGAAGGCAAATGCCAAAAGCTTTTGATTGGCTGTAACGGTTTGTGCCAAAGACGGAACCACTCGTTTGCCATTAAACTGAAACGGGTCTGTTGCGTCGGCCGCGCCCTCAAGAGTATCTATCCGCTTGGCAAGCACGATGTCACTCATCGATAAACTCCCAGCTTCGCGAGTGGGCAGCGGAAACACTTTCACGCTTGACCGTTTCCCTTCGCTGTCCACCACTACTGTCTCAACATAGCGCGCCTCCGCAGGCAGCAGCATTGAACGTTCAAATGTCAAACGGTCGGTTTGTACCTGCGGCAGGTATTCGTCCGACACCTCCGACGGTACATCTTTGCTGAACCGCGAAATGATCTCTCCATTCGCATTTTTAACGTCCGCAAACAGAATAGCGTGGAATGCATGTCGCTTCAGTTCTGGTTCCGCCTTCGCCGTTAAATGCGAAACAGGCACATCGAACACAATCGAGTACTGGCTTTCCTTCCGTTGCTCGCGAAACCAAAACGCCTTCGCTTCGAAGTCAAAAGCTTGTGGCAGCGGCTTCATGTTCAGCGCGCGCAAAGCCGCCATATCCGCCTCGGTCAACGAAGCTTCATCGGGTACAGCGAAGTAACCCTCGCGCGTATCCACTCGCAAATCGGTCCGCGCTAGTTTCACTTCGATTTTGTGGAATCTTCCGTCTAGCAATTCGCTAGTTCGCCGGTAAGAGACTTCGTAGCGTGTATCCACATCGTCCATGACCGTCTGTAAGAGATCGGTGTTGTTGGCGTTGTCAAGAAAGAAGCCGCCCGTGCTGGTGGTCAAGTCAACGGCCGACTGATGCCAGTTTGAACCCGCCGCTGCCCAGCGAACGGTGCCCATTTCTCCTACGTGCGCTGCATCAGTCAATGCCGGACGGACTGGAATCGGTTGGTGTCCGTTGTAGTTNNACTCAAAGCCGCGCTTGCGCCTGCTAAAGGATCGCAGTCAAAGCTCAAAGACTCTGCTGACCAGCCATAAAACTGACCTTTGCCGCCCGTGCCTTTTCGATCAGGCTAAACCACGATTCGGCCATACCGGCAGGTCGATCAAGATCGCCAATGAACAACATCACAGTTTTCTGGTAAGGCAACGGACCCAAATCGCGAATCAGCGTTTGCAGGGCTTCCACATCTGCAATGTCGCCTCTAGGGGCGAGACAGTCAGCTAACGGATCGTTCGGAAAGTAGTTCGAAACAACTAACACTGGTTCCTTCTCGAGCGCGTCAATAGCTTTCAGCAATTCTTCGCGATGATTCGTAAATTTACACCGTTGCAGCATCCTCCCATGAGGAGCCATCGCAAACAACGCGATAAACGTATTAGGACGAACCTGTGTGTCGGCGAATTTCCGAGCGGCTTTAAACGCGTCCGCTCTAGTTCGCATGAGCAGATTGCCCATCACGAGAGACACCAAATTGACTGTTCGAATCGGGTTGAGCGCCGTGCTCGCTGATCGCTGTTTCTCCTGGGCGCTTGCCTCAACGCCGCTCACCAGTCGGAATGATCGCAACTCCTGCCGTACGCCATCTTCAAAAACCGCCAAGTCCTCCTGGCCTACTTTTTTGAATGGTTTCCCATGCTTGTCGCGCACCGACACCTCAAGCACCACTTCACGCGTGGAACTTCGAATGAGCGGAGCCTCCTGTGCCCAACAGAAGGAGACAAGCATCCCAAGGGTTGCCAGATTTTTGCAACGTGACACGCGACAGACCCGCCTATAGAGTATCGAAGCCTTGCCCCTTCTAGTACTTTAATGTGCACTTTAACAAGACCAAAAGGCGCTAGGCTGGAATAAGAGAGAGGTTGAATCAAATGCGGATGCTAGCGAACTGTTCCCTCATAGCATTCAGTGCCGCTGGTCTACTGCTGGCACAACACGGTGGCGGTGGTCATAGCGGGGGCGGTGGACACTCTAGCGGTGGCTTCCACGCTTCCGCCCCGGCCGCACGATCCTCATCCGGTTATTCCGGCTTTACACCCGCTCGTGTAGTTTCTCCTCCGCCCATCGGTCTTCAGTCTTATCCGTCCGGTTTCACCGGCATCAACCGTGGAGCGTATAGCAATCAGATTCACTACGGCTGGCCTCCCACAACGACGGCGAATCGGCCGGTTTATGGCGGCGGCGGCCGAGGTGGGGTGTATCCCGTACGTCGACCCGGTCGTTATGGTTATTATGGCGTGGGACTTTATCCGGCGTATGGACTGGGTTATTGGGGTAACGATTTTTACGATCCTTATTACGACTCTCAGTCATACGCGCCGTATGCGCCCGCCGATCAGTATGGCCCCTACGCCGCCATGCAAGATCCGAACGTAGAAACCGGTCCCGGTTCCTACTATCCGCCCATCCCCTATGCAGGTCCCGAGCAAGATCAGATGCAACAGCAGCCAGCGCCCGCACCCGATCCTCCTAGCTTGCCCATCATTTTGATTTTGAAGAGTGGCCAAAAGCTCGAAGTGCAGAACTATGCCATCGTCGATGGTATGTTCTGGGATTTCAGCAAGCCCAACAGCAAACGTATTCCGCTCGCCAATATCGATCTAGCTGCTTCAGAGAAAGCTACAGAGGCTTCGGGTGGATCGTTCCCAGAAGACTCTTTCGGAGCAAATCCAAAGTAAACTGCGTTGCCAAGGTGCGGTTCCGATAACGGTCCGCACCGTGACGTATACGTGAGCAACGCGTGGCGCCTTTGGGTCCCGCAATCGCCAGATACATAGTGCCCACCGGCTCCGCTTCAGTCCCGCCGCCAGGCCCTGCATAGCCGGTAGTGGCCACGCCGTACGTCGCTCCACTCAATCGCTGTGCCGCCTCTGCCATCGCCAAAGCCACCGGCTCACTCACGGCGGTGTGCTTGTCCAATAACTCTTGCGGCACTCCCAGAATTGCGTTCTTCTGCTGATCCGTATAGGTAACGTAGCCGGCCACAAAGTAGTCCGAACTGCCCGCCGCATCTGTCAATCGTGCCGCAATCATGCCGCCCGTACAACTTTCCGCCGTCGCTACCGTTGCGCTTCTCTCACGAAGCAAACGCCCCACGGTCAGCTCTAACGTGTCCTCGCCATCGGTGCTGTAGACACGATCACCCAGCAACTCCGCAATCGGATCGCCCACTTCTTTCAGCAGCGCGTCGACTTCGGCTTCGCTATTGCCCTGCGCGCGCAAATGCACCCACAAATCGCCAATCGCCGAGAGCACAGTCGTCACCGGATTCGTGTACTTGCTGTACACAGGCGCAATCAGCGTATCCAGATCAGATTCGCCAATGCCCGTGATCCGGAAGCTCCGCACCTTAATCACTTGCGGCGGCAACAGCGGTTTCAGGCGCGGTATCAACTCTCGCTCTACCATCGGCTTCAGTTCGCGCGGCGGTCCGGGCAGCAGCGCCAGCGCCCCACGCGGCGTCACCACAAACTGTCCCGGTGCAGTGCCGTTCGGATTCGGCAACGCCTCTGCGCCATCAATCAAATACGTTTGCCGCAAATTGTTCTGCGCCATCGGCCGATTGATACTGCGAAAGCGAGCCGCCAGAATGGCTTCCTGTTCAGCCGAATGCTCAAGTTTTCGTCCCAGCGCGGCCGCTGCCGCATCTCGCGTCAAGTCGTCTTCCGTTGGCCCTAAACCGCCGATCAAAACCACGATGTCGGCCCGGCCCAGCGCTCGTTGGATTGCGTCTGTCAGTCGCTCGCGATCGTCGCCAATTACCTGTTTGGTAAAAACCTCTACACCCACCAGGTTCAAATTCTGCGTGATGATCAACGAATTCGTGTCCACGCGTTGTGGAGTCAAAAGCTCACTGCCAATCGCGATAATTTCGGCGAGCTTCGGCGTCACGGCCGAGGAAAGTGTCGACATGATGTTGAAGTAATCTTCTGATCTTAGATGAGTGGCCAGCCGGCGATGCCCACATCTACTCGGAAGAGCGCGCTTTGCGTGGTTACCACCATGGAACGCGAGGGCGTAAAGGCCAATCCCACAATCCCCGGTCCAGAAAGGAACTGGTCAGGTTTGCGGTCTAAGCTGAAGCGAACAATGCCGCGTCGGCCTGCCAGTGATCCCGCGACATACAGCCGTCCATCGGCGTCAAACGCCATTCCCTGTGGTCGGCCCAACCCTCGATAGTAGGTTTCCACTTCGCCAGCTTTCGAAATGCGATGCACCGCATCAAAGCTCGAAGTAGTTGGTCCCGCCACATACAAATAATCCTCAGGCCCAAACGCCAAATGATACGCCGCAATCGAAGGTTCTAAGGTAGCGAAGACATAAATTTGGCGCGAACGGCTGATTTTGAACACCGTGCCGCTGCGGTCGCCGACATAAAGATTCTCGTCGCGGTCAAACGCGATACCCGTCGCCACACCCATGCCCTCTGCATAGACCGACATGTTGCCGCCCGGAGTAATTTGATAAATAATTCCGTCGTGCCGGCTCGATGCGTAAAGGATGCCATCCCGGTCAAATGCCAGTCCCGTGGCATTCATCAAATCGGTGACAAACGGACGCGTGTTGTAGCTGGTATCGGTCTTGTAAACCGAAACAGGCGCTTTGTGTCCGCGCGAACCGCTAAACGTGGTGTACACATTTCCTTCGCGATCCACCGCTGGGTTGGCCACCGGATGCAAACTCTCAGCAATCTGGATTCCCAAATGCGTCTCATGCGTGGCGCTCATCGCACCGCCTGCCGAAACCTGCACTTCGCCCACAATCGCCGAGTCCGGAACGCGCGCAATGATATACGAATCGCCCGCCACAATGAGGTGAGCTTTTTGATTGCCCAAACGAACGGTCGATAGACCGTCATTGGCCAGATGTTCCCCGCGAATGTGCAATTCGCCCCCCGAAATCGCGGCTGTCGGTTCTACCTTTGCAATCACCGGACGGGCCGGGGACTGTTGTGCCCCCTGTTGTTTTGTCGCCATACTAGTAAAGTCCCAAACTACCACTTATAGATAAGACAATCGCGCCATAAACCCCGGCACCCAGATCGTCCACCACAATTCCCGTACCTTCGGGCAGATTCTCCAGCCGCCGAATGGGCCACGGTTTCCAGATATCAAACAACCGAAACAGCAAGAAAGCTGCCAAAAACGTCTTCCAATTCAAAGTTGAGGCTCCAAGAAGCGTCAGCCATTGCCCCAAAACTTCGTCCACCACCACGATGCTCGGATCCTCTATTTTAAGTACTCGAGCCGTCCGCGAGGACGCCCAGATACCCGGTAACAAAAAAATCATCACGAGGACAGCCAAAGTCATGCGGCCCGCGCCCAAATAAGTGTGCAATCCTACGGCAATCAACACTGCTGCCAGCGAGCCAGCCGTACCCGGACCCCAGGGAAAGTAACCGCAGCCGAACCAAGTAGCCAGCGTTACCGCGAGTCGGTTCACCGCTGCGGGCCTTCGTCCATCTCTTCTTCAGATTCGCTGAATTCGCTTTGGTAAGTAGGTGTCGAGATTTTATAGGTCTCATCGGCCCAGTTGCCCAAATCTATAATGCGGCAACGTTTGCCGCAGAAAGGCATCTCAGGGCCATCAAGCGGGACTTCTTTCTTACAAATAGGACAACGCACGGTTCGTCTTCTATTATCGAACGGGAATGCCGTGCGCGCGCACTGCTTGCGCACTCAAAATTGGGAAAGGATTTGCTGCTTGTCTCGCCGTAGCCTGTACTTCACGCTCAGGCAAGTTCGTCAAATGCCCAATCAAGTCGTAATCGTGCGCCTCAGTAATTCGCAGCATGCGCATTTCCCCAGCCCGCGGCTCGCCCGGTTCGGCATCATTGATATAGCAAACCCCGTCAATTTCGGGCGCCTGCGTGGCCAGTCGTGCCTCCCAAAGAAGTTCTGTTTCTTTCGAAGGCCCTTCCACCAGCACCGGAAACTCAAAACCGATCAGCCGCTTGTTGCGCTTCGACGAAATGCGGCGTTGCAGCGCCATCAGCTTGCGCTTGCGTTGATAGATCGTGCGTTTGTCCACCTTCGCATCCAGTGCAAAGCTCTTACTGGTTTCCTCATCGCTATAGGAAAACACACCCAGCCGGTCAAACTGGGCGGCTTCCACAAACTGACAGAGTTCTTCAAAATCCGTATCGGTCTCTCCTGGGAAGCCCACAATCATGCTGGTGCGAACGGCCACGCCCGGAATCGTCGCGCGAATCCGTTCCAGCAGCTTCAGAAAAATGTCCGCATTGGCACCGCGCTTCATGCGCTTCAGCACCGCCCCGCTTGCATGTTGCAGCGGCATATCAATATATTTCACCAGTGATTCGTGCGCGGCAATCGTATCCAGCAGTTTTTGCGTCACCTTATTCGGATAGGCATACAGAAAACGGACCCACTTTGGAAGCTCCGTCGGAATCTGCGCCAGCCGCGCCAGCAATTCAGCTAAGCCATCTTTCAAGCCCAGATCTTCGCCATAGCAAGTCGTGTCTTGTCCAATCAGATTGATCTCGCGCACGCCCATCGCAAACATGCGCGTCGCTTCGTTGATCACACTTTCAAAGCGCCGGCTCCGGAAATTCCCACGAAACTGCGGAATGATACAGAACGTGCAAGGATGATCACACCCTTCCGCGATCTTGATGTAAGCGGAATGCCGCGGCGTCGTGAAAACTCGTTCCGTCAGATCGTGATAGAGGTAAGGCCCCACTGGCATCTTCTTAGGCTCAAGCCCTTCGCACAATGCTGTGATTTTTTCGAGTTCGTTCGTCCCCAGCACCGCATCCACATCTGGAATGTTTTTCTGGATGTCTGCCCGAAACCGCTCCACCAAACAACCCGCCACAACCAGACGTTGCGCCTTGCCAGTCTTCTTGTATTCCGCCATCTCCAGAATCGTGTCCACCGATTCTTGTTTGGCAGGATCAATAAAACTGCAAGTGTTGACAACTATGACATCCGCGTCTGCCGGCTGCGGCGTCAGTTCGTGACCGTCGGCTACCAGCTGACCCATCATGACCTCGGTGTCAACCAAGTTCTTCGGACAGCCTAAACTTACAAATCCAATCTTCAAAATGGTGTCGATTCCGTGCTCTGTGGGGATGGAGTGAACCTTTAGAATAGCACTGAAATGGCCTCGTATAGATGACAGTACGCCACACTAAACGAAATGAATTCTCGGCTGTCAGAGTCTCCCCATCATGCCTACAGCCGAAGCTAAACCAGAATCAACAACGAGTACATTGACCCGTGAGAAGTTGATCGCTGCACTCAACGAAGATCTAGCGCGCGAATACCAGGCCATCATCGCGTACGTTAACTATTCGCAAGTCCTCAAAGGCGCCGCCTATATGAACATCGCCGACGAACTTGCCGTCCACGCCAAAGAGGAGCTCGATCACGCCCTCAAGATTTCCAATCACATTGATTATCTCGGCGGCATGCCAGGCGTCACCCCAAAGCCCGTGAAGACTTCCGAGAAGGCCGAAGAGATGCTCCAGTTCGATCTCGACAACGAGAAAGAGACCATTCGTCAATACCGTCGCCGCGTCAAGCAAGCCGACGAACTCAACGAATTCTCAATCTCCGAAAGCCTGCGCGGCATTCTTGTAGAGGAACAAGACCACTTGATCGCTCTCGCCACCGCCCTTGGCATCGATGCCCCCAACCCCGGCATCGCCGACTAGCACTGCTAAAATCAAGGGGAAAGCGCTCGTTTTCTCCTCTTTGCATTACTTCGACCACAATTCGACCACTCCCCTCGCGTCCGAAGTCGCCGCCACCCTTTCGGCTGCTGTTCGCGACGTCTACGGCAACCCGTCCAGCACCCACCGCGCTGGCCAACTCGCCCGCCAGCGTCTGGAAGAGTCTCGCCGCACCATTGCCGATATCCTCCACGTCGCTCCCGCCGAAATTGTTTTCACCAGCGGCGGCACTGAGTCCAATAATCTCGCAATACTTGGTCTGCTCCGCAACGCTCCAAAGCCCGCTCACGCCGTCACTTTGGCCATTGAGCATCCGGCCGTTCTCGAACCTTTCCGTCAACTCGAAAACGAAGGCATCGCCGTCACCTACGTCAAGTCTGCCGAATCCCTCGCAGCCGCCCTGCGGGACGAAACGCTCCTCGTCTCCGTTATGCACGCCAACAACGAAACCGGCGCTATTCAACCGCTAGACGAAATTGCCAAGCTCGTCCGCCTTCGCCGCACCGCCGGTCAAACCATCTATCTTCATTCCGACGGCGTCCAGGCCTTCGGCAAAATTCCGGTGGATCTCTCGCGCACCCCAGTCGATCTCTACTCCCTCAGCGCCCACAAAATTTTCGGTCCCAAAGGTGTCGGCGCTCTCTTTGTTCGCAAGAACACGCCCCTGCAGCGCATTCAGTTCGGCGGCCGCCATGAGCGCGAGCGCCGTCCCGGTACGGAGAACGTCCCCTCCGCCATCGCCTTTGCCCACGCGGCCGAACTAGCCGTCGCATCATCAGCCGAGATCGTAGCCACCCTTCGCGATCAATTCGAAACACAACTCCGCAGCCGTCTGCCCGACATCGAAATCAACGCCGCGCAGACGCCGCGCCTGCCTAACACCAGCAACATTCTTTTTCGTGGCATCTCGGCCGAAGCGCTCGTTATCGCGCTCGACATGCGCCAGATGGCCGTCTCCACCGGCGCCGCCTGTAGCAGTGGTTCTCTCGAACCCTCGCACGTACTGCTCTCCATGGGCCTCACCCGCGACG
>PMQB01000039.1 GCA_003169195.1 Bryobacterales bacterium
TGGCCTCCATACGAACACACCGGATCTGTGGCGTAATCCCACTGCTCATAATTCACGACGAACAGATCGAGTAAGCCATCGTTGTTTACATCGACCCAAGCGGCCGCGACGGCCCAGAGCGGGCCGAACTTCGCGTCAGGTTGATTGAGGCCGGCCTTGGCGGAGACGTCTGTGAATGTGCCATCGCCGTTGTTGTGATAGAGCGTGTTGTGATGGACGCCGGCGACGAAAAGATCAGGGTAGCCATCGTTATCGTAGTCGGCAGCAGCGGCTCCGATATCGAAGCCCGTGCCAGCTAAACCGGCTTTGGCGGTGACGTCGGTGAAGACGCCGTTGCCGTCGTTGCGGAACAGGCGGTTGGAATACTTCGGGTCATCTTTTTGCAGTGTGGCAATGTTGGCGCCGTTGGTAAAGAAGATATCGGGCTTACCGTCTTTGTTGAAGTCGAAGATGGCGATGCCGCCGACCATGGTGGCGGGCTCGTGACGGCGTAAGGTTTCGCCGCTTTCGAGATGGAAGGGAAGCGATTTGAGTTC
Organism: Bryobacterales bacterium; assembly: GCA_003169195.1. Lineage (GTDB taxonomy): Bacteria > Acidobacteriota > Terriglobia > Bryobacterales > Bryobacteraceae > Bog-105. The sequence continues at coordinate 537 of PMQB01000039.1, forward strand.
GAAGGTAATAGGAGATGTTTGCGACTGGAGAAGAACAGCGCTGGTAAGAAAGGCGAACGTGCGAGAGAAGTAGTTCAAAAAGAAGAGGTTCCTGGAAATAGCAAGAGGGGGCATGTTGCGCCCCCTCCTGTTTTGATTGTCGCTTAGTGCGGTTCGCTATTTTAGAAGTTGTACTTCACAGCGAATTCAACAACGCGGCGACCGGTTGTAAAGTTGACAAACCCAGTGGTCAGAGCGTTTGTGTTGGTCGCGCTGGCCGTGTTGTTGGGCCCGTTGAAATTCAACTTGATGTCATTGTTGCCCTGTAGCCCGAATTGCGGCAGAGGGTGATTGAGGAAGTTGAATGCTTCAAGGCGAAGCTGAATCTTCTGGTGTTCCTTCACGGTGAAGTTCTTGTAGAGCGAAAGATCGCTGTTGAAGAACGCCGGGCCGTGAATGTAGGGCCAGATAATGTTGCCGGGGTTCCCACCGGTGGGTAGGGTAAAGCAACTGGTGTTGAAGTATTGCCCAGATTTCAAACCGCTACGTGGATCGCACGTCAAAAACGGGTTGATGTTCATTGAGTTGGTACCCAATTGGGCCGAATTGCTGTATTGTGAACCGCCGGGCAACTGAACATTGAGGTTACCGCCAGTGTTCGGCTGAATCGGAGCGCCGCTTTGCAACTGGGTGATGCCTGAAAACTCCCAGCCGTTTACGACTCCGCCCAAGAGCTTGTTGTCATGAATCGGCTTCGGCAAATTGACAACGTACGCAGCATTGAAGATCTGCGAGTGGTCATAGGCCAGAACGCCGTAGTTGGCAGAGTTGCTGAACGGATCAAGCAGCGAGCCGTTGCCGCCGCCATTGCCGGAATTACCATCGCGAATACCTAGCACTTTGCTGAACGTGTAGTTCGTGGTGAAGGTGGTTTTACCCGTTTGCTTCTGCCAGGTGGCGATGAACGCGTTGTAGTACTGATAGTTGTTGTGTTCTACCAACTGGATGCCCGTGTACTGATGGAAAGGATAGTAATCGTTGGCATTGAAGTTGCTTGCCGTGGGCGAAACAATCTGTCCCGTCAGCGGATCTGGTTTGAAGAACGTGCCCAGCGGAATCAAATCCTGGTTCGTCAGGGCGCTGTCGCCTAGCAGATCATGGCTCTGGTTGCCGGAGTATTGGAATTCGGCAACCGAGTTCCAAGGTGTGCGCTGTGAAATGGTGAAGTTATAGCTCTCGGTGTACGGAGTCTTGCTGTCACCCATCTGCAGAGCGTTGATGCTCGAACCCAAACCAGCCGCGCCTAAAGTGGGCGAGAACTGATTGAACGAGTTGTAGCCGATACAGCAATTCCACGTTGTGCTCTCTGTGACAACCGCGGCGGGGGCGTTGAAGCCTTCGCTGGCGGTGTTGTAAGAAAGCTGGTAGCGGTAGACACCGAAGCCACCACGAAGAACGGTTTTGCCATTGCCGAATACGTCGTAGGCAACGCCGAAGCGCGGCTCGATGAAGAACGGCTTGGAGGGGAAACCCGACAGCGGAATGCTGGTGTTGATTCCGTGCCACAAGAGACCAGTAAAGGCACAGTTGGTGCATGTGGCGTTGTATTGAGCGGGATCCCAAACGGCAAGACCTTCTTTGCCCGAAGGCACCCATTGGCCCATGTGGTCAAAGCGAACGCCGAGGGTCAAAGTTAAGCGACGGCTGGCTTTCCATTGGTCGTTCAAGAAGAACGAATACTGGTAGTATTTGAAGTCCTGCACCTGAGCATCGTTGGCTTGCGTGAAGCCGGTGATGCGAGCCATGGCGAAATCGGCCAAGGCGTTGCCAGAGGTGTTATACCCATAATTCTCATAGTCGAGCGTGCCCTGTGGATTGCCCGTGTAGTTGCTGGCGGTTTGCTGGTTTCGAGCAAAATCCCAGTAGAAGCCGGCTTTGAGCGTGTGCGTACCGGCGACCTTCGTGATGTTGTCGGACATGTTCGGAGCTTGGGAGAGCTTGCCGAAATCGCCACTCTGCCACTTCTGGCCGAAAGTGGGCGCCAGATAGCCAGGAACGGTGCCGCTCCAACTGGTGGTGTTAGGAATTTGCGGGGTGAATCCGTTGGTGAATAGACCCGTCATATTGAATCCGACTTTTGCGGGATTGACCGCAGCAGGATTAGTCAAGCCGATCGGATTGATAAAGGTGGCGTCCGCGAACACGAATTCGTTCGTCAACGTGGGCGAGAAACTGTGAGTCAAGTTCGCGCTATAGACTTGTGAAACTTGATACGCCGGCATTGCGGAAGGATAAGGAATCGAGTTCCCTGCATACCACCAAACGCTGATTGGATTGAGATCTGTTTCGTCTTGTTTGGTGTAAGAGAAGAAGAGCTTCGTGCTCTCGTTGATGTTGTAATCGCCGCGGAGTCTCAGTTCCCAGCGGTCAACCGGAAGTTGATTCAAGTATTGATAGTTGTAGCCACCGGTCGTGGCCGGGTTAGCGTTTGGTTGAGGCATCAGCTTGTAGAGTGCCTGCGAATTCGGATCCAACTGTGAAACCGGAATCATGCCGCCAGGAAGACCATTCGGATTCCCGGTGCAAGATGTCGCGCATGGTGCCGTGGCAGCCGATCCAAAGGTGTTTGCAAAGCCCGATCCAAGAGTGTTCAGATAAGACTGGCTGAAGTTGCCGTTCATCATCGTTTGCGTGGGAATAAAGCGGCTAAGAAGACTGCCTTCCGGATTCTGGCGCATATTTTCATAAGCGGCATAGAAGAACAGCTTGTCGTGGTTACGATTGAAGTTGGTATGAGGAATAATCACCGGGCCGCCGATGTCGCCGCCTGGATAGTAGTAGCTATCGTTTGGCTTGGCAACGCCCTGGTTTTTCAGGAACGAATCTTCCGAGCTAAAAATACCATTGCGGGCATAGAAATAAGCGCCGCCGTGGAAGTGGTCGCCACCGCTCTTGCCAATTGCCTGGAACGTAACTGGGCCCTTGGCGAATTCCGCACCGTAGGCTGAGGTCAAAATGGTGACTTCTGCCGTTTGGTTTTGGTTCACGTTCGAGGTCTGTGTACCCTGGTTGCCTGGATCGAGCAAATTCGCACCATCCAGAGTCATCGTCATGCCACCGTTAGGTTGCGTGCCGCCCGCGCTGAATGCGCCGATAGGACCGCTGTTGCTCTGGGTGGTCAAACTGCTCCACATGCTGTTCCCGAGACCTGTGTTCATGCCCATACCAGGCATGATCTTGATCAACTCAGCGGCGTCGCGGCCCTGAATCGCCAATTCGGTGATCATGTGTTCGTTCAAGGTCTGGCTGACTTGGCCCGTATCCGTCGGCACAGGCAATTCCGCAGCAGAAATCACTTCAATCTGTTGCTTGGAGTTGCCAACCTGCAGAACGATGCTGGGCAGCGTGACGTTAGCAGCCTGGGTGAAAGCGATGTCTTTCTCTTCCCAGGATTGAAAGCCGTTAGCCGAAATCGTCACCGAATAGGTAGCTGGCTGGACAGCGGCAAAGTTAAAGAATCCACTGTCGTTCGACACTGTGTCGCGTGTGACGTTTGTGGCTTCGTTGGTTAAGATGACCTTCGCCTTTGGAATAACCGCACCCGTGGGGTCGGTGACCGTACCCTTGAGGGAGCCGGTTGAATTTTGTCCGAAAGCTGCGAAAGTGGAAAGAAGGAAGACTGCCAGGAACAGTCCGGCGGAATTAGTGTATCGCCCTGGATACTGACCAAACGTTGAGGTGTTCATCAACTTGGGCAGGGAAAAGCTCGACATAGAAGCCCCTTGCTGAAATTAGATTTGCCAGTTTGCAGAGTGCTAGGCACTTTGCATCACACCGTAGTCTAGTGGCTATTGTTTAACACACAGTCTCCAGATTGAAACGTTAATTTTTGTACAGACCGTTTCACCGGGTAGTAGGAAGACTTGGTACGTTGTTGAAAAACAATGATGTACGCAATTTTCCCGGGGAAAGTTGTTACTATAAGATATTCGTTTAGTTGAGGGTGCTTTGGGATGCAAGAATTGCGGGTTCCTCCTGCGCTGAGCATAGAGAAAGAGCGCGCCGAGTTGGCCGCAATGGTGGTGCGGTTGGGGCGTTCGCCGCGTTTAGCCAACCTGTTGCGCTATGTGGGAGAGAAGTATCTGAATGGCGAGAGTGAGCAGATTCGCGAATACAACATCGCCACCGAAGTCTTTGGGCGACCCGATACATTCGATTCCAACCAGGACGCCATTGCCCGGGTGGAAGCGCACCGGCTCCGAAAGAAGCTAAAAGAGTTTT